>CAYVHP010000197.1:0-3316 GCA_964451265.1 uncultured Caulobacteraceae bacterium | reverse complement strand
GAGCCGTTCGGCCGCCGAAGGGTCGAGGGTTTCCAGGCGCGGCTGGAGATCCTCGTCAACGACGGCGGCATGGCACAGCAGCTCGTAGCGCTCGATCTCCAGGACGCAGAGCGCCGTGCGCGCGGCGGTCAGGAGGGTGGGGCCGGCGATGGTGTCCATCATGCCCGGTCTCCTTCGATCACCGACAGATGGCCGGCCCAGCGGACGGGTTTGCCGCCGCGATGCAGGGCCGAAAGGCCGTCCAGGGTGATCTCGAAGTGCTCGTCGTCGCGCAGCTGTTCGGCGGCCTGGGCGCAGGCCTCGCGGGCGTCGTCCAGGCAGGCCTTCAGCCGCTCAGGCGTGAGCAGATTGGCGCTGTAGAGGTCCTGCAACTGGCGCAGATCGCGGCGGATGCGGGCGATGGGGTCTTGGGCGGGGTTCATGGCCATGTCCCTCAGGCCGCCCGCGTCAGGCCGGAGAGCTGGTCGTAGGCGCCCTTCAGGTGGGCCGCCTGCAGGGGCTCGTTGCTCCCCCGCGCGGCCATCAGGGCCGCCTCGATCGTCATCTCCACATTGCGCAGGCCGCCGGGCTTTTCGGCGATCTGTTGCAGGAAGTTGACCTCGGCGCGGGTCATGACCTCGCGGTTCGCCGCGCCCCAGGCATGGGCCAGGGTTTCCACGTCGGCCGGGTCCGGCTTGATGAAATACCGCCGCATGGCCACGCGGCTGCTGACCTGGGCGAAGGCGGCCTTGGTGCCGGTGGTGCCGATCTTGCTGTAGGCGGCCTCGTTGCCGATCAAGGCGATGCCGACGCTGGCGCCGCGTGCGCGCGCCCTGTCGTTGATCGCCCGCACCTGCTCGATGGCCTTGTCGCCCAGGTGCTGGGCTTCATCGATCATCAGCAGGCACTTGGCCTCTTCCATCCGGGCGCTGACTCGGTTGGACAGCTGCTGGGGCGTGCCCTTGGCCTCCGGCTCGCCCATGGAGCGCAGGATCTCCGACAGCATGGTGCTGACCCCGGCGGTGGCGGGGTCCATGGCGCAATGCCAGGAGCGCGGGGTGTCGGCGGCGAACTGGCGGGCCGTGGCGGTCTTGGACAGGCCCGGCGAGCCGGCGACAACCACGATCCGGCCCATGGCGTGGGCATAGGCCAGCAGGTTCATGATCCGCTGGGAGGTGACCAGGGGCTGATAGGCCGGCGCCACCGGCAGCTGGACGCTGAATTCCTTGGCCCGGCGGCGCGCCGACAGCCACTTGTGCAGCTGGGCGGCGGGGCTGTTGTTATCGCCCTTGTAGGAGTCTTTCAGGTAGCTGTTCAGGGTCGAGGCGCTGACGCCAGACTCCCGGCTGATGGCCGCCTCGGTCAGGTTTTCCGGCGGGCTCTTGGCCCGGGCGATCTCCAGCCGGATTTCGCGGTGCTCGTCGTCCGTGAACTCGGTCTTGCTTGGGGTGACGTTCATGGGTAGCTCTACTCCTGTTCATGTGTTGCCTAGGCCCGTCCGGAGTGGCTGCTCCGGGCGGGTTTTCTTCATCCGCCCCTGTCTGTGGCGGCGGCGACGGCGACGCCTCGATCGAAGGCGGCGTTGAAGTTGAAGTCGGCGACCACGCCGCCGCCCGCTGCAGCACGGCGGGCCTGCCCGAAATCTTCGGCATGGCGCGGTGCGCTGAAGTCGGGCGCGATCACCTTGGGATCGAGGCTGGGCGCCCCGGGCGTGGGCGCGGCGGCGGATGCGGCGGCCACCTCGGCGGCGCTCATCCGGCGCAGGGCTTCGGCCTGGTTGCGCACGGCGCGGGAGTGGTCGCGCAAGGCGGCCCGGTGGTTGCGGGCCGTGGTGACGCTGTTGAAGTTTCCGGCCTCGATCCGCGTGGCGTGGGCCAGCAGGCGGCCGTCCAGGGTGTAGACATAGACCGCCGCCGCCAGGTTCTCCGGATCGAAGCGCACCACCACCCGCTGGCGCTTGATCGCGGACAGCTCCGTTGACCAGTAGCGGTGGCCTTCCACGCTCACCGCGCCGCTCTGGCGGTCCATCGACACAGGCTTGGAGGCCAGCAGGCATAGGCGCAGCTGCTCAGGCGAGGCCCGGCGCACCGGGTGGCGGGCGACACCCTCGGCGAACACCTGGTCGAAGGAGCGGCCGTTCAGATGGGCGCCGCGACGGCCCAGCTGGGCGTTGTAGAACGCCAGTTCGCGCCGGATGATGGCCTCGAATTCGGCGATGGGGATGGCGTGGGTGCGGGAGTTTTCCGGCTTGGCCACCGTGTTGTGGCCCGTATAGGCGCCCTCGAATTCCGGGCGCTTGGCGATGTCGTGAGCCCAGTCGCGGAACATCCGCTCGATGGGCTTGGCCTGGCCCCAGTAGGGGGTGACGAACACGGCCTTGATGTTCAGCAGCTTGAGCACGCCGTCCGGCGTCTCCTCGGGGACCTTGTGCCAGCGGCGATTGATCGGCTGGCCCCCGGCGATCTGGGCCGCGTTATTCTCCCGGCCGTTGTCCATCAGCAGGGTTTCGAACAGGCCGTGGTCGCGGAAGGTGTCGCCCAGCGCTAGGCGCACCAGGTTGGAGTTCAAAGTGCGGTCGAAGCGGACGGCAAGCACCTTCGAAGAGGCAATATCCTGCACCGCTAGGCTGTGCGGGCGGCCCCGGGTTCCGTCTTCCCACTCCACCACCACGTCCCACAAATGGCCGTCCAGATTGCCGATCATCATCGGCGTAATCAGCGAGCGGTCGCGCTTCAGGTGCGGATAGGTGTGGTCCGTGTCCTTGGGGCCATAGCGCAAAAAGGTCTGAGCATTGGGCGGGATTTCCGCGTCCAGCCGACGCTGCAGCGTCTTGGCCGAGGGGATTGTCCAGCCCTTCTCGCCGGCCACGCGCATCAGGTCGCGATAGGCTGACTCCGCCGTCGGCTTGGACTGGCGCAGGTAGTAGCCCTTGTAGTGCTCCCAGGCCTCCTGCGGGCAGGCCGCCGTCGTGGTGCGGCCGGCGTAATCGGGGGTCAGATAGACGGCCCGATCATCGCTGCGCACGCCCAGGATTCGGTCAAACCAGGCGTAGATGGTGCTGACGCCCCGGCCGGATGAGCGGGCGACCTCATGCACCGCCCGGTCCTTGGTCAGGCCGTGGCGGCGCAGGTCTTCCACCCGCTCGATCACGGCCAGGCGCTCGCGCGCCTCGGCCTTCATCGACTCCGGCAGGCGTTCCCAGCGCATCCACGCGC
Organism: uncultured Caulobacteraceae bacterium; assembly: GCA_964451265.1. Taxonomy (GTDB): domain Bacteria; phylum Pseudomonadota; class Alphaproteobacteria; order Caulobacterales; family Caulobacteraceae; genus BOG-938. Next base: position 122 of record CAYVHP010000197.1, on the reverse strand, counting down.
TGTCGCGGTCCATCCGTTCGGCGGCGGCCGGCCGGGCCGCCAGCAGGCGGGCCTTGGCGGCGTCCGGCAGCAAGGACATGTGATATTCCATCCCGCCGCCGCGCCCCTGGCGCTTGCGAGCC
>CAYVHP010000196.1:0-3296 GCA_964451265.1 uncultured Caulobacteraceae bacterium | reverse complement strand
GAGCCGTTCGGCCGCCGAAGGGTCGAGGGTTTCCAGGCGCGGCTGGAGATCCTCGTCAACGACGGCGGCATGGCACAGCAGCTCGTAGCGCTCGATCTCCAGGACGCAGAGCGCCGTGCGCGCGGCGGTCAGGAGGGTGGGTCCGGTGATGGTGTCCATCATGCCCGGTCTCCTTCGATCACCGACAGATGGCCGGCCCAGCGGACGGGCTTGCCGCCCCGATGCAGGGCCGAAAGGCCGTCCAGGGTGATCTCGAAGTGCTCGTCGTCGCGCAGTTGCTCGTCGGCCTGGTCGCAGGCCTCGCGGGCGGTGGCCAGGAAGGCTTTCAGGCGCTCGGGCGTGAGCAGGTTGGCGGAGGCGGCGCCCTGGATCCGGGTTAGCTCGCGGCGGATGCGGGCGATGGGGTCTTGGTCGGGGTTCATGGCCATGTCCCTCAAGCCGCCCGCGTCAGGCCGGAGTTCTGATCGAAAGCGCCCTGCAGGTGCGACAGGGTCAGGGGCTCGCTGGCGCCGCGCGCGGCCATGACGGCCGCCTCGAAGGTCTTTTCGACGTTGCGCAGGCCGCCCGGTTTGGCCGCGATTTTTTTCAGAAAATCGATTTCGCGCGGGCCGACGTCCTCGCGGTTGGCGGCGGCCCAGGCGTGGGCCATGGCGGCGACGTCGGACGGGTCGGGCTCCACCAGATAGCGCCGCATAGCTATTCGGCTGGAAACCTGGGCGAAGGCGGCCTTGGTGCCGGCCGTGCCGACCCGGCCGTAGACCAAGTCATTCCAGACCAGGGCGATGCCGACCATCAGGCCACGCGCCCGGGCGCGGTCGTTGATGGCGCGAAGTTGGTCGATGGCCTTGTCGGTGAGGTGGTTGGCCTCGTCGATGATGATCAGGCTCTTGGCTTCTTCGGCCTTATCCGAAACCCGGCGCGACAGCGCACGGGGCGTGCCCTTGGCGTCGGGCTCGCCCATGGCGGACAGGATTTCGGTCAGCATCGGCGAGACGCCGGCTGTGGTGTCGTCCATGGTTGCCAGCCAAGTACGCGGTGTGTCGCTGGCGAATTGCCGGGCGGAAGCGGTCTTGCACACGCCCGGCGAGCCGGCGATCACCACTATTCGCCCGGTTTCGCGGGCGTAGCTCAGCAGGTTGATGATGGTCTGCGACTGGCGCAGCGGCTGAAACGGCGGGTGCTCGGGACGGGTGCTGCGGGTTTCCAAGGCGAGCCGACGGGCCTGCAACCACTTGTGCAGCTGGGCGGCGGGGCTGTTGTTATCGCCCTTGTAGGAGCCTTTCAGGTAGGCATTGAGCGTGGAGGGTGAAACGTCGGACTGGCGGCCGACCTCGGCTTCCGTCAGGCCATCATAGGTCTTGGCCTGCTCAACGTCGCGGCGGATATCCCGGTGTTCGTGGTCAGAAAACTCTATCTTGCTGGGCGTAAGGTTCATGGTAGCTCTACTCCGTTGATGTGACTGACAGGCCCGTCCGGGGTTGCCGCCCCGGGCGGGTTTTCTTCATCCGCTCCGGTCCATGGCGGCGACGCCGCGTTCGAAGGCGGCGTTGAAGTCGAGGGTCGATCCGGCGCCCACCGCCATGCGGCGGGCCTGCCCGAAATCTTCGGCATGGCGCGGCGCGCTGAAGTCGGGCGCGATCACCTTGGGATCGAGGCTGGGCGCCCCGGGCGTGGGCGCGGCGGCGGACGCCTCGGCCACCTCGGCGGCGGTCATCCGGCGCAGGGCATCGGCCTGGGCTCGCACGGCGCGGGAGTGATCCCGCAGGGCGGCGCGATGATTGCGGGCCGTGGTGACGCTGTTGAAGTTTCCGGCGCCGATCCGCGTGGCGTGCGCCAGCAGACGGCCGTCCAGGGAGTAGACATAGGCCGCCGCCGCCAGGTTTTCCGGATCGAACCGCACCACCACCCGCTGGCGCTTGATCGCGGCCAGTTCCGGCGAGAAATAGCGGTGGCCTTCGACGCTGACCGCGCCGCTCTGGCGGTCCATGGACACCGGCTTGGAGGCCAGGAGGCACAGGCGCAGCTGCTCGGGCGAGGCCGTGCGCACCGGATGGCGCGCGACGCCCTCGGCGAACACCTGGTCGAAGGACCGGCCGTTCAGATGGGCGCCGCGACGGGCCTGCTGGGCGTTGTAGAACAGCAGCTCGCGCTTGATGATGGCCTCGAATTCCGCAATCGGAATGGCGCGGGTGCGGGAGTTTTCCGGCTTGGCCACCGTGTTGTGGCCGGTATAGGCGCCCTCGAATTCCGGGCGCTTGGCGATGTCGTGAGCCCAGTCGCGGAACATCCGCTCGATGGGCTTGGCCTGACCCCAATAGGGGGTGACGAACACGGCCTTGATGTTCAGCAGCTTGAGCACGCCGTCCGGCGTCTCCTCAGGGACCTTGTGCCAGCGGCGATTGATCGGCTGGCCCCCGGCGATCTGGGCCGCGTTGTTCTCCCGCCCGTTGTCCATCAGCAGGGTTTCGAACAGGCCGTGGTCGCGGAAAGTGTCGCCCAGGGCCAGGCGCACCAGGTTGGCGTTCAAAGTGCGGTCGAAGCGGACGGCAAGCACCTTCGAAGAGGCGATATCCTGCACCGCCAGGCTGTGCGGGCGGCCCCGGGTTCCGTCTTCCCATTCCACCACCACGTCCCACAGGTGGCCGTCCAGATTGCCGATCATCATCGGCGTGATCATCGACCGGTCCCGCTGCAGATGCGGGAAGGTGTGGTCCAGGGCCTTGGGGCCTTTGCGCAAGAAGGTCTGAACATTGGGCGGGATTTCCGCGTCCAGCCGCCGCTGCAGCGTCTTGGCTGAAGGGATGGTCCAGCCCTTCTCGCCCGCCACACGCATCAGGTCGCGATAGGCCGACTCCGCCGTCGGCTCCGACTGGCGCAGGTAGTAGCCCTTGTAGTGCTCCCAGGCCTCCTGCGGGCAGGCCGCCGTCGTGGTGCGGCCGGCGTAATCGGGGGTTAGATAGACCGCCCGATCATCGCTGCGCACGCCCAGGATTCGGTCAAACCAGGCGTAGATGGTGCTGACGCCCCGGCCGGATGAGCGGGCGACCTCATGCACGGCCCGGTCCTTGGTCAGGCCGTGGCGGCGCAGGTCTTCCACCCGCTCGATCACGGCCAGGCGCTCGCGCGCCTCGGCCTTCATCGACTCCGGCAGGCGCTCCCAGCGCATCCACGCGCTGTCGCGGTCCATCCGTTCGGCGGCGGCCGGCCGGGCCGCCAGCAGGCGGGCCTTGGCGGCGTCCGGCAGCAAGGACATGTGATATTCCATCCCGCCGCCGCGCCCCTGGCGCTTGCGAGCC
>CAYVHP010000195.1:0-4152 GCA_964451265.1 uncultured Caulobacteraceae bacterium | reverse complement strand
GCTTCGGGTCTGGGTCGCAGAACAAGGCCTGCATTGCTCGGTCTTGGTTGGAATGTACGCCGAGGATGGTCGGGTCCAAGAGACAACGGCTTGGGGTGTTATCCTGGCAGATGCTGTCAATCACATTGCCGACGCGCTTGAATCACAGGGGCTCGGACCGCGCAGCGATCTTCTTCGAGCTGTGATTGACAGTTTTGAAGCTGAAATCTCGGGGCCGACATCGGATAGGAAAGGCGAGTTCGTCGCGCGCCCTGCCTAGCAGCGACCCAACCGGGACACGTACCGATTGAGCTTTTCGGTCCGATAGGTTAGTCTGGCTAGACCTAGCTAATCGAGGTTCGCATGAAAACGGTCAACATGCTCGACGCCAAGAGTAATCTTTCCCGGCTGGTGGAAGCGGTGGAAAGCGGCTCGGAAACGGAAATCGTCATTGCTCGCAACGGCAAGCCTGCCGCGCGCTTGGTTGCTATCGCCCAGCCGTCCGTCGGCTGCCGCTTAGGCTTCGCCAAGGGCCGGTTCGAGGTTCCCGAAAGCATCGACATGGACAACGACAAGGTGGCCCAGTTGTTTTCGGGCGGCGTATGAGGCTGCTGCTCGACACCCATATCGCCCTGTGGGCGCTCGTCGATGATTCCCGGCTGCCACAGCGCGCGACTGAGCTGATTACGGATCCGGCCAATACAATTGCCGTCAGCGCCGCTTCCGTATGGGAAATCGCGCTCAAGCACGCCCTTGGACGCGGCGGCCCCAACGCCATGCCGCTCTCCGGCCGGGAGGCGATGACCTATTTCGCTCAGGCCGGATACGATCTTTTGCCGATCTCGCCCGAACACGCGGCGGCGGTCGAAACCCTGCCCAGCCTTCACGCCGATCCCTTCGATCGCATGCTAGTGGCCCAGGCCCTAGCCGAGCCTATGCGTCTGTTGACTCATGATGCTGTGCTAGCCCGTTACGGCGATATGGTGCTGAAGGTCTAACCTACGGGTGCGAACGGAACGGGCGAGCCCTCTGGATATTGTGGCAATCCGTCGTCGAACTTGATCCAGTCCAGGCGCGACGATGTCCAGATGTGCATCTGGGGCCGGATGGCGCCCGGATCGTCCAGGGTCGCTAGGTGCACGGCCAGGCGTTCTGGCGCGTCGATGGGCTCAATGAACAGGCTTGAGCCGCAATCGGGGCAAAAATGCCGGAAGAGGCGGTAGGAAGACTGATAGCGCGCCGTGCGGCCTTGGATGCTGACGGCGCTCTTGGCGAAAGACCCCGCCGCCAGGAAGGCCGCGCCCTGGGCTTTCTGGCACAACCGGCAGTGACAGATACGCGCGCCGATCGGCGCCTCGGTTGCTACAAAGCGAACCTGCCCGCAGAGGCAGCCGCCGGGGTAGGGCGGCGCATTGAAAAAGTTTGACATGCCTTTGCCTCCGGGTTGCCCACTTTACGAAGCCGCCCCTTAAGCCTACATGCCCGCCATGCCTGGAAAGACACTGTACGACAAGATTTGGGACGCCCATCTGGTGGCGGAGGACCCCAATGGGGAGTCGATCCTCTATATCGACCTGCACCTGATCCATGAGGTGACCACGCCTCAGGCCTTTTCGGGCCTGCGGACCAATCACCGCCCCGTGCGCCGTCCCGACCTGACCCTGGCGGTGGCCGATCACAATATCCCCACCGAGGGCCAAGCCCTGGGCGTGGACGCCGTGGCGGACCTGGAGGCGCGGCTGCAGTTGCAGACCCTGGGCCGCAATGTGAAGGACTTCGGCATCGAGTTCTTCCCCATGGGCGATATCCGCAACGGCATCGTCCATGTGGTGGGGCTGGAGCAGGGCCGCACCCAGCCGGGCATGACCATTGTCTGCGGCGACAGCCATACCTCCACCCACGGCGCCTTTGGGGCCCTGGCGCACGGCATCGGCACGTCGGAGGTCGAGCACGTCCTGGCCACCCAGACCCTGCGTCAGCGCAAGTCCAAGAACATGCGCGTGACGTTCGTGGGCGAGCCCATCCCAGGCGTCGGCGCCAAAGACTACGCCCTCGCATTGATCGGCGAGATCGGCACGGGCGGCGGCACGGGCAGCGTGATCGAATACGCCGGCCCGGCCATCGAGGCCCTGTCCATCGAAGGCCGCATGACCTTGTGCAACCTGACCATCGAGGGCGGCGCCCGCGCCGGCCTGGTGGCGCCGGACGACAAGACCTTTGCCTATCTGATGGGCAAGCCCGCGGCACCCAAGGGGGCGGCCTGGGACATGGCTGTGGCCTACTGGCGCGGGTTCGTCAGCGACCCGGACGCGCATTTCGACCGTGAACTGACCATCGATGTAGCCAAGATCTCGCCCACCGTCACCTGGGGCACCAGCCCTGAGGACGTGGTGACGGTGGACGGCCTGGTGCCCGATCCGGCGAGCTTCGCCAGCGAGGACAAGCAGGCGGGCGCGGCCCGGGCCTTGGACTACATGGGCCTGACCCCCGGGCAGAAAATCACCGACGCCAAGGTCCAGCGGGTATTTATCGGGTCCTGCACCAACAGCCGTATCGAGGACCTGCGTCAGGCCGCCGCCATTGCCCAGACGGCGCTGGACCGGGGGCTGAAGGTGGCGGATGGCGTGCGGGCCATGGTCGTGCCGGGCTCGGGCTTGGTGAAGGAAGAAGCCGAGGCCGAGGGCCTGGACAAGGTGTTCCTGGCCGCCGGCTTTGAATGGCGCGAGCCGGGTTGTTCCATGTGCCTGGGCATGAACCCGGATCGTCTGTCGCCGGAAGAACGCTGCGCCTCAACCTCCAACCGCAACTTCGAGGGCCGCCAAGGCCGCGGCGGCCGCACCCACCTGATGAGCCCGGCCATGGCCGCCGCCGCCGCGATCAAGGGCCACATCGCCGACGTGCGGGAGTTCCTGTGAATCATGCCGAACGTGTTTTGGTGGAATGGTCACCGGTTCTATTTCTTCTCGAACGAAAGAGATGAGCCGCCTCACGTCCATGTGGACAAAGGCGGCGCCAACACAAAGATTTGGTTAGAAGATTGCACCGTGGCGCTGAATCGCGGCTTCAAGTCCTCGGAAATTAAGCTGATTACTGATAAAGTGGATGAACAGCGGCTTGTGATTTTGGAGAAGTGGCATGACCATTTCGGCGGTTAGGATCGATTCTCGCGTTCGGGACGTCTTAGTGTCCGATGAAGAACTGGAAGTTCGGTTATGCGACGGCCGTGTGATTTCCGCCCCGCTAATCTGGTTTCCAAGATTGCTTAAGGCTTCAAGCGATCAGCGTAAGGTTTGGGAACCTTGCGCTGCGGGTTTCGGAATTCATTGGCCGCTCATCGATGAAGACCTATCCGTGGAAGGCCTCCTGCGCGCCAGCGCTTGAAGCTTTCGTTTCACCAAGCCACCCGCTAAACCCTATTCCATGCAGAAGTTCGATCATCTACAGGGCGTCGCCGCGCCCATGGCGGCGGCCAATATCGACACCGACCAGATCATCCCCAAGCAGTTCCTCAAGACCGTGGAGCGCGAGGGTCTGGGCAAGGGGCTGTTCTACGACTTCCGTTTCGACTTGGAAGGCAAGGAAAAGCCCGATTTCGTGCTCAACCAACCCGCCTATAAGGGCGCGCGCATCCTGATCGCGGGCGACAATTTCGGCTGCGGCTCCAGCCGCGAGCACGCGCCCTGGGCGCTGGACGATTTCGGCATCCGCTGCGTGGTCTCCACCAGCTTCGCCGACATCTTCTATAACAACTGCCTGCAGAACGGCCTGTTGCCCGCCATCGTCGCGGCGGCCGACCTGCATGCCCTGATGGCCGAGGCCAAGGGCGGCAATCACGTGTTCACGGTGGACCTGGACGCCCAGACTATCGCCGCGCCGTCCGGCCAGGTGGTGAGCTTCCAGATCGAGGCCGGCCGCAAGGAAAAGCTGCTCAAGGGCCTGGACGCCATCGGCGAGACTCTGCAACACGCGCCGGATATCGACCGGTTCGAAGACAAGCGCCGCCTGGCCCGGCCCTGGGCGGCTTAACATTGCTCGTCATGTATGGACGGCCCCCTTTGGGCAAGAGGCAAAAGTGGGCATGTGGCTCGGTTTGGTGCGGTCATGTATCCGGCCTGTTGATGCGGTCATTGTGACCGCTGGCCTGCAGGGGTATCGCGGGTCGGCTTCCAATCA
>CAYVHP010000194.1:0-52738 GCA_964451265.1 uncultured Caulobacteraceae bacterium | reverse complement strand
CGTCACCCCCATCCCCCGCCCTTCCCCCATCGAGGGGGAAGGGAGTCTCCTGGCTTTCCTTCACGCCGCCTCCTGCTGCTTCACCCAGGCTTCGGCGCAGGCTTTGCACAGGTCGCGGATGCGGCCGATGTAGCTTTGGCGTTCGGCCACGGCGATGGCGCCGCGCGCGTCCATCAGGTTGAACAGGTGGCTGGCCTTGAGAACGCGGTCGTAGGCCGGTAGCACCAGGACTTGGCCCTGCGGCCCGGTCTGGCTCAGCAGGCTGCGAACCTCGGCCTCCATGTCCACAAACTGACGCTGGAGCATGGCGACGTCGAACCCGTGGAAGTTGGCGGCCGACTGCTGGCGCTCGTTCTCCAGGAACACGTCGCCGTAGCTGACGCCCGCATTGTTGAACCGCAGGTCGAACACATTGTCGACGCCCTGCACATACATGCATAGGCGCTCCAGCCCATAGGTCAGCTCGCCCGCCACAGGGTCTACGTCCAGGCCGCCGACCTGCTGGAAGTAGGTGTATTGCGACACCTCCATCCCGTCGCACCACACCTCCCAGCCCAAGCCCCAGGCGCCGACGGTGGGGTTCTCCCAGTCGTCCTCGACAAAGCGGATGTCGTGCAGGGTGGGATCCAGGCCGATGGCCGCCAGGGAACCCAGGTAAAGGTCCTGCAGGTTCGGCGGATTGGGCTTCAGGATCACCTGGTACTGATAATAGTGCTGCAGCCGGTTGGGGTTCTCGCCATAGCGGCCATCAGAGGGCCGGCGCGAGGGCTGAACGTAGGCGGCGTTCCAGGACTTGGGGCCGAGGGCGCGCAGCACCGTCGCCGGGTGGAGGGTGCCCGCCCCCACTTCCACATCGTAAGGCTGCAGGATCGCGCAGCCCTTGTCGCTCCAATAGGCGTGCAGCGTAAGGATCAGGTCCTGAAAGGACAGGGGTTCGGCGGTCATGCAGGGGCCCAAAAAAAGTCGGCGGACCATAGGGCCCGCCGACCTGGGCTTCAAGCGCTAGGCCGAAGCGGTTGTCGTCCTCGAAAGCTTAGTTCCCGGCGGGGGAGCTGACCTTGCCCGCGTGCGACATGGGCCGGCCGTACTTTCCGCGGTTCTCGGGCGTATCGGGGACCGGGGCGTTGGACACCACGCCGGGGTCTCCCGCCTTCATCTTGGACGCATCGCCCAAGGTGTTGGAGGAGGCGAAGCCGCCGGGCGGATTCATGTCCACACTCGGCGGATTGACGGTGGTGTCGCCTGCGAGGGGCGTCTGGGCAAAGGCGCCGCCGACGGCGCCGAGGCTGACGGCCCCGAGCATGGCAATGAGGATTGAGGCGCGCATGAGGTTCTCCTTGAAAGTGGCCTGCCGGCCACGCGGATGCACCCTCTAAACGTATGCCGCCCGTCATGGTTCATCCGGGGGGCTCGCAGGTCGCCTGACTATTTCTGGAGGAAGACCAGGGCGGCTCCGGCAAAAATCAGCACGAAGCCGAACAGGGCCATCGGCCGCACCGGCTGGCCCAGATAGACGTAAGAGAAGACCACGAAAACCGACAGGGTGATGAGCTCCTGAATCGCCTTCAATTGAGCCGGGCTGTAGACTGAGGCGCCGATGCGGTTGGCGGGTACAGCCAGCAGATATTCAAATCCCGCGATCAACCAACTGGCCAAAATGACCAGAAACAGCGGGGCCTGGCGAAATTTCAGGTGTCCGTACCAGGCCGTCGTCATGAACAGGTTGGATGCGGTCAGCATCAACCAGGGCGCAAGGGCGGGCCAACTCAAGGGGATCAAGGGGTTCTCCTGAAATTTCAATGCAATGCGGGAGGCTGACGGCGGCTGAGAGACCAGCCAAAGCCGCCGACGGGCCGTTGTCTTAACGTCTAGGCAAGAAATGGCGCCTTCCGGAGGTCATCGTCCGTCCCTTTTTTAGGCGGGATCGCAAAAAACTGCCTATGAAGTGTACAGCGCTGGCCAAAACAGGTCAGATAAGCCGACTATAATCTCCGCTCGCGGGGCGGCTGGCTAGCGTCGCGCAGCCGGACGAACGGGGGGACACTCGTAACGTCGCGGTAGGAACATGCAGAGGGGCTGGCCTCTGCACGCGCAGGAGCACGGCGAATGAAACTGATCATTGCGATCGTCAAACCTTTCAAGCTGGACGATGCCCGCGAAGCTCTCGTGGCTTCAGGCGTCGAAGGACTGACGGTCAGTGAAGTGAAGGGGTACGGCCGCCAGAAGGGCCAAACCGAAATCTATCGTGGGGCCGAGTACCAAGTGGTGTTCGTTCCCAAGGTGAAGCTTGAAGCGGTCGTCGATGACGCGGCCGTGGGCAAGGCGGTCGAGGCGGTCAAGGCCGCAGCGGCCACCGGCAAGATCGGCGACGGCAAGATCTTCGTCGTGAACGTCGAGGAAGCCGTACGTATCCGCACCGGCGAAACCGGTTCGGCCGCGCTCTAGGACCTTTTGGACAGGGGAACACAAGATGAAAATATTTGGGACATTTGGATCCAAGTGGCTAGGGGCGCTCGCCCTTGCCGTGGCGATCCTCGGAGCGCCGCTGATGGCGCATCCGGCCATGGCGCAAGACGCCTCCAGCGTCGCGGCAAGCGGCGCACCTTCCGGGGCGCCCGTCGCCGCACCAGCCGCCGCACCGGCGCCGGCTCCGGCTGCGACTCCTGCGCCGAAGATCGACACCGGCGACACCGCCTGGATGCTGACTTCGTCGGTCCTCGTGCTGATGATGACCATTCCGGGTCTGGCCTTGTTCTACGGCGGCATGGTCCGAAAGAAGAACATCCTGGCCACCCTGGCGCAGAGCTTCGGCGCCACTGCCCTGATTACGGTGCTTTGGATGGTGATCGGCTATTCGATCGCCTTTACCGACGGCGGTCCCGAAAACGCGTACATTGGCGGGTTCAAATACATCATGCTCGCGCCGATGGGGCTAAACGCCACGTCGTCGCTCGCCCCGACCATCCCTGAGTCCGTATACATGTTCTTCCAGATGACCTTCGCGATCATCACACCGGCCCTGATTGCCGGCGCGCTGGCGGACCGGATGAAGTACTCGGCGTTCCTGCTGTTCATGGGCGCCTGGCTGCTGCTGGTCTATTGCCCGATCGCTCACTGGGTCTGGGGCGGCGGTTGGCTCGGCTCGGCCGGCGCGCTCGACTTCGCCGGCGGCTCGGTGGTGCACTTGAACGCCGGGACTGCAGGCCTTGTCGCCGCGCTCATGCTCGGCAAGCGCAAGGGCCTCGGCACCGAGAACTTCGCCCCCCACAACCTCGCGTACAGCGTCATCGGCGCCTCGCTGCTGTGGGTCGGCTGGTTCGGGTTTAACGCCGGTTCTGCGGTGACCTCCAACGTTCAGGCCGGCATGGCCGCTGCGGCGACCCAAATCGCCACGGCCGGCGCCGCTCTGGCCTGGATGTTCGTCGAATGGATCATCTCCAAGAAGCCTTCGGTTCTGGGCATGATCTCGGGCGCTGTGGCCGGTCTCGTGGCCATCACCCCAGCCTCCGGCTTCGTCGACCCGACCGGCGCCCTCATCATCGGCGTCGCCGCCGGCGTGGTCTGCTACATCTCGGCGGTCCACCTGAAGAAGCTGTTCGGCTACGACGACGCTCTGGACTGCTGGGGCGTGCACGGCATCGGCGGCGCCCTCGGCGCGATCCTGACGGGCGTGTTCGCGTCCAACAAGATCAATTCGCTGAGCAAGGGTTGGCTGGCCGACGGCAACGTCCACCAGATGACTCTCCAGCTCATCGACGTGGGCGCCGTGTTCGCCTACTGCTTGGTGATGACCTTCATCATCCTGGGCGTGCTGAAGCTGACCATCGGCATCCGTGTCAGCGAAGAAGTCGAAGTCGAAGGCCTCGACATCAACCTGCACGGCGAAGTGGTCCACGGCTAAACCCGAGGGCCGAGGGGTCTGCGGCGACGCGGACCCCATCGCTCAGTTACCGATTGTGATGGCGGCGGGACTTTCGGGTCCCGCCGCTTTTCTTTGTGGCTCAGGTCTCGGCGTGATCAAGCCGGCAGGCTCGCGCCCACCAGAGGGGAGGATCGCGAGTCAGTTGCTCCGCCAAGGCCCGTGCGGCGTCGTGGTCTGGGCAAAGGGCGAAACAGGTGGCGCCCGATCCGGACATGCGCGCGAACAGGGTTTGCGGAGCCGCGCTCAAGGCGTCGAGCGCCTGGCCGATGCGCGGCTCCAGGGCTAAAGCCGGAGCCTGCAAATCGTTCCGGCAATCCGCCAGCCAGGCGCTGACCGCCGCCACATCGCCCAGCACAGGCGCAGACGGTAAGTCGGCGTCGCCGACAGCGCCCATGGCGTCATAGGCCCGGTACACCGCACCGGTGGGCGACGGGACGCCTGGATTGACCAGTACGGCGGGCAAGGGCGGCAGGACCGGCGCCGGAGTCAGACGTTCGCCTCGCCCCTGGGCGATAACCGCTCGGCCCCACAGACAGGCCGCCCCATCGGCGCCGACGCCTTCGGCCACGGCCTGCAGGGCGCCGTCGTCCATCCCCGGCGCCAGCAGCGGACGCAGCAACCGAAGCGCGGCCCCGGCGTCGCTGGAGCCCCCGCCAAGACCGGCCGATATGGGCAGGGCCTTGGTCAATGTCAGATGCGCCCCTCGATCCGTCCGCGCAGCGGCGGCCAGCGCCCGCGCGGCGCGCAAGACCAGATTGTCTTCACCTGCGCTCAGACCCTGGGCGAAGGGGCCGGTGATCGAAAGCGACAGGCCTTCGGCCGGCTCCGCCTTGACCTGGTCGCCGATATCGGCAAACGCCATGAGGCTGGCCAGAGGGTGGTATCCGTCGGGTTGGACCGCAGCGACGTGCAGGTACAGATTGACCTTGGCCGGAGCCAGAGCGGTGTTCACGCGAGGTCTATCCTTGAGCGATGGAAGCGGGAGCGACGGGCGCGTCCAGCCCTTCGGACAGCTTCTTCTGGGCCGAGGCCTTGAGCTCGGCGGAGGGCTGAAGGCCCAGCACCCGGCGCCACTGATACTCAGCCTCGGCCTTTCTCCCCACCCGCCAATAGGCGTCGCCCAGGTGATCGTTGATCTCCGGGCTGACGGCGTTGAAGCTCACCGCCCGCTCCAAATTCAGCACCGCCGCGCGGTAGTCGCCCAGATGATAGTAGGCCCAGCCGACGGAGTCGGCGATCTCGCCGGACTGCGGCTGGGCGTTCAAAGCCTTCTGCAACATGCCCATGGCCTGCTGCAGACGCTCATCCTTCTCAATCCAGCTGTAGCCCAGGTAGTTCAAAACGTCAGGCTGGTCGGGCTGCAAGGCCAAGGCCTTAAGCAGATCCTTTTCGGCCTCGGGCCAATGGCCGGCCTGGCTGAGGGCGGTGCCGCGCAGGAAATACAGCGCCCAGCCGCCGCTGTCCGGGTCCGCCGCCAAGACGTCGCTGAGAACCTTGGCCGACTCTTCGAACTGGGATTTTTCCCTCAAGGCGTCCGCTAGAGCCAGTTGGGCGTCACGTTCGCCCGGGGCGAGTTTGACCAGATCGCGGGCCAGGGCCAGGGCAGTGTCATGGTCGCCGCTGCTCTGATAGCTGGTGATGATCCGCTCGCGCGATTCCAGGTAGGTCTCCGACCCCGCCGCCACCTTGGCGTAATATTGGCGGGCCTGATCATAGTCGCCGGCGGCGGCGCTCACGTCGCCGAGCAGCAGCCACGCTTCGTTGTTCTGTGGATCAAGCCTCAGTCCCAGGCGAAGATAGATATCGCCCTCGTCCACCGACTTCTGCACCAGCGCCAGCTCCGCCGCGCTGACCAAGGCCTGACCGGCCCCTTCGCTTATGCTGGGAGCGGGCGGCGCCGGGCGATGCTGCTGCACCCGGGCCATGGCGCTCTTCAGGCCCTTATCGGCCGGGGCGCGGACCAGGTATTTCTTGTAAAGGGCGACGGCGTCGGCGGTCCTGCCCCGGCGTTCCAGGAACGCGCCGTAGGGCAGAACGTAAAAGATGCCCAGCTGGGCATTGGCGGTGAGCGTCTTAAAACCACTGTCGGCGTCGTCAAAACGGCGCAGCCGTTCAAGGATCAGCGAACGGCTGAGCACCGCAGCCAGGCGGTTCAGCCTCTGCCCTTGGGTGTCGGGCAGCAGGACGGCCTGAGCCGCATTGCCCCCGGCCAGGGCGGCCCAGGGCTTCACCAGCTGATATCCACCCGCATAGGCCTGTCCGCCGGGGTCCTTGAGCATGGCCGCAGCCGCGTCCGCGCCCCGGCCCGCCGCCAAGGCCGACACCGCTCGGACCAACTGGCCCAGCTTCTGGACCCCCATCGCCCCCTGACCCACAGGCGGCGCCAACAGGGCGGCGCGATCAACGTCCCCGGAGGCGACCGCAGCGAGAAAGGCTTTCTGCCGGATCAGGACGTCTTCGTCCTTGCGCGAGGCCCGCACAAAGTAGTCGGCGGCGACGGGGTCTAGATCGTCATCCAAAGCGGCTTCACCGGCCAGGAACAGGCCGTAGGCGGAGCGCTCCTCTTCCGCCGCGGCTTGAGCCGCCGTCAGGGTCTGGGTCGATGGCGGACCTACCGGACCGATGGTGGCGCAAGCGGCTAGGCTCAGAGCCCCGAGAACCCCGACCAGGGGTTTGGCGAAAGGGCTGAAGGGGGGAAGCGGACGCGGCCAGGACATGCGGGCAAATTCCGCTGTTTCAGCGCCTGGATCAAGCGCTTCGCACCAAGGCGCCGCCCACGGCCTCACATGTTCGGATAATTAGGCCCGCCGCCGCCTTCCGGGGTGGTCCACACGATGTTCTGCGAGGGGTCTTTGATATCGCAGGTTTTGCAGTGGACGCAGTTCTGTGCGTTGATCACGAAGGTGGGCGAGCCCTGCTTTTCCACCACCTCGTAAACCCCCGCTGGACAGTAACGTTGAGCCGGCTCGGCGTAGAGCGGCAGGTTCACCCCAATGGGTATGGACGGGTCGCGCAGCTTCAGGTGGCTGGGCTGATCGTCGTCATGATTGGTGTTGGACACGAACACCGACGACAGCTTGTCGAAGGACAGCACCCCGTCCGGCTTGGGATAGGCGATGGGCTGATAGTCCTTCGCCAAGCCGGTGCAGGCCGCGTCGGTCTTGCCGTGCCCCAGCGTGCCGAAGGGCGACCACCCGCCGGTCAGGCGGTTGATCCACAGGTCCAGGCCCGTGAGCAGCAGCCCGCCCAGAACCGTGCCGTAGCGCGACCACAGCGGCTTGGCGTTGCGCACCAGCTGAAGGTCCCGGTTCACCCAGGAGGCGTCATAGGCGGCCTGGTATTCGCTCAGGACATCACCGCCGCGCCCGGCTTGCAATGCGCCGAACGCCGCTTCTGCCGCGAGCATGCCTGTCTTCATGGCGTTGTGGCTGCCCTTGATGCGGGGCAGGTTCACAAAGCCCGCCGAACAGCCGATCAGAGCCCCGCCGGGAAAGGCCAGGGCGGGGACCGACTGAAAGCCCCCCTCGGTGATCGCCCGCGCGCCGTAAGACACTCGCGTTGCGCCCTCCAGGTGCTGACGGATCGCCGGATGTTGCTTCAGCCGCTGAAACTCGTCGAACGGCGACAGATAGGGATTGGCGTAGTTCAGGTGCACGACCAGGCCGACAGACACATAGCGGTCGCCGAAGTGATAGACGAACGAGCCGCCGCCCACGTCGTTTTGCAAGGGCCAGCCGAAGCTGTGTTGAACCAGCCCGCTCTGGAATTTTTCGGCGGGGACCTGCCAGATTTCTTTCAGGCCGATGCCGTATTTCTGAGGCTCGGACCGGGCGCATAGGTCGAACCTGGCCTGAAGCTCCTTAGCCAGCGAGCCTCGCGCGCCCTCGGCGATCAGGACATAACGCCCGTTCAACTCCACGCCGGGCTGATAATCGGCCTTGGGCTCCCCGTCCTTGGCCACCCCGAACACCCCGGCCACAACGCCGCGCAGCGATCCGTCCTCGCGGTAAAGGGCTTCGGATGCGGCCATGCCCGGGTAGATTTCCACGCCCAGGGCTTCGGCCTCGCCCGCCAGCCAGCGGCACAGACTGGCCAGGGACCCGATGTAGGTCCCGTGATTGCTCATGAAGTCCGGCTTGGGCAGCCAGGATATGTCAATCTGCCCGCCCGGGGTCAGCATCAGATAGCGATCCTTGGACACCGGGGTGTCCAGCGGCGCGCCGCGCGCCTGCCAGTCAGGGATCAGCTCGTTCAGCGCGCGCGGGTCTATCACCGCGCCCGACAGGATATGCGCCCCGACCTCCGAGCCCTTTTCCAGCAGCGCCACCGACACTTCGGCTCCAGCCTGGGCGGCGAGCTGCTTCAATCGGATCGCGGCCGACAGGCCCGCCGGGCCGGCGCCGACGATGACCACGTCGTAATCCATCGCTTCGCGCGCGGGCAGGTCCTCGGTCACGGTGCGTCTCCCCGTCCCGATTTCGCGGGACATTGAATGCCGGGCTGACTTATCGGAAGGTGACGGCGAGGCGGTCAAGCAAAACCGCGCCGCGCCCGCAGGAAGTCACCGCTCAGTGGACACCGTTTCCCACGCTCGCGCCATGGAAAGCCTCTTGGCCTTTTGGAGCCAGGCCGGGGCGGACGCGTGCTTTGTCGATACGCCCGTTGATCGACTTGCGGCCCGCCAAGCGCCTCCGCCTAAATCCTTGGGCCGCGCGGTGGCGCCCACTCAGTCGGCGGCGGCCGCGCGCGTCGCGCCGGACTTGGCCGCCGCCATCCAGCAGGCCCGCGATCTGGCCGCCGAGGCCCAAACCCTGGAAGCGCTTGAAGCCGCCATCGCCGGCTTCGACGGCTGCGGCCTGAAGTTCGAGGGCGCCAAACGGGCGGTGTTTGCCAGGGGCGCGCCGGACGCCCCGGTCATGATTATCGGCGAGGGGCCGGGCGCCGAGGAAGACGCCCAAGGCTCGCCCTTCGTCGGCCGGGCGGGACAGCTGCTGGACAAGATGCTCGCGGCGGCGGGCCTGACCGATCGGGTGTTCATCACCAACACGGTATTCTGGCGCCCGCCGGGCAACCGCACCCCAACGCCCGCCGAGCAGATGGTCTGCGCCCCGTTCCTGCAGCGGGCCATTACCCTGGTGAAACCGCGCTATCTGATGCTGGCGGGCGGGGCGGCCGCCAAGGCGGTGCTGAAGCGCGAGGAAGGGATCCTCAGCCTGCGCGGCCGCTGGTTTGACTGGACGTCGGAAGACGGAACCCTGCAGCTCCCCGCCCTGCCGACCCTGCACCCCGCCTTCCTGCTGCGCCAACCCGGCGCCAAGAAGCGGGCCTGGGCTGATCTGCTGACCCTGAGCGAGCGGGTGGATCGTCCGGATAGGCCGGAGGGTTAAATTACGGTGACAGAATTACGGTGACAGTGCATTTAATTGACATGGACCCCATGGGCTTGAACGGGCGCGCCACAATTAAATGCACTGTCACCGTAATTCCTTGGCCGGCTTCAACCGGCTGAGCCGCCCGCCGAGCCGGCGGACTAGACCGGCGCTGTAGCCGCCCGCTTCATTCAACTGCCGACGCGATACCAGCAGTCCATGAACCTTGGGCGGGCCGCCGAACAGGCCGCCGCGCGTGGGGGCGAACCAAGCGGCGCGGTCGGCGCCCTGCTCAATATGCTCGCGCGCCGCCGCTTCCCAGCCCGGCGGCGGTACGACTGAAGGATCGAGGATCAGCAGCCAGTCGCTCTTGGCCTTGCCGCATCCGGCCGCCAGCCGGGACTCCACCGGACCGGACAGTTCCAGCACATCGGCGCCGCTATCCTTGGCGATCTCCAAGGTGGCGTCGGTCGAGCCGCCGTCGGCGATGATCACCTGACGCACGACGCCGTCCACCGCGCCGGCCACCAGGGCCGACAGAACGGGGCCCATCAGCCGTTCCTGGTTTTGGGTCGCAATCACCACTGAGATCATGCGGTCATGAACAGCGCATCGGCCAAGGCGTCAAGAGTTCTTGTTTTGTTCACGTCGCCGCCATAAGGTGTCGGCTATGTCTTCCGCCCCTCCCGCCCATGGCCGCGGCGCCCAAAGCAATGCCACGGGCCGCTATGAATCGCTGATCCGGGAGGACTTCGACGACGGCTGGAGGGACGACGAGCCGACCCCGCCCAAGCTGAAAACGACGCTGCAGATCGACCGCGCGCGCACGATCCTCAATCGCAACGACAGCCCCGACATCGGCTTTGATCGCTCCATAAACCCCTATCGGGGCTGCGAGCATGGCTGCATCTACTGCTTCGCGCGGCCGACGCACGCCTATCTGGGCCTGTCGCCGGGTCTGGATTTCGAGAGCCGGCTGTTCTTCAAGCCCGACGCCGCCAAGCTTTTGGAAAAAGAGCTGGCCCGGCCCAGCTACAGCCCGCAGCGCATCCAACTGGGGGCCAACACCGATCCCTACCAGCCCATCGAGCGCAAACTTCGCATCACCCGCAGTGTGCTCGAGGTGCTGGAGCGGTTCGCCCACCCCGTCGGCATCACCACCAAGAACGCCCTGATCACGCGAGACGCCGACATCCTGGGCCGGATGGGCCAAGCCGGGCTGGCCATGGCGGCGATCTCCCTGACCACCTTGGACCGCAAACTGGCGCGGGCGATGGAGCCGCGCGCCTCCACGCCCGAGCGACGATTGGAGGCGGTCAGGGTGTTGAGCCAGGCGGGCCTGCCGGTCTCGGTGAGTTTCGCGCCGATTATCCCCGGCTTGAACGACCATGAACTGGAGACGGTGCTGGAACGCGGCGCCGAGGCCGGCGCGCGCATCGCCCATTTCACGGTCCTGAGACTGCCGCTCGAAATCAAGGATCTGTTCGCCCAGTGGCTGCAGGCCGAACGCCCCGACCGAGCCAAGCGGGTGATGTCTCTGGTCCGGCAGATGCGCGGCGGACGCGACTATGACCCCGCCTGGGGCAAGCGCATGAAGGGCGAAGGGCCCATCGCCGACCTGATCGCCGCCCGTTTCCGCGCAGCCTGCAAGCGCCATGGCCTGAACCAGGAGCGCGTTTCGCTGGATTGCGGGCAGTTCCGGCCGCCGTCCCGTCCCAGACATCAACAAGACCTGTTTACGCCTTAGGTCTTTGACGCGCCGACACATAACCGCCAAGTTCAGCGGATAGCGGACTTTCCTTTCAGCGAGGGCCAAGGCTTTTGACTCGTCGTCCTTTAGCCTTGATCACCGGGGCCTCCGCAGGCCTGGGCGCGCAATTCGCGAGGGCCTATGCGGCGCGCGGCCATGACCTCGTGCTGGTCGCCCGGCGGTTGGACAGGCTTCAGGCCCTCGGCGCCGAACTGTCTGCAACCCATGGCGTCGAAAGCCGGTCCATCGCCTGCGACCTCGGCGGGTTCGAGGCGCATCAGCAGGTGCTGAACGCCTTGGGCGAGCGGGCCGGCCTGGTTGATGTCCTGGTCAACAACGCCGGCTTCGGCATCGCCCAGGATTTCGACGGTGTCCCTTGGGAGCGCCAGCGCGAATTGCTGATGACCCTGATCGTCAGCGCCTGCGGGCTGGCCTATGGCGTCATCCCCGGCATGAAGGCGCGCCGGTCAGGCGCCATCATCAACCTGGCGTCCCTGGCGGGTTTCGCGCCGGGGGTGGCGGGCCATAGCCTTTATCCGGCGGCCAAGAGCTTCAGTATCAAGTTTTCTGAAGCTCTGCAGGCCGAGCTAAGCGGCTATGGGATCAAGGTGACGGCCAGTTGCCCCGGCTTCACCCGCACCGAGTTTCACCTGGCCAACGGCACCCAGGCCCAGATGGACGAGGCCCCACGTTTCTTCTGGCAAAGCGCCCAAGACGTGGTCGCCGGAACCCTGGCGGCCAACGCCCGCAACCAATTGATCTATGTCCCGGGGCTGCACAACAAGCTGGCCGCCTGGGGCCTGCAATATCTGCCGCACGGTCTGGTGCGGTCGATCATCCGCGCCGGCGCCGAGAAATACCGGCTCAAGCCCTGACCCACAGCCCGGAGGCGCCCTTGACCGCCCACTTCGACATCATCGTCATCGGCAGCGGGGCGGGCGGGGCCACCCTGGCCCAACGTCTGGCGCCCACCGGCAAGTCCATCCTGATCCTGGAACGGGGCGAGCACCTGCCGCGCGAAGCGGACAACTGGAGCTCCAAGGCGGTGTTCATCGACCGCAAATACCGCACCCATGAGCATTGGTTCGACAAGCGGATGAAGCCCTTCACGCCCAATTGCCACTACTGGGTGGGCGGCAACACCAGCTTTTACGGCGCCGCCCTGATGCGGCTGCGCAAGGGCGATTTTGAGGAACAGACCCACGGCGGCGGACTGTCGCCCGCCTGGCCCATCGATTACGCCGACCTTAACCCCTACTACGCCGAAGCCGAGCGCACGTGGCGGGTGCATGGCGCGCGCGGCGTGGACCCCTCCGAACAGCCGGACGATCCGCCCTACGCCTATCCCGCCGTCACCAACGATCCGGGCATCGAGCGGCTTAAAACCCATTTCGAAAATATCGGCTGGCGGCCGTTCTCCCTGCCGCTAGGGGTCAATTTGGACGAAACCAAGCCGCTGACTTCGCCCTGCATCCGCTGTCACACCTGCGGGGGCTATCCCTGCCTGCTCAAGGCCAAATCCGACGCCCGCACCTTGGCGGTCGAGCCGTTGCTGGACTTGCCGAACGTCACTCTGCTGACCGGCCGCAAGGCGATCAAGCTGGAGACCGACCCCACCGGGCGCACGGTGACAGAGGTGGTCTGCACGACGGAACAGGGCGAGGAACGCTGGAAGGGAGACATTGTTGTGGCGGCCGCTGGCGCAGTGAACACTGCGGCGCTCCTATTGAACTCCGCCAACGGCGCCCACCCTAACGGCTTGGCCAACGGCTCCGATCAGGTGGGCCGCAACTACATGTTCCACACCCTGACCGCCATGCTGTCGCTGACCCTGGCGCCGTTGGACGCGGACTTTCCCAAGACCCTGGCGGTGAATGACTTCTACTGGCGCGATCCGGCCGGCGGCTATGACCTGCCCATGGGCCACATCCAGCTGCTGGAGTACATGTCAGGTCAAACCCTGGAGGGTCAGGTATCGGACTGGCTGCCCCCCGCCCTTGTGCCTGATGTATTTTCTAACGCCGTCGCCGAACGCCTGCTCAGCTTCCTGGTGATTTCCGAGGACCTGCCCATGCCCGACAATCGGGTGCGCCTCGGCCCCGACGGGGCCATAATTGTCGACTACCAGCACAACAATCTGGAAGGGCATGATCGGCTGGTCCGGCGGCTGGCCGATGGATTGGAGGGCTTCACATCCCATACCCACCCCTTGTCGCAACACCACCTGCAGTTCGACTCTCTTTTGCCGCTGTACGGAACGGCCCACCAGGCCGGCACGGTTCGCTTCGGGACCGATCCGGCGGCCTCGGTCTTGGACCCCTGGTGCAAGGCCCACGAACTGGACAATTTGTACGTGGTGGATTCAGGGTTCTTTGTCACCAGCGCCGCTGTGAACCCGACCCTCACCATCGTGGCCAACGCCATGCGGGTGGGCGATCATCTGAAGGCGCGCCTGGCCGGAACGGCCTGACGCCCTGCCGGTCGAGGCGGATATTGAGGCGATTTGTAGGCGCCGATTGTGGCCAAGCCGAAATGCAACCGCGACAATTGCGGTGCAACAACCGAACGACGAAGGTGTTCGAGAGGAATTGAGTAAATAGATGGACCGGCGCGGGCGCACATTAGCCACTCGGGCGTTAGAGTGTCGTGCGATTCAGCACGGCATGCCGGCGTCTTCTATGTGCCTGCCCCCTGGCCCGACCCCGAGCCGATAGGCTAGTGACCTCGTCTAAGCTTGCCCCGCCACTAAGGACTGCGAATGCCTGAACACTTTGACCTGCCGAGCTGGGCGCGCCTGGACAAGAAAAAGCCCGGCCTAATCGCGACCCTGGTCGGCATCGCCATTGTCATCGGGGCCGCGATCCTGATCGCCATTGGGCTGACCATGCTCAATAGCCGGGGCAAAACGCCGGCCGGCGGCGGACGAGGCCGCACGCCGGTTACGGTAGGCACAGCCACAGCCACTGTCGGCCAGGTTCCCATCACCCTGGATGCGCTGGGAACGGTGACGCCCCCAGTCACCGCGACCATAACATCGCGCATCGCCGGAGCTCTGATGTCGGTGAATTTCACCGAGGGTCAGATGGTCAAAAAAGGCCAGGTCCTGGCTCAGATCGATCCGCGTCCCTATCGCGTCGCCCTGGAACAGGCGCAGGGGGTGCTGGCGCATGACCAGGCCATCCTGGCCAACGCCCAACTGGATTTGAAGCGCTATCAGACCCTATTGACCCAGAACTCCATCGCATCCCAACAGGTCGACACCCAAGCCGCCCTGGTCAGGCAGAGCCAAGCCCAGGTCAGCGCCGACACCGCCGCCGTGGACAACGCCAAGCTGAACCTGTCCTACACCACCATCACCGCCCCGGTGGCCGGGCGGGTCGGCCTGCGCCAGGTGGACGTCGGAAACTATGTCACCGCGGGCAGCGCCGCCGGCCTGGTCGTGCTGACCCAGATCAACCCGATGGATGTGCTGTTCTCTGTTCCGGAAGATAATATTCCGCGCATCGCCCAACGCCAGCTGCATGGCGCGACCCTTGTCGCCACGGCCCTCAACCGCGACGCCGGCGAAGAGCTGGCCCAGGGCGTCCTGTCGACCCTGGACACTCAGATTGATCCCACCACCGGCACGGTCAAGGCCAAGGCCCGCTTCGACAACAGCGCCATGACCCTGTTCCCGCAGCAGTTCGTCAATATTCACCTGCTGGTGGACACCCTGTGCAATCAGGTCATCGTCCCGACTACCGCCGTACGGCACGGCTCGCAGGGCGACTACGTCTTCACCATGCAGCCCAACAAGACGGCCAAGGTGCAGTACGTGAAAGTCGGACCCGGCACGGCCGAAACGGTCTCAATCGTATCGGGCGTGTCTGCAGGCGACATCGTGATCACCGACGGCGGCGACCGCTTGCGCGACGGCTCGCCGGTCCTGTTGCCGGGTGACAATCCCCAGACCTATCAGCAAGCCCAGTCCCAGTTCCGCAACCGAGGCGGCGGCGGCCAAAGCGGCCAGCATCGCGTGGGCGGGCGCAGCGGCAGCGGAGGCTTCGGACGCGGAGGCGGCGGGGGCCGAGGCCGTCGCGGTTCTGGCGGTCAGGCGCCCCAAACCGTCCAGGTCGGCCCGCCGCAAAGCGCCGGCGCCTTGCAGCAGGCGCGCGATCTGGCGGCCGCCAGCTGCGACGGGGCGCCTCGCGGTCCAAGGGACGGCATGGGCGCGGGAGGCCATGGACGCCGCGGCCAGCACGGTCCCTTCCCCGGAGGCGGACGGCCGGACGGCGCCCCGCCGCCGAACGGAGCGCCGGGCGCACAGGCGCCCAGTGGTCCAGATGGCGGCCGTTTTCATCACGGGCGCGGCCAAGGCCGCAATCGCGGGCAGGGCCCACAACCGTCAGACGGATCGCCCGGTTGAAACCGCCCGCACGCTCCAAGGTGATTGAGGCCCCCGGCGCATGAGTCCGTCACGTCCGTTCATCATGCGGCCCGTGGCGACATCGCTGCTCATGGCGGCGATCTTCCTGGCGGGCGTGATCGCTTTCCGCATGTTGCCCCTGTCGGCCCTGCCGGAGGTGGATTACCCGACCATCCAGGTGCAGACCTCCTATCCGGGCGCCAGCCCGGAGGTGATGTCCTCGACCGTGACCGCGCCCCTGGAGCGCCAGTTCGGCCAGATGGCCGACCTTAACCGCATGTCGTCGATCAGTTCGGCCGGGTTTTCCGTCGTCACCCTGCAGTTCAACCTCGACCTGTCCCTCGATGTGGCCGAGCAGGAGGTGCAGGCGGCCATCAACGCCTCAGGCAGTCTGCTGCCCAGCGACCTGCCCCAGCCGCCGGTCTACGCCAAGGTCAATCCGGCGGACGCGCCGATCATGACCCTGGCGATAACCTCCGACACCCTGGCCATGACACAATTGGAGGATCTGGCGGAATCCCGCCTGGCCCAGAAGATTTCCCAGGTTAAGGGCGTTGGGCTGGTCAATATTTCGGGCGGCCAGCGACCTGCCGTGCGCATTCAGGCCAATAGCGACGCCCTGGCCGCGCTCGGCCTGACCCTGGACGATCTTCGCACCACCATCGCCTCGGCCAACGCCAGCCAGGCCAAGGGCTCTTTCGACGGTCCGACCCGCGCCTATTCGATCAACGCCAACGACCAGCTGAGCACGGCGGCTGACTACGTCAATCAGATCATCGCCTATAAGAACGGCTCGCCCGTCCGCCTGAAAGACGTGGCTAAGGTGGTCGACGGCGCCGAAAACACTCGCCTGGGCGCCTGGGTCAGCGAACGCGCGGAAGGCAAGGACCAGAACCAGACCAGGCCCGGAATCGTCCTGAATATTCAGCGCCAACCCGGCGCCAACGTCATCGAGACGGTCGACGACATCAAGCTCGCCCTGCCGGAGCTGGAAGCGAGCTTGCCGGATTCTGTTCGGGTGCAGGTCCTGACCGACCGGACCACCGGCATCCGGGCCTCGGTGCACGACGTGGAATTCGAGCTGATGCTCGCCGTCGCCCTGGTCGTGCTGGTGATATTCCTGTTCCTGCGCAGCGTGCCGGCCACCTTCATCGCCAGCGTCGCGGCCCCGATCTCCCTCGTGGGCACCTTCGCGGCGATGTACCTGCTGGGATTCAGCCTGAATAACCTGACCCTGATGGCCCTGACCATCTCGACCGGATTCGTGGTCGACGACGCCATCGTCATGATCGAGAACATCGCGCGTTATATCGAAAAGGGCGAAAAGCCCATGGAGGCCGCCCTAAAGGGCGCGGGCGAGATCGGCTTCACCATCATCTCTCTGACCGTCTCTCTGATCGCCGTGCTGATCCCGCTGTTGTTCATGGGCGACGTGGTCGGTCGGCTGTTCCGCGAGTTCGCCGTCACCCTGGCGGTGACCATCGTCATTTCCGCCGTCGTATCCCTGACCCTCGTGCCGACCTTGTCGGCCCGCTGGCTCAAGCCTCATCAACCCCCCAAGCCGGCGAGGAGGCCCAAGTCGGCGGCGGGCGAAACGTTCGCGGCGCTGGGCGGCAAATTCACGGCCCTGTTCGAGCAGATCATGACCCGGTACGACCGCGCGCTGGTCTGGGTGCTGGACCACCAGAAATCGACCCTGCTCGTGGCCGTCGCCACCTTCGTCCTGACCGTCCTGCTCTATCTGCTCATTCCCAAGGGCCTGTTCCCCACCCAGGACACCGGCCTGGTCCAGGCCTATACCGTCGCCGGCCAATCGGTGTCGTTCGGCCAGATGTCTGCGCTTCAGGACAAGCTGGCCAACACCCTGCTGAAGGACCCTGACGTTGAAAGCCTGACCTCCTTCATCGGCGTGGACGGGTCGAACACCACGCTCAACTCCGGGCGCATGTTGATCAATCTGAAGGATCGCGGCGCCAGGTCCGGGTCGCTGACGGCGGTGATGGACCAACTGCGCAAGCGCGCTCAGGGGGTGGCCGGAATAACCCTTTATCTGCAACCGGTGCAGGATCTGACCATCGACGCCAACGTCAGCCGCACCGAGTACCAGTTCTCCTTGGAAGGCTTCGACCAGAACCTCGTCAACCAATGGGCGGGCAAGCTGGTCGATCAACTCAGCTCGGACAAGAAGGTGCGCAACGTCGGCGCGGATGTGCAGAGCCAGGGACTGTCGACCTTCATCGCCATCGACCGCGATACGGCCGCCCGTCTGGGCGTGGCGCCGTCGACGGTCGACGAGGCGCTCTACGACGCCTTCGGCCAGAGGATCATTTCGACCATCTTCACCCAGTCGAGCCAATATCGGGTGATCCTGGAAGCGGACCCCAAGCTGCTGCAAACGCCCGAGGGGCTGGACCATATCTTCCTGCGCACAACCAGCGGCGGCACCACCAAGCTGACCGGCATGGCCAATCTGCAGCCCCAACTGTCGCCCTTGCAGATTAACCGCGTGAGCCAATTCCCCGCGGCCAACCTATCGTTCGACACAGCGCCAGGCGTGTCGCTGGGCGAGGCGGTGGCCTCCATTCGCAGGGCCGAGACCGAGATCGGCATGCCGGTCTCGATCACCACGACCTTCCTGGGCGCCGCCAATGCCTTTCAGGCCTCGCTAGCGAACGAACTGTGGTTGATCCTGGCCGCCGTGGGCGCCGTCTATATCGTGCTGGGCGTACTCTATGAGAGCTACATCCACCCCCTGACGATCCTGTCGACCCTGCCCTCGGCGGGCGTAGGCGCCCTGCTGGGGCTGATGCTGTTTGGTCAGGACCTCGGCGTCATCGGCATCATCGGCATCATCCTGCTGATCGGCATCGTCAAGAAGAACGCGATCATGATGATCGATTTCGCCCTGCACGCCGAACGCAACCAGGGCATGAGCCCCCGCGAGGCCATCCACCAGGCCGCCCTGCTGCGCTTCCGGCCGATCCTAATGACCACCCTGGCGGCCTTGTTCGGCGCCCTCCCCCTGATGCTGGGCTGGGGCGAAGGCTCCGAACTGCGTCACCCCCTGGGCATCAGCATCGTAGGCGGCCTGATCATCAGTCAATTGCTGACCCTGTTCACCACCCCGGTCATCTATGTGACTTTCGACGAATGGGCCAACGGCCGTAAACGCCGCGGCGAGCTGCATGTGGATGATGACGGACCGCTGACCCCGGTGGGCGGGCCCGCCGCGCCCCTGGCCGAGACGGGCGCGCCGTGAACCTGTCCGCCCCCTTTGTAAGGCGGCCCATCGGCACGGTGCTGATGACCATAGGCCTGGCCTTGGCCGGGGCGGCGGCCTATTTCCAGCTGCCGGTATCGCCCTTGCCGGAGGTGGATCTGCCCACCGTTACGGTCAGCGCCAGTCTGGCGGGCGCAAGCCCCGACACTATGTCGGCGAGTGTGGCCACACCCCTGGAAAAACATCTCGGGCGTATCGCCGATGTCGACGAGATGACCTCGACCTCGCGCATCAACTCCACCCAGATCGTTCTGCAATTCGGCCTGGAGCGAAATATCGACGGCGCGGCGCGGGACGTCCAAGCGGCCATCAATGCGGCCCGTGTCGACCTGCCGGCCACCCTGCGCAGCAATCCGACCTATCGCAAGATCAATCCGGCCGACGCCCCGATCGTCATCCTGGCGATAACCTCGCCGACCAAGACCCCGGGGCAAATCTATGACGCGGCCTCGAATATCATTCAGCAGCAGCTGTCGCAGATTAACGGTGTCGGCGATGTCGAGATCGGCGGCGCGTCCCTGCCCGCCGTCCGGGTCGACCTCAATCCGACGGCCTTGGCGCACTACGGTGTCAATCTGGAGGATGTGCGCGCAGCCCTGTCATCCGCTAACGCCAATCGGCCCAAGGGCGTGGTCGAAACGGCGGGCCTTCGCTACCAGATCTATACCAACGACGCCGGCACGGTGGCCGCCGACTACGCCCACCTTGTGATCGCCTACCGCAACAAGGCGCCGGTGCGGTTGAGCGACGTGGCCAAGGTTTTCGACGGCGTGGAAGATGTCCACAACATGGGGCTTTATAACGGCAAAAACGCCGTTTTGGTGATCGTGACCCGCTCGCCGGGCGCCAACATCATCCGCACCGTGGGTCTGATCAAAAAGCGCCTGCCCACGCTGGCTGCCGCCCTGCCCGCCGACGTGGACGTGTCCCTGGCGCTGGACCGCTCGGTGACAATCCGCGCCTCCCTGGCCGACGTCGAGCGCACCTTGGCCATTTCGGTGGTGCTGGTGGTGGGCGTGGTGGCGTTCTTCCTGCAGAGCGGCGGCGCCACCTTGATCCCCAGCGTGTGCGTTACCGTGTCGCTGCTGGGAACCTTGGGGGTGATGTACCTGCTGGGCTTCAGCTTGGACAATCTGTCTCTCATGGCGCTGACGGTCGCCACGGGTTTCGTGGTTGATGACGCGATTGTGGTTGTGGAAAACACCACCCGTCACGTCGAAAAGGGCATGTCCCGTTTCCAGGCCGCCCTGAAGGGCGCTCAGGAGGTCGGCTTCACGGTCCTGTCCATGACTCTGTCGCTGATCGCCGTCTTCATTCCCATTCTTTTCATGGGAAGCATCGTCGGCCGGCTATTTCGCGAATTCGCCATCACCTTGACGGCGGCGATCATCATCTCCTTGATCCTGTCGCTGACCACCACCCCGATGATGTGCGCCTATCTGATCAGCCGGCCCAGGCCGCCAGGCCAACGCGGCTGGTTCGCCCGGTTGTCCGACCGGACCATCGGCTGGATGACCCGCGTCTATGAGAAGGGACTGAACTGGGCGCTGGATTCAGGGCCCATCGTCGTGGCGATCATCTTCGCCTCCATCGCGATGAACTGGTATCTGTTCTCTATCGTGCCCAAGGGGTTCTTCCCTCAGCAGGACACCGGCCAGATGGTCGGCGGGCTGCAGGCGGACCAGAGCGCCTCCTTTCAGCTCAGCCAGCAGCGCATCCGCACCTTCGTCTCGATCATTCGCGCTGATCCCGCCGTCAACACCGTGGTGGCCCTCGCCGGCGGGCGTTCATCGTCGGGCGGATTCATGCAGATCCAGCTCAAGCCCAAGAACCAGCGCGCGCCCATCGATGAGGTGGTGACGCGGCTGCGCCCACAACTGGCCAAGGTCTCAGGCTCGGCGCTCTATTTGAACCCGGTGCAGGACGTGCGCGCGGGCGGCCGCCAGTCCAACGCCACCTACCAATACACCCTGAAGGCGGATGATCTGGACACGCTGCGGGTCTGGGCGACCAAGCTGGCGGCGGCGATGGAGTTGCAGCCGTCCCTGACGGACGTCAACACCGACCAGGAGGAGCATGGGCTGGAGAGCTATGTCACCTTC
Organism: uncultured Caulobacteraceae bacterium; assembly: GCA_964451265.1. GTDB lineage: Bacteria > Pseudomonadota > Alphaproteobacteria > Caulobacterales > Caulobacteraceae > BOG-938. The sequence continues at coordinate 31,910 of CAYVHP010000194.1, read as the reverse complement.
AACCGCGACAGCGCCGCCCAGCTCGGTCTGTCGCCCGGCAACATCGACAACGCGCTCTATGATGCGTACGGCCAAAGGCAGGTTTCGACCATCTACAAGGAGCTGAACCAGTACCACGTGATCATGGAAGTGGCGCCGGAGTTCGCCCGCGACCCCACCGCCCTGAAAGACCTCTATATCCCGGTCCACGCCAACACCGTGCTGACCTCCAAGGGCGCGGCGGCCGGGGCATTGGGCGCCACCATCGGCACAACGGCGGCGGCGGCGACCTCAAACGCCGGCGCCACGGCCAACGAAGCCACCGCCCCGCCGGGCCGAGGCGCATCCACCGGCGCGGCCGTGGCCACCACGGCCAAGACCGCCGTGCCCCTGAGCGCCGTGGCCACTTGGGCCGACGGGCCGACGCCCAACCGGATCAATCACCAGGAAGGCTCAGTGGCGACCACCATTTCTTTCAATCTGGCGGAGGGCAAATCGCTCAGCGACGCCACCGAGGAGATCGACGCCGCCGGACGCTCCATCGGCATGCCGACCACCATCCACGGCAGCTTCCAGGGCACAGCCAAGGTATTCCAGCAGACCCTGTCCAGCGAACTGGTGATGATCGTGTTCGCCATCCTGGCCGTCTACATCGTGCTGGGCGTCCTGTATGAAAGCTACGTCCATCCGCTGACGGTCCTGTCCACCTTGCCGTCCGCCGGTGTCGGCGCGGTGCTGGCCCTGATCCTCTTCCATGTGGAATTCAGCATCATCGCCCTGATCGGGGTCATTCTCCTGATCGGCATCGTCAAAAAGAACGCCATCATGATGATCGACTTCGCCTTGGAGGCGCAACGGTCAGAGGGCCTGTCCAGTCGCGATGCGATCCACCGGGCCGCCATGATCCGTTTCAGGCCCATCATGATGACCACCTTCGCCGCCGTCCTCGGCGCCATCCCCCTGGCCTTCGGTTGGGGCGAGGGCGCAGAACTGCGCCGGCCCCTGGGCCTGACCATTATCGGGGGTCTGTTGGTCAGCCAACTCCTGACCCTTTTGACGACCCCCGTGGTCTATCTGTATCTCGACCGCTTCCGCCGGGTGCGAACCGACGAAAAGCTGTTGAGCCGTTTCGATGCCCGTCCCACGCCAGAGCCCGCCAGTTAGGAACGCCATGGCCCTCCGTCTATTCCGCGCCGCTCCCCCCGCCGGGCTTGTTCTGTCGACCCTCGCCGCCCTGGCCGTAAGCGCCTGCGCCATCGGCCCTGACTATAAGCGTCCGGCCGTCGACACCGGCGTGACGTTCAAGGAAGCCGAAGGCTGGAAGCTGGCCAATCCGTCCGACGCCCTGGACAAGGGCGACTGGTGGACCGTGTTCAACGATCCCTACCTGGACGATCTGGAAAAGCAGGTCGAGGTGTCCAACCAGAATCTGATCCAGGCGGAGGCCGCCTACACCCAGGCCAAAGCCCTCGTACAGGAGAACCAAGCCCTTATTTTTCCCAACGTGACCGGCTCAGGTTCAGCCACGCGATCCAAGTCGATCGGCTCCAATTCGGCCGCTTCTCAGTTCAACGGGCGGATTAACGCGGCCTGGGACATCGATGTTTGGGGCCGCATCCGCCGGCAAATCGAAGCGTCGCGCAACCAAGCCCGCGCCAGCGAAGCGGATATCGCCAACGCCAAGCTGTCGGCCCAGATCACCCTGGCCAACGACTATGTGCAGCTGCGCGCGCAGGACGAGGCCAAGCGGCTGCTGGACGCCACCATCGCCGCCTACAGCAAGACGTTGGACATCACGCGCAACAAGTTCAACGCGGGCGTCAGCCCCCAAAGCCAGGTCCTGACCGCTCAATCCACCTTACAGACGGCCCAGGCCCAGGCCGCCGATCTGGCCCGCACCCGAGCCGCGCTGGAACACGCCATCGCCGTTCTGACCGGCAGGCCGCCCTCAAAGCTGACGATTACGCCCCTGGCCAATTTCAACCTCGTCGCGCCGGAAATTCCGGTGGGCCTGCCCTCCAGCCTGCTTGAGCGCAGACCGGATGTCGCGGCGTCCGAACGGGTCATGGCGGCCGCCAACGCTCAGATCGGCGTCAACCTCGCGGGCTTCTTCCCCGACCTCAGTCTGTCGGGCGCCGACGGCCAGACCTCGTCTACCCTCTCGCGGTTTTTCAACGCGGCCGGCAACAGCTGGTCCATCGGCGCCTCGGTCGCCCAGACCATCTTTGACGCCGGCGCCACCCAGGGCCGGGTCAACGCCGCCCGCGCGGTCTATGCCCAAGACGTGGCCGCCTACCGCCAGACGGTCCTGACGGCGCTCCAGCAAGTAGAAGACGCCATCGCCGCCGTTCGGGTGCTGGAGGTCGAGGAAAAGCTGCGCGTGGAGGCCTCCAAGGAGGCCGATCAGGCCGAGACCATCGCCAATAATCAGTTCCAGGCCGGTACGGTGGACTACACCACCCTCGTGGTCGCCCAGGCCACCGCCCTGTCGGCGAGAACCACCGCCGTTCAGACCACCACCTTGCGCCTGCAAAGCACCATCAACCTGATCTCGGCCCTGGGCGGCGGCTGGAAGCGGACCGCGAGCTAAAGATAGGCCATCGCCGCCACGACCGATCCCAGCACGCCCAGCGCCACGGAGGACAGCCACGGCCAGCGCTTGCCGGTGATGATGGCGATGGTCGAGATGGCGATGCCCATGTGCAGCAAGGTGGCGGCGATGGTCAGCTTATGATGTTGATCCTCGGAAGCCTCGCTGGCCTTCAAGTGCTCGTCGCGCTGACCCTCAAATTTCTTGGCCTCGGCCTGGATGCCGGCCTGATCGTCGCCATCTGACTTAGCTATGGCCTTGTACTTGTCCGCGTCCGGACCGGCCTGACCGGCCGCCACGGTGTAGATGTGCTTTTTCAAGCTCTTGGCCTGGTAGAAATTCCACTGATCGGACGCCAGGCTTTGGGCCAGCACCGCCTCGTTCTTCTCGCCGATGGCCTTGCCGCTGGCGATGGTTTCAAGGCTTCCGACCAGGGCCGACAACACCGCGAGGATGGCGATGGTGACCGACACCCAGGTCATCAGCTTGTTGCCGCTATGGGCGGCGTGCTCGGCATGCTCGGCGTGCTCGTGATTTTCGAGTTCTTCCAGCGGGCTATCGGACATGGCGGGATTCCTGGCGACTCTGCTATGGACGGGCGAGGAAACTACAGCCCGCTCATGATCACAAGGCGCATGTCTTTGCCTCAAACTTTCCCCGCACACGGTCGCTAGCATGGGACAGGACAAAGCCCCCGCCGACGAAGACGTAACCGTGTTCACCCGCTTCGGTGGGCGCCCGCGCCTGCTGGCCGCCCTAGCGGTGGGCGTGGCGGCGAGTATCGCCCTGACGGTCATCCCCAATACCCTCAGCTGGAGCACGCGCGGCATCCTGGCCTGGGACGCGGCAGTCCTGTGCTTTCTGGTGATGATCTTCGAGATGATGAGCCAATGCGGCATTGCGCGCATCCGCGCCCGCGCCGCCGCCCAGGACGAAGGCCGGGGCCTTGAACTGGGCCTGTCGCTGCTGGCGGCCAGCGCGGCGGTGATGACCATCGGAGTCGAGCTCAGCCTGGCCAAAGACGAACACGGCCTGCTGAAAGGGATGCGGGTGATCCTGGCCTTCGCCACCATGGCCATGTCCTGGCTGTTCGTGCACCTGATCTTCGCCCTGCATTACGCGCACGAATATTACACCCCCGAACCGACCGAGCAGGAGGAAGGCGATGACGGGGTGCGCGGCGGCCTGTTGTTTCCGGGCAGCCAGCAGCCGGACTATTGGGACTTCCTGCACTTCGCGGTGATCATCGGCGTCGCCAGCCAAACCGCCGACATCGCCTTCACCTCCCGCACCCAGCGGCGCGTTGGCACGCTGCACGGACTGGTGTCGTTTGTGTTCAACACCGTGGTGCTGGCCTTGACGATCAACCTGCTGGCGGGGTTGTTTTAGGCAAGGCGCAGGGTCGGTAGGCGTATCGTCCGATGGCCGCTCTGTTTGCGCCAACCGTTACCTGCGCTAGTCGGCGCAACGTTTCTGCCGGGTTTCGACCCAGAGCAACCATTGGCTAGGTCCCCTTGCAGGCAGCCAGTCGGCTGCTAACCTGCGGTGCGGGATCGGGGATCGGCGGTTGGCACGTGATTTCAAACTTCGAATCGGGGTCGGCACACCCACTGGCCCGAGGTCGAAAGAATGGGTCTTTTTCTCCCAAAAAAACGAGGTCTACGCGGCGCACAGAAACCATGGCGATATAGAGAAATGGAGCTTTCACAGCGCTCGCGAGAAGGATGGTGTGGTGACGCGCGACTGCCACCGCGCATACCTTTCACACCAGAAGCTTCCGCCGGCGATGCGAGACCGATTCTTTGAGAAATGGCAACGAGTTGATCCCGGCGGAATCTATGACGCGTTTCTAGCGTTGAGCGCCATTTTTCCGGCAGGGCATCTTGCGGTACGGCCGACTAGTCCGCACAAAGCCACAACTTGGCTGCCTGCTGCTCTTCCGGGAAGCAACAGAACCATTCAATTGATCTTTACTCGCAAACCTCAGCAAGTTGTCAGGGGCTACTATGGTCAGCGGGGCGGCTCAGTGCCTCTCTACCATCAGCTTCCCAACGGAGAAGCAGTTGCTATCGGCACCTGCATTGAGCCTGGCGACCAAAATGATTTGGTAGTACCAGCGTACCGGCCCGACGATCCCGACTTTATTTTTCCACGAAGAAACCTTAGTGGGATCGACCGAACTGTAGACTTGTCCATGTTCGTACCTCCTAACAGGGGAGGAGCTCTAACTGAGCCGCGATGTATTGAGTTGGCCGGATACAAAGTCCCTCATGGCCAAGGTAGAGCCCTATTCCCGCTCGCCGAGATTTTGACTCGAACTGCCGTGATTCAACGTGGAACCAAAGGGGGTCCGGTGTCGTGACGGTGTTGCCCGCGCACCACCTCCTCCGGGACAGGTTTGGTCCACCTACCCCCTCATGCGAAGTTGCCGGAGTCCGCTTTAGGCGCGAAGACCGTAGCCACCGCTTTTCGAACCTGACGAGCCGAACTGGCAACCGACACCTAGTAAGGTAAGCTCCAACCTATGCAGGTGGAAATTTGCGACGGAGATACCTCTCGGCCTCTTATCGCCAACCTGAGCGCGGCAGTTTATCCGCCCGAGGTTCTATCAACCGTCATTTGGCGTGATGTAACCTCGGCGTGGGCGAGCCGACGCGTTCTGGTCAGGGATGGGGACGAAGTCATCGCCGCTGCGGGGCTGCTGTGGCGGCAGGCAAGTCTTGATGGGCGCTCCGTTTTGCTGGCGGGCCTGGGAGGCGTCATGACCCGTCCCGACCGGCAAGGTCTGGGTTTCGGCCGCGTCGCCGTCGAGGCGGCAATGAAGGAATTCGTCGCCGACGCAGAGCCGACCTTCGGGTTGTTATTTTGCGAAGAGAAAAATGTCGGTTTCTATATTCGACTGGGTTGGGCACGCTTCCACGGCAAAGTCGTTGTGGAACAACCTGAGGGACGGATCGTCTACAACCTCATGCAGGCCATGGTGCTTCCGCTTTGCGGCCAAGCCCCAGACGACGGCGAAATCGATCTCAACGGCTATCCTTGGTGAGAGGGGCATGTCCGCCGCCCACCCGCCCCCTAAAGATTCGCCCCCGTCTCCAGCAGGGACTTCAGGTCGCTGAGGATCCAGTTCCAGCCGCCGCCGCCCTGGTCGGAGAACTTGCTGGTGACCATGCCGGCTGCGACCGGCGCGCCGGTCAGGTCGTGGGTTACGGTCAGGCGGACGAAGCCGCCGGGGGTCGGGACGATCTCCCAGGTGATGCGGGTGAAGCCCTCGGCCTTGGTCTGGTCCGTGAACAGGAAGCGGTAGGTCTGCACCAGCTTGTGCGGCGGATCGACCTCGATCACCTCGCCGTCGATGATGATGTCGGCCAGGCCCATGGCGCGCATCCCTTCGTTCGAACGGACCACAAACGCGCCGCCGGGCCGCAGGTCGTATTCGGACAGCGCCTTATAGCCGTATCGCCCTGTCCACTCCGGGGTGGTGATCGCCTCCCACACCGTCTGGGCCGGCGCCTTGATGTAGATCTCGAACACCTTGATCGTGGTCTCGCTCATCGTCTGCTCCAATTGCGCCTTGAGGCGGGTGAGCGCCGACACAGGACGCTCGGTGTATTTGTCGATCCAGCGGTCATGGATCAGCCGGACCGGGACGGCGTTCAGGAAATGCAGTTTCTCCCGCCCGGATCGGCGGGTGACGACCAGGCCCGCGTCTTCAAGCACGCGCAGGTGTTTCATCACCCCGAAGCGCGTCATCTCCACCGTCTCCGCGAGGTCCCAGAGCGTCCGCCCGTCGCGCGCGAATAGCCGGTCAAGAAGAAGCCGCCGGGTGGGATCAGCCAGAGCTTTGAAGACCTGGTCGTCGTCGGTCACGCGCCTTAATAGGTGACTATATAGTCACATGTCAAGCGTCGGCGCCCACGCACTTCAACACCCGCTCGTGCAGGCGGCAGGTGGCGACGATCCGGTCCTCTGCATCGTGAAAGGCGCCCGACCAGTCCTCGCCCTGGCGATCCAGAACCAGATAGCCAAAGCGGTCGAAGGTCAGGAAATCCGCCGCTATGCCGTCCGACCTGCGCGGCCCGGAACGGATGCGCGGAATATCCGCCGGCTCGCCCACGTCGCCGCCCGTGCCCACCACAAGCTGGGCGGGGCGATCAGGTCCGAAGGACATGGCGGCGAAATCGTGGATATGGCCCGAAACCACCATCTGCACGCCGGCCATAGGCTTGCCGCGCACCGCCGCCTGTTCAGTAGCGTTGATGCCGATTTCGACGGGATTGAACGGCGGCGCCCGAGCCACCGGCACGAGGCCCCAGATCGGGCGGTGGGTGACGATCCAGCCCTTGCCCTGGTCAAGGGCCGGGCGCATGGCCTCGACCTGTTGGGCGAAATTGGCGACGTTCCAGGGTGGCGCGGACCGGTCAACGGTGTTGGCGCTGTCCAGCACATAGAGGTTCAGGCCGCCGATATCCACGGCGAAGGGCGCGGTTTGCACGGCGCAGGCCAGCGGCTTGGCGGCGGCGTCCAGCAGGGCGTACCAACCCTCTCCGCCCCGGTCGCAGGACTCGTGATTACCCCGCACAAAAACCCAGGGCGCGGCCGCCAACAAGGGCGTCGCCGGCTGGAAAAACTCGGCCTGCCAGGTCGCCCAGTGGTCGCCATAGGGGCTGCCCAGACAGGCGAGATTCAACGGCGGACAGGGATTTTCACGGTAGTAGTAGTCGCCCACATGGATCACCAGATCCGGCTTTTTCGCCGCCGCCAGGCGCGCCACCTCGGCGAAGGGCCAGGCCTTGGCGTCGTTGCAGGATTGGGCCAGGACGCCCTGGATGCGACAGCCGCTGTCGCCCAGAAACACAATCCTCTGCGGGGCTTTGACCGGCGCGGGCAGGACCTGTCCCGCCACCGACAGGGTGCGAACATCAGGCGGCAGGGTCAGTTCGCAAACCGTAGGAAACCGCTCGTCCGCCTCGCGCCGGAGCGCCATGGCGCGCGGGGCGCCGTCGACGATGGCCGCCGGGCAAAGACCGTCCACCGCCGCGATCCGCAGCTGAGCGCCCTGCCCGGTCAACTGAACCCAGGCGGCGGGTCGCCATCCGCTGCGGTCGGCCTTGGCCGAGGGCGCGCAGCCGGCCAGCAGCAGAAGACTGCAGACGCCTCGCAAAAGCCGCAGGTTGGGTGTGGGTCTATGCAAGTGCGACGCTCCGCAACAAAGAGCTAGGCAAAGCGGCCTTACTGCCCGGGGTCAAGGGCCGTAGGGTCATGGCCCTGGTCTGGCGCCTGACCCGGCGGGGGGCTAAGGGATAGGCAGGACCGAGGAGAATCAGCGGATGGAAGGCGCGCAGGGCGTCCGCGGCAGGCAATCGGCCCAGATCCAGGGGGCCGCTGGGCCCTCGCGCGCGCCGATCGAGCTGTCGGTGGTGTCCCCGACCTTCAACGAAAAGGCCAATATCCGCCCCCTGGTGCGCAAGCTGCATGAGGCCTTGGCGGGGGTCGAGTGGGAAGTGATCTTCGTCGACGACAATTCGCCCGACGGCACGGCCGAGGAGGTCAAGACCTTAGCCGCCGAGGACTCGCACGTGCGCTGTCTCAAGCGGGTCGGGCGCCGGGGTCTGGCCGGGGCGGCGCTGGAAGGCGCCATGGCCAGCGCCGCGCCTTATGTGGTGGTGATCGACGCAGACCTGCAGCACGACGAGACGATCCTGCCCAAGATGTTGCAGACCCTGCGCGGCGGGCAAACCGATCTGGTGATCGGCACCCGTTATCTGGAGCCCGAAGGATTGGCCCAGGGTCTGAGCGTGGCCCGCCAACGCGGCAGCCGTCTGGCCACTTGGCTGAGCCGACTGGTGCTGAAGACCGACATTTCCGACCCCGTCAGCGGCTTCTTCATGGCCCGGCGCGAGGTGTGGGAGCGGGCCGGCCCCAAGCTGTCCACCGAGGGCTTCAAGGTGCTGTTCGACATCATTGCTTCGCACCCGGGCGCCCTGCGGGTGGCCGAGACGCCCTACCGCTTTCGGGATCGGCTGGAAGGCGCCAGCAAACTCGATAGCCGGGTGGTGGTCGATTACCTCGGCCTGATCCTGACCAAGGCGACCAACGACGTCATCCCCGCCCGGGCGATCCTGTTCGGCGTGGTGGGGGCCTCGGGCATTGTGGTGCATCTGATCGCCCTGGCGATCTTGCGCCGGTTCGAGGTGGATCTGCCCTTTGCCGACGCCCAGCTGATCGCGGCCCTGATCGCCATGACCTCCAACTATCTGATCAACAACGCGGTCACCTATCACGACCGGCGAAAGCGCGGCTGGGCCCTGATCGGCGGCTATGTCCGCTTCTGCGCGGCCTGCAGCGCGGGGCTGTTCGTCAATGTCGCGGTCGCCTCATTCCTGCACGAACGGCTGCCCATCACGCTCGTAGCCGGAGCCATCGGCGCGGGGTTTGGCGCGGTCTGGAACTATGTCACCACCGCCATCGCCGTCTGGTAGCGGCGCCCAGGGCCTGTCGCCCAAAGCCGGTTTGGCCATCCTTTTGCTGGGCCTGGCGCTTCTGCGCCTGATCAGCGCCGCCGCCACGCCCCTGACCGAGGACGAGGCCTATTACCGCCTTTGGTCCCAGCATCTGCAACTGGGCTATTTCGATCACCCGCCTATGACAGCCTGGTGGATTCGCGGGGGAATCCTGCTGGTTGGCGACAACCCGCTGGGGGTGCGCCTGGCGTCAGTCCTGGCCAGTCTGCTGGCCACCCTCATCGTGTTCGACCTCGGCCGGATGCTGGGCAATGAGCGGACCGGCTTTCGGGCCGCCCTGCTCTATAACTGCACCCTGACCATCGCCGCCGCAGGCGCCCTGGCCGTGCCCGACGCCCCGGCCGGGTTGTTCTGGGCCTTGACCCTCTGGGCCCTGGCCAAGGGCGATGGCCGAGCCGGTATCCGTTGGTGGGTCGCGGCGGGCGCGGCGGCGGGTTTGGCAGCCCTATCCAAATACTCCGCCCTGTTCCTGGCCCCCGGCGCTGTCCTGTGGCTGGGCCTGACCGAGGCCGGCCGCAAGACGTTGGCCCGGCCCGGACCGTGGATCGCAGCCGCCATCGCAGTTGGCGTCTTCTGCCTCAATATCGGCTGGAACGCCGCCCATCACTGGGTGACCTTCGACAAGCAGTTCGGCCGAGCCGCCGCCACACGCTTTGCGCCCCGCTACCTCGTGGAGTTCGCCATCGGGCAGTTCCTGCTGCTGAACCCCGCTGTGGCCGTACTGGCGGGCATCGGCGCGGTCAGCGCCTGGCGCGCGCGCGCCATGCATCGCCTGCCTTGGCTGATGCTGGCGAGTACGATGCCATTTTTGGCTTACCTGGCGCTGCACAGCCTGCATGACCGGGTCCAGGCTCATTGGCCGGCTCCGCTCTACGCGGGCGCCGCAGCGCTGGCGGCCTGGGCAGTGGATCAGGCGGGCGACTGGCGCGCGATTCTGGCCAGACTGGCCCCTGCGGGCCTAGGCCTTGGCGTCCTCGCGGTGGCGCACGCGGCGCTGCCCGCAACCGATTTCGGATCGCGCGATCCGGCCCTTCAGCTGCGAGGCTGGCCAGCCTTCGCCCAAGCGGTCGACGCCGTCCGGCAAGGCGTCGGCGCGGGCTGGGTCGGAACCCTCAGCTATGGAGTCAGCGCCCAACTCCAAGCCGCCAATCCCAGCGGCGCGCCCACGGTTCAGATCAATGAGCGCGAACGGTACGAAGGATTGGCTCCGGCCATCGCCCCCGACCTGAACCGGCCCGGTCTGATCGTGGACCTTGACCGGCGGCTGGACCTTGCCGCGCTGCGAGCCTGCTTCGCCCAGGTCGGCCCGGTTGTTCCCATCAACCGAGGGGCCCTTCAAACGGCGGACACGCACTACGGAGCGGTGAGGGTGTCCGGCCCTAGCCGCGATCTGTTGTCGCGAGGATGCAGCCCCTAGATAAACCGCGCTAGGCGTTCGCCGTTAACCATAGATCAAGACCCCTCACGCGAAGCTAAGCGGCATCGTCGGCATGGCCGTCCGACGACGAGGGCAAGTCTTGGTGCAAAGTGTCGTAAAGCTTCCGGTCGGCCTTGAGCCCGCGCCTGTCGACCAGGTCCGTGAGACCACCACCCACGCCCCGCAAAAGCCCCTGACGGCGATAGGATTGCTGACGGCAGGCGGCGACGGGCGCATCAAGCTGGATGAGACCACCGGCCTCAATCACTATGGCTGCCAGCCCTTCCCCGATGAAGGCCTGCGCGCCTTCGGATCATCGACCGCCTCGATAATTTCCGTACCGGCCTATGCCCAGGCCGAGCGACTGACCGAGCGGCTATCACGCGCCATCGCCGACGGCGCGGAGCCAACCGAGCTTTACGCAACCGAGCTGGACCGCATTCGCGGCGAGTTCCTGGGGCTCATGGGCCTAAGCGACCTGGACGGCCTGGGCGTAGTCATGGCCCGGTCGGGCACCGATTTGCACCGGATCATCGCGCAGCTCGTGGGCTTGGGCGCGGGCGAGCCGCCGCTGGTCATCACCTGCGAGCCCTCCGAAACGGGCAGCGGCGTCGAGCAGGCGCTGGGCGGCGCTTTGAGCGCCGGCGCCAGCCTGCGATCACACATCAGTCAGTTCCGGCCCGCCGGCGCCCCCCAGCCCTGTCAGATCATCGTCGCGCCCAGCCGGGACGCTGATGGCGGCCTCCGTCCGTCCGAAGTGGTCGACGCGGAGATCGCCGCTCAGGCCGCAGCGGCGGCCGCGCTCGGGCGCCGCGTTCTGCTGATTCTGATGGACGTCTCCAAGACCGGCCTGATCGCGCCGAGCCTGGGCTGCGCCCTTGAGCTCAAGCAGCGCTATCCCGATCAGATCGACATCATGGTGGACGGCTGTCAGCTGCGCATCGCCCCCACCACAGTTCGGGCCTATCTGGACTCTGGATTCCTGGTGGCCGCCACCGGCTCCAAGTTCATGACCGGCCCGACCTTTTCCGCGGCCCTGTTGATCCCCGCCGCCGCCATGCATCGGCTGGGCGCCCATCGCCTGCCGATGAGCTTGGCGGCGCATACCGCCAAGGCTGATTGGCCGCAAGGCTGGCCCGGCGCCGAGGCGTTCCAGCCCGGATCGAACCTGGGCCTGGTCTCGCGCTGGCAGGCGGCCCTGGACGAAATGGTCCCGTTTGCAGCCTTGCCGGCTGAACAGGTGCGCGCCTTTTTCGAAGCCTTCGCCATGGCGGCTGCCGCGCGCATGGATAGCGACCCGGCGTTCCTGCGCGTGTCGCAACATCCTCTGGACCGCGCCGTCCTGGGTGCGCCGGACAGCTGGGACGCCGTCCAGACCATCCACCCCTTCTTGCTTCGGGGCGCCCATGGGATCATGAGCCCCGAGGACACCCATGGCCTGTACCGACTGATGACGATGGACCTGGGAGGTTGGGCCCGCGCTGTAGGCGAACCGCCGCTCGACCAAACGAACGCGAGCCTGCGCGTCCAATTGGGCCAGCCGGTCAAATGCGGCCAGCGATCCGGAGGCCCGGTCAGCGCCTTACGCCTATGCGCCAGCGCGCGCTTGGCGGTGGACGCCCTGGCGCCCGGCGGCCGGGGTCCCCAGGCGGTGATCGATGACGCCCTGGCCGCGCTGGACAAGACCGCCTGGCTCACCCGGCGGATGACCAGCGGACCCTCACCCGGCTAAAGCCTTTCGGCGCAACATCGCCTCAAACGCCGCGAACAGGGCGTGCATCTGCGGGCGTTTGTAGGGATAGACCTCAACCGGATCGAGCGCGTGCACGATCATGCCCACATCCGCCTCGAACACCAGAAGCTGTCCGTCGCGCGTTTCGGCGCAGTCCAGCCCGTAATAGTCCAGGCCGAGCCGACGGCTGATTTCGTCCAAGGCGATGGCGTGTCGCGCGGCGAAACCCTGATCGAACCCCGCCATGGCCTGGGCCTCCTCCTGGCGCTTGGCCGGGCTCTCGGCCATGCCGGCATTGAGGTAGTGCACCATCCAGTGATCGCCCACAGCCATGTGGGCCAAATAGGGCGCGCCATCGAACAGGGCGATGCGGTGCTTGCGAAAACGGCCGTCCGCGCCGGCGTAGTCGATGAAACGCGACAGGTAGAAACTGTCCGCAGCCGTCTCGGCCAGATAGATCTTCAGGCTGAGGGCGTCGTCGATCCGGGCCAGGGCCTTGCCTGCGTGCGAGCCCACGGGCCGCACCACCAAGGGAAAGTCACCCTCCGGCAGGACATCGTCCACTGCGGCGCCTGAGGCGATGGCCTGGACCGTTTCGCGGGCGACCCGCACCGTGGGCGGCAGAACCAGGCCTGGGACCCCTTGCAGCTTGCGCCAAAGGCGATCACGCGACAGGTCGAGGATGGCCTCGGCAGGGTTGAGGATCGGCCTTGGCCAGACCAGCCCCTTCAACCGCTGTAATAGGCGCTCCGTCTCGTCAGACTCGCTGATGGCGATCATCGCTATGTCGTGTTCCGGCGCACGCTCCGGCAGCGGCAGGTCCGGATCCACATAGAGGCGGATGATCTGCACCGGCCGGCCGTCGAGCAGCAGTTCAATCGGCGTATTGGTCATAAGGTCGCCGCGCGCGACGAACACCAGCAGGGTCAAGCTGGCCGGATCGGCCGACGACGGCGGCTGGCGAAACAGGCGCGAATGCAGGAAGGCGGCATCCTGGCAGGCCAGCGCCTCATCCTTGCGTCCAATCAACTGGTATAGCACGCCCAGGCTCATATAGGCCGAGGCGTTGGTCACATCGGCGTGCAGCTGATCGAGCTGGGTCTGCACCAAGGCGACGCCATCGGCGCCCTCGAACACGGCGCGGATAAATCCGGCTTGGTTCGGCATGTCGACCACGGCAGCGTCAGGATCGATGCGACTGGCGGCCAAAGCGGCTTCAGCGATCATGCAGCATGTCCTCGGCTTAACGAACGCCCTAAACGCAGGACCTCGGCGATGAGCAGGTCGATGTCGGCGGCTCGCGTGCGATGATTGACGATAGCGACGCGGATGGCCAGGGCGCCATTGATGAGGGTGGTGGATGGCGCCGCCACGCCTGAGGTCTGCAAAGCCAAAACGATCTGACTGTTGAGATGGTCAGGGTCAGGGCCGCGATAGCGCAAGCAGACGATGTTGAGGGGGGCCGGCGCCAAGCGCTCCAGCTCCGGCTCGGCGTCCACGCGGGCGGCGAGATAGGCGCCAAGACGACAGGTGTTGAGGATCGTCGCGCCTATGGCTTCGGCCCCATAGGTCTTGAACGCAAACCACACCTTCAGGGCGCGAAAGCCGCGCGACAGGTCGGGCCCGAAATCGCAGGGCCAGGGGGCGCCCGCCGCTAGGCCCTTAGCCTCGCGGCGCAGATAGGCGGCGGTGGTCGCGAAGGCGGCCTGATGCTTGTCACCGTCGCGCACCATAACGAAACCGGCGTCGTAGGGCGCCTGTCCCCATTTGTGGAAATCGAAGGCGATAGAGTCGGCCCGCTCAATCCCGTCCAGCAGAGGCGCGAGGTCCGGCGACAGCTTGGCCAGGGCGCCGAAGGCGCCGTCCACATGCAGCCACAGCCGCTGCTCGCTCGCGATCTGCGCCAGGGCGGCGAGGTCATCAATGGAGCCGGTGTCCACGCTGCCCGCCGTGCCGATCAGCAGGAACGGCTCTAGCCCGTCCGCCTTGTCATTCGCCACCGCCGCCGCCAGAGCGGCAAGGTCCATCCGGCCCATAGCGTCGACGGGGATGGACCGTAGGGCGTTCGAGCCCAGCCCCGCCATGTCCATCGCCTTGGCGATGCAGCTATGCGCCAGGCCCGACGCGTAGGCCCGCAGCTTGGCGCCGGCGACACCCGCCCCAGACTGTCGAGAACCCGCGCCCAGGCGATCAGCCCTGGCCACCAGCACCGCGATCAGATTGGCCATGGAGGCGCCGGTGACGAACAGGCCGCTGGCCGAGGACGGAAAGCCGAACAGCTCCGCCATCCAGCGGGCGACTTGGCGTTCAAGCAGGACCGGCGTCTGGTCACGTCCCCCAAGGTTGGCGTTCAGTCCTGCAGCCAGCATTTCCGCCAGCATACCCACCACTGTGCCCCCGCCGTGCACCCAGCCGAAGAAGCGCGGGTGCGCATTGCCCACGCCATAGGGCAGCACGGTCCGGCGGAATTCCTCGTGCACGGCCTCCAGCGGCTGGGGGCCGCAGGGCAGAGGCGCGGCGAACTTGTCGCGCACAGCGGCCGGCGCCGGCCGCCACACCGGCCCTTCGCCCACGCCCTGCATGTGGTCGAGCATGTCGTCCAGCATCCGGTGCGCTTGGGCGCGCGCAGCGGGCCAATCGGAGGGATCGAGATCGGGCGCGAGAGATGGCGGATCGACGGTCATGACGGGGCGGAACCCTGAGCCGATTCGGCGACTTACGCCCTGCGGTCGCTTGGCTGGGCCTGACGCTTTGAGCCCTTTCGGCTATAAGTCCAGATCGGTCCCGCAGGACCCAACCCATTGAGGGCCATGATGAGCGACGAGACCGACGAACGCCCCCACGGCTATCTGGCCAAGCTGCTCGCCACCGGCGAGGAGGTGGTGCTGATCGAACGGCAGCACAGCTTCGTCGCCTTCAGCCTGATCGCCGGCGCCCTGATCTATGTGATCGCCGTGCTGGTGATCGTCTCGCTACTATGGGCGCGCTATGGCGAGGGGCGAAACTGGATCCTCTACGCCTATCTGCTGGCCCTGCTCGGCGTGCCGCACCTGTTGTGGCGGCTGACCGTCTGGCGCGCGCACCAGTATGTCGTCACCAATCGCCGGGTGATCCAGCTGTCGGGGGTGTTCACCAAGGAGGTGATCGACTCCGCCCTGGACAAGGTCACCGACGTGCGCACCGAGCAGTCTCTGCTGGGCCGCATGTTCAACTACGGCGATGTGGAGGTGCTGACCGCCTCAGAGACCGGCAAGAACCTGTTCCGCATGATCGCCGAGCCCCTCGCCTTCAAGCGCGCCATGCTGGACGCCCAGCATGCGCTGTTTCATCCGGCGCCGGGACAGGGGTGACAATCGGCCGGATCAGGGCCGATCACGAGGGCGGCGTCCAGGCTGCGATTTCCCTGGCCTGGCGTTGGCGCTCGCTGCGCAGCCAGCCGTTGACGCCGACACCGGCCACGCTAAGCCCGATGGAAACCCACCAGGGCGCCTGAAACACAAAGCACAACAGGCCGGGCGCGACGAACGCCGCGCCCACAGCGATCAGCAATAGACGGCGCGGCTGCTGAGCGCGGCGCCATTGGCTGAACGCGGCCACCTCATCGCCCTGCCCGTCGCCCATGGCCGCGAGGAAAGCCTCTGCCTGCGGGCTCAGCTGTTCGGCGTCACGAGCCGGGCGTGGGGCGGGCTGGCCCTGAGCTGATCGCCGACCAAAGGTGGCTTGTTCGGCCATAAAGCTGGTCCTTCCTTGGAAGAGCCAACCTGACAGACGAGGGTTATCGGGCGGTTTCCGAAACGGATTCGACCGATCGCAACAGGTCAGTCCGTCGTCACGCGGGTGACGCGGCGTGGACGGCTCATGCGCCCGCCCACGACGATGGGGCTGCCGGCCAGGCCGATATAGAAGCCCACGTCGTAGAGCATACCGGTCCCCTTCGTTTCATACATCCGCACGGACCAGGGCAGCACATGGGGCGCCAACACATTGATGACCTCCCCGATCAGCGTCACAGGGGAGACCAAGCCATGCCAGACTCCCAGCAGGAATTGAGACAGCAAGCTCCCCGACGCGGCGTGTTCGGAATCGCCTGAGCCAGCCACGCAACCGCACAAGGCCAGCATCAGGACCACTGAGCCGATTATTTTCGATGTTTTTTCCATGACGCCCTCCACCAACGGAATTAATCCCGGGAATTTTATTTATTCTGATTAATATTGCTAAACGCAACTTCATTGAATTGGTTCCAATAATACATAAAATAATTGAAATTTATTTCCTCATCACCAAGTTAAATCGCAATGCCGGGCCATGGTCATCATGAATGCACGGTGAACCAACGCCATAGCCGCCGTTCAATCGCCCGGCGCCACTATGCCGGCGTCGCCTTGGAGGGCGTCGCATGGACCACGACATCAATATCGATCTGGGCAAACGGCTACGCGCGCGTCGTCGCCTGCTCGGCCTGTCCCAGAAAACCCTGGGCAGCGCCATCGGCCTGAGGTTTCAGCAAATCCAGAAGTACGAATGCGCCGCCAACGGCATGTCGGCCGCCCGCCTCTGGCGCCTGTCCAAGGCCCTGGGCGTGCCGGTCTCCTATTTCTTTGAAGGCCTGCCGGACAGGATTGAGCCGGGGGCGTCCGAGATCGCCGACCGTTGAAGACGGACCAAATCGGCCTAGATTGGCGCTCATGGCCGCTTCCCCGATCAACCTGAACAAGGCCCGCAAAGCGCGGGACAAATCGGCCGCCAAGGCTCAGGCCGCGCAAAACCGCGTCAAGTTCGGCCGGCCCAAGGCTGAGACCGCACTGGAAAAGGCGCGGGCGGACAAGGCGGTGCGGGCGCTGGACGCCGCCAAGCGCGAGACCTGAGGTGCTGAAAAAGCGCTCACTGTCCCTCGCCGGCCACGCTACGTCCTTGGCCCTGGAGCCGGAGTTTTGGACGGTGCTGGAAGCGATGGCGGCGGCCGAAGGGCTCAGCCTGCCGGAACTGATCGTGCGCATCGACGGGGAGCGGGGACGGTCTTTGCTGGCGTCCGCCTGCAGGGTGCGGGCGCTGGCGTGGGCGGGACGGCGTCAAGATTCCTTGATCTAGACGTATTTTTTATGATACGTTTTGGCGGGGATGATTGGTATGATGGAAAAGCACCCGCCTGAAATACCCGTGTTTTTCTACCAAACCACAGCCGGCGGGGAACCGGTGCTCGATTGGCTGCGGAGCCTTCCGCCCGAGGACAGGCGAGCGATCGGCACGGACCTAGCCACGGTCCAGTTTGGTTGGCCGATCGGGATGCCGCTGTGCCGACCGTTGGGGAGCGGATTATGGGAAGTTCGCACCTCGCTGCCCAGTCGGCGCATCTCAAGGCTGGTGTTCTTCATCGACCACGGGCGGATCGGTGTGGTGCACGGCTTCATCAAGAAGACCCAAAAGACGCCTGCCGAAGACCTCGAAATTGCTCGCAAACGGATGAAGGAGATGAAGGCATGACCAAGACCAACCCCCATTGGGGCAAGACGCTCGACGCCTTCCTAAACGAGGAGGGCATCCGCGAAGCGGTGAAGGCCGAAGCGGTAACGCGCGTGGTCGCCTGGCAACTGAGCCAGGAAATGGAGCGTCAAGGCATGACCAAGGCCGCGCTCGCCGAGCTCATGCACACCAGCCGCGCCCAGGTTGACCGCATCCTCAAAGCGAAAGGCAATGTCACCATCGAAACCCTTCAGCGCGCCGCCGCGCTGGTGGGCCGCGAGTTGCGGCTTGAATTGGTCTGAAGGCGGATACGGGGCCGTTGTCGGAAATTGCCGACAAGCGGACCTTGCGAAGGTCGCAGATGGGGGTGAGCGGAGGTTGACGCCATGCCGAATTTCGGACCTCATTGTCTTCCATCATGCGACAACCCCAAGAGCTTTACGGCGACCCTGATCTGAAGCTGGAAGGCCTGTCTGTATGGGCACTCCGGCGGGAGTTTCCTAAGAGCGACGATTATTGGGACGGAAACTGGATCACGATCCACGCCCGCGTCGAAGCACCAGATGCTCACGTCGATGTGCAGGGGCCTTGGTTGAGGTCAGATGAAGTTGAAGTCTTCTTGAACCAATTGGAGATGCTCGACCGCGACCTTAAAGGAACTGCGGAGATCGCCTGCATGGAGCCGATGCTCAACGTGAAGGTCGAGTGCGGTTCGCTGGGCCATATCCAAGTGGTCATCGAAATTACGCCTGACAACATGACCCAGAGCCATCGGTTCGAATTTTCCTCCGATCAGACCTATCTCGCATCCGCGATGAAGGGTTGTCGGGCCGTTCTGGCAAAATATCCGGTCAAAAAGGCTGCTGGGTCATAGAACGGCTCAGCCGGGCAGCGTTAGAGGCATCACCCGCTAACCGGACTTTCCCAACGTCAGCGAAGGGTCGATTCTCACCTTTGGCAGCTGGACGGAAAACAGACCTCGACCCGCGAAAGCGATAGCGCGCGCGGTTCTGGACTCGTTGCGCCGCTCCACCTGCCAAAGGCCAAGTCAGCGACGCCCTGCACGGCGTGCTAGGCTGACCGCTCGATTCCTGGAACCTGCCCTTTGTCCGACCTGCCCACCCCCCGCATCAGCGATCTGGCACGCCCCGGCCCGCCGCCCGCCGCTTTCCTCGACGGCCTGAATCCCGAGCAGCGGCGCGCGGTGGAGGCCACCGAGGGTCCCGTGCTGGTGCTGGCCGGGGCGGGCACGGGCAAGACGCGGGTGTTGACCACGCGGCTGGCGCATCTCCTGGCCAGCGGGCGGGCGCGGCCGTGGGAGTTGCTGGTCGTCACCTTCACCAACCAGGCCGCGCGCGAGATGCGCGAGCGGATCACTCATTTGATCGGGCCACAGGCCGAGGGTCTGCGCTGGCTGGGCACTTTCCACTCGGTCGCCGCCCAGATCCTGCGCCGCCACGCCGAGCTGGTAGGGCTGAAGTCCAGCTTCACCATCCTCGACGTCGACGATCAGGAGCGGCTGATCAAACAGCTGCTGGAAGCCGAAAACATCGACCAGAAACGCTGGACGCCGCGCCATCTGGCCGGGCTGATCGACCAATGGAAGAACCGCGGCTGGACGCCGGACAAACTGCCGCCGGCCGAGGGCGCGCACTTCGCGGGCAACAAGGGCCAGACGCTCTACAAGATGTATCAGGACCGGCTGCGGGTGCTGAACGCCTGCGATTTCGGCGACCTGTTGCTGCACAACCTGACCATCTTCACTACTGCGCCGGACGTGTTGGCCGAGTTTCACGACCGCTTTCGCTACATCCTGGTGGACGAGTATCAGGACACCAATGTCGCCCAATATCTGTGGCTGCGCTTGCTGGGCCAAAAGCGCCAGAACGTCTGCTGCGTGGGCGACGACGACCAGTCGATCTATGGCTGGCGCGGGGCGGAGGTGGACAACATCCTGCGGTTCGAGCGGGACTTTCCGGGCGCCGAGGTGATCCGCCTGGAGCGCAACTATCGCTCCACCGAACACATCCTGGGCGCCGCCTCGGGCCTGATCGCGGCCAACAAGGGACGGCTGGGCAAGACCCTGTGGACCGAGGCCAAAGGCGGCGAGAAGGTCCAGGTGCGCGGCGTATGGGACGGCGAGGCGGAAAGCCGCCTGGTGGCCGAAGATATTGAGCGGTGGAAGCGCGGAGGCCGCAAATACCGCGAGGCGGCGATCCTGGTGCGCGCCTCGTTCCAGATGCGGGCGTTCGAGGAGCGGTTTGTGCTGCTGTCCATTCCCTATGTGGTGGTGGGCGGGCCGCGCTTTTTCGAGCGGGCCGAGATCAGGGACGCCCACGCTTACCTCAGGCTGATCCAATCGGAGGACGACGACCTGGCCTTCGAGCGCGTGGTCAACACGCCCAAGCGCGGCATCGGCGACACCACCGTGTCCAAGATTCTGCAACTGGGCCGGATGAACGGCATTTCCGCCAGCACCGCCTCGCGCGGCCTGGTCCACACCGACGAACTGCCCGCGCGCACCCGCACGGCCTTGAGCAACTTCCTGCGCGACCTGGACCGCTGGCGTCAGCTGGCGGCGGTGACGCCCCACCCCGAACTGCTGGAAACCGTGCTGGACGAAAGCGGCTACACCGACGCCCTGCGCGCCGACAAAAGCCCAACCAGCCAGACGCGCCTGGAGAACCTGAAGGAACTGGTTCAGGCCATGGGGGCGTTCGATGAACTGGGCGCCTATCTGGAGCACGTTTCCCTGGTGATGGACCTGGACCGGGACGCGGGCGACGACGCGGTGCAGATCATGACCCTGCACTCGGCCAAGGGGCTGGAGTTCCCCCTGGTGTTCCTGCCGGGCTGGGAGGAAGGGGTCTTCCCCTCCCAGCGCTCCATGGACGAGAAGGGCGACAAGGGCCTGGAGGAAGAGCGCCGCCTGGCCTACGTCGGCATCACCCGGGCCAAGGAAGAGGCGCGCCTGTCCTTCGTGGCCAACCGGCAAGTCTATGGCCGCTGGACCAGCCAACTGCCCAGCCGCTTTGTGGATGAGCTGCCCATCGACCACGTCCAGGCGGGCTCGGAGACCGGCTACTACGGCGGCGGCCCCGGCATGCAACAGACCGCCTCGCGCTGGGACGAGACGTCCAGCTTCGGCTCGGGCTATTCCTCGCCCGGCTGGCAGAGGGCGCAGAGCCGCGCGGGCGCGCGCGGCGTCTCCGAACCCTCGCGCAACCGCGCCCAGGTGATCGAGGGCGAAGGTCGCCTAGTGGCCGTATCCGAACCTTCGGCCGGCGCCTTTTCACGCGGCGAGCGGGTGTTCCACCTGAAGTTCGGCTATGGCCAGATCAAAGCCGTGGAAGGCAACAAGCTGACCGTCGCTTTCGACAAGGCGGGCGAGAAAAAGGTCATCGATAGCTTTGTCGAGAAGGCGTGATCGGCGGCGCGGCGCCTTTGAATTTGTTGAACCACGAAGAACACGAAGAACACCAAGGCAAATCAAGCGCGCCATCCTCCGGCCGCCTGCAAGGCGGACCGGGGGACCCAAGCGAGCTGGCAATTTGTCGTCGTGGCTTGGGTCCCCCGGATCGGCTTTCAGCCGACCGTGGGATGACGGATTTTTTTGTAGGTCTTGGTGAGCTTCGTGGTTCAAAATTCGTGTTTCGAGCCTGCAAGCTCTGCTAACCCACGGTCATGACCGAGCAAGCGATTCAGATCATCGCCCGGGGGCCGCGCGCTGATGCTGAAGCCGCCGCCCGGGCCATCGACGCCGACACCCTGCTGGAGAGCGTGACCTATTCGATCCTGGAGGAGGACGAGGCGCGCGATGTGTGGCGCATCGACGCCTTCCCGACCAACGCGCCGGAAGCAGACGGGCTTGTCGCGGCGCTGAAAGCCTTCGCCGCCCTGCAGATCAAGAGCGAGCCCCTGGCCGACGCCGACTGGCTGGCCATGGCCCTGTCCGGTCTGCCTCCGGTGCGCGCAGGGCGGTTCTTTATCTATGGCGTGCATGATCGCGGCCGGGTCCCGCCCAACGCGGTCAACCTGCGGATCGAGGCGGGCGCGGCCTTTGGCACGGGGCACCACGGCACCACCGTGGGATGCCTTATGGCCTATGACCGCCTGCTCAAGGCGCGCCGCTTCGCCAAGGTGCTCGATGTGGGCGCGGGAACCGGCGTGCTGGCTATCGCGGCCGCCCGCACGGGATCGCGCCGGGCGGTGGGTACGGACATCGACCCGGTGTCGGTGCGCATTTCGCGCGAGAACGCCCGGGTCAACGCCGTGGCCGCTCGCTTTGTGCATGCTTCGGGCCTGGGCCATCGGCTGGTGCGCGCAGACGCGCCCTATGACCTGGTGTTCGCCAATATCCTGGCCCGGCCTCTGGTCAGGCTGGCGCAAGACATCAAAGGCGCGCTGAAACCGGGCGGCGTCGCCATCCTGTCGGGCCTTTTGCGGACCCAGGAACGCTATGTCCGCGCGGCCTATCTGGCCCGCGGCTATCGCCTGGACTTCGCCCTGCGCCGCGACGCCTGGGCGACGCTGGTGTTGCGGCGGCCGTAGTTTTCCGCGATGAGCGGATGAACCCTGGAGCGCCCGCCATGCCCACCCCCCTCGCCGGCCGTCATGTCGCCGTCCTGATGGGCGGGATCTCGCCTGAGCGGGACGTCTCGCTGGTGTCGGGCGCGGCCTGCGCCGATGCGCTCGAGCGTCTTGGGGCGACGGTCAGCCGGGTGGATGCGGGACGGGACATTGCTCAGGTCCTGACGGCGCTGAAGCCCGACATCGCCTTCAACGCCCTGCATGGCGCCTGGGGCGAGGACGGCTGCGTCCAGGGGGTGCTGGAGACCCTGGACATCCCCTACACCCACTCCGATGTCCTGGCCTCGGCCCTGGCCATGGACAAGGTCAAGGCCAAGGCGGTGCTGGCTGCCGCAGGGGTCATCGTGCCCGGCGGCGGACTATTCGACCGCCACGACGTGGCAAACCGTCACGTCATGGCGCCGCCCTATGTGGTCAAGCCCAACGCCCAGGGCTCATCGGTCGGCGTTTTTATCGTGCTGGACGGCGCCAATTCACCGCCGCGCGAACTGGCCGCCGACAGCTGGACCTTCGGCGAGGCGGTGCTGGTGGAGCCCTATATCCCCGGCAAGGAGCTGGCCGTTGCCGTGATGGGAAATCGGGCGCTGACGGTGACCGAAATCGTGCCGAGCACGGGCTTTTATGACTACGAGGCCAAGTACGGCGAGGGGGGCTCCAGCCACGTCCTGCCCGCCCCGATCGCCGCCCCCGCCTTCGAGCGCGCCATGCGTCAGGCCGAATTGGCCCACGTCGCTCTTGGTTGCCAAGGTCTTACACGATCGGACTTTCGTTATGACGAATTTAACGACCTTTTGGTCCTGTTAGAGGTCAACACTCAGCCAGGCATGACGCCGACCTCGCTCGCCCCCGAGCAGGCGGCCCAGCAGGGCCTTTCGTTCGACGACCTGGTTCTGTGGATTTTGGAGGAGGCCTATGGCCGCGGTGATGCGAGGAGGAGCGGGCGTCCAGTCCAAGCCCCGGCCTAAGACACAGGCCCCTCGCGTCAAGGCGCCCGCGCGCGCGCCGCGTGCTCCCGCCTACCAACCCGCCAAGCTGCACGCCGCCCGCCACGTCGGGCTCAATCCCCGCATCGCCATCGCCATTGCCGCCGGAGTGGTCTGCCTGGGCCTGGGCGTCGCCCTGTTCACAGGATCGCGCACCGAAACCGCCGGCCATTGGGCCGGTACGGCCCTGGCCCGCCAATTCGCCCTGCTCGGGTTTGAGACCAAGACCGTCCGCGTCCAGGGGTCAGAACCCGGCGCCGAGCGCGACATCCTGGACGCCGCGGCCCTTGAGAAGAACACCCCGATCCTGGGCGTCGATCTGGAAGCGCTGCGCCGGCGCATTGAGACGGTCGGCTGGGTCAAGCAGGCCAAGGTCATTCGGCTGTTGCCCGACACCCTGGTTATCTCAGTGGTCCCGCGCAATCTGGAAGCGGTCTGGCAGTTTCAGGGCGTGGACCATGTGGTGGACGCGGAAGGCCGGATCGTGCCGGAGGCCGATCCCAGCCGCTACGCCGACCTGCCCCTGGTGGTGGGCGACGGCGCGGGCGCGGCGGCAAGCGGCATCCTGCCCTTGCTGCGCCAGCGGCCGCAATTGATGTCGCGGCTCGAAGCCCTGGTCCGGGTGGACGGCCGCCGGTGGGACCTGAGGCTGAAGGATGGCGGCCTGGTCCAGCTTCCGGCCGAAGGGGCGGATTCAGCTTTGATCCAACTCGATCAACTCGAGCAAAAGGCGCGGGTGATCGAATTGGGTTTTGAACGGATCGATTTGCGCGATCCGGACTTGGTGGCGGTCAGGCCAAAGGGAGCCTCAGCAGAGCAGACGGGCGCGGTGAACCCACGGCCCTAGAGGCCGGATGACCGTGAATGGGGCCCTCAGAATGGGGGCGTAGTTTGGGAGGCGGCCGAATGTCGCGGCTTGAGGATAGACGAGAAGCACGGGATGGGCTGAAAGCCCTGCATCCGCGCCAACAGGTAACTGCAGCGCTCGACCTGGGCGCATCCAAGGTCGCCTGTTTCATCATGAAACCGGACGGCGTGCGCAAGGCCGACCGAACCCTTCAGCCTGCCGGCGTGGGCTATGTCCAGTCACGCGGCGTACGCGGCGGCGCCATCGTCAATACCGAGGAAGCGGTCGAAGCCATCGCCCAGGCGGTGGAACGCGCCGAAACCGTTGCCGGCGTGCATGTCTCGGGCGTGACCGTGGCCACGTCAGGCGGCCAGCTGGCCAGCCGCCGCGTCAGCGCCAAGGTCTCCTTGGGCGCCCGCCAGATCAACGACACCGATTGCACCCGCGCCATCGCCCTTGCCGTGGCCCAGGCCCGCGCCCCCGGACGGCGGGCGATCCACCTTTTGCCCATCGCCTGGTCGGTGGACGCCCAAAAGGCCATCCGCGACCCGCGCGGCATGTTCGGCCGCCAGCTGGGGCTGGAGCTGCTCGTCGTCTCCATCAGCGAGGCCGCCTACCAGACCATCAGCTACTGTGTGGAGCGCGCGCACCTGAAGTTCGACGGCGTGGTGGCGGCTCCGTTCGCCTCGGCCCTCTCGGCCATCGAGGACGACGAGATGGACCTGGGCTGCATCTGCATCGACATGGGCGGCGGCTCGACCACCGTCTCGGTGTTCTCCAACGGCTCGCTGGTGCACGTGGACGCCCTGGCAGTGGGCGGATCGCATGTGACCGCCGACATCGCCCGCGGCCTGTCGACCTCCATCGCCGGCGCCGAACGCATCAAGACCCTACACGGCTCGGCCATCGCCTCGGCCAACGAGGACCGCGAGATGATCGAGGCCCCGCCCCGCGGCGACGATCCTGGCGCCGGCCCTGTGGTGGCGCCCCGCTCCTTGCTGAAGGGCGTCATCGCGCCGCGCGTCGAGGAAACCCTGGAGCTGTTGCGCGAACGGCTGAAGGCCTCCGGCTGCCCGCTCGAACCGGGCGCGGGCATTGTCCTGACAGGGGGCGCCAGCCAACTGGCCGGGGTGCGTGAGACCTGCGTGCGGGTGTTCGACCGTCCGGTGCGCCTAGGCCGCCCGCGCCGCGTGCCGCACCTGGCCGACGCCGCCTCCGGCCCAGCCTTCTGCACCGCCGCCGGCGTCCTTCACCGCGCCGCCTTCGGCCCGCGCGAGGCCATCAGCAACGCCCGCATGGGCGGCTCCGCCCGCAAGGCTACGCCCATTTCGCCAAACGCCGGACCGGTGGCGCGGGCTGCGGCTTGGCTGAGGGATAATTTATAGGGCGGTGGGGCATTGCCGCCCTGGATCAGGTCAGGGAGATCGTCAGATTTCGGCCAACGGCCTTGGCCGCCCTCTGCAGAGTGGTCAAGGTCACCGAGGGATTGCCGGGATCAAGCAGCCGGTCAAGCTGAGCACGCGTCGTGTGCATCAGTTCGGCCATGGCGACTTTGGTAAGACCTTTTTCCTTCATCGCAGCGGCAATCTGCTCCGCGATCAGTTCCTTCACCGCCAGCCCTTCGACCTCTTCACGGATTCCCTGCTCATCGAGGAATTCCGCAAAGCCGGCCCCGATCCTGCCCCTGTCGCTTGCCATCACGCCAACTCCTTCAACCGCTTGCGCGCCAGATCCAGGTCAGCCTTCGGCGTAGCCTGAGTCTTTTTGATAAAGCCGTGCAGCAGCACCATGCCGCCGCAGGAGACGCCGAACAGAACCCTGCCGATCTTGCCGTCGCTGAGATTGCTGCGGATTTCGAACAAACCGCCTCCCATGGCGCGGCAGGACGGCATTCCAATCGGCCAGCCAAACTCGGCTTTGGCGATATCCTTGCCCATCGTGACTCGGTCGGCCAATGCCAAATCAAGCAAGAACTCCCTCACGGGCGCTCGGCCGTTGGCGGATTCATAGAATCTGGCCGGCAATCGCTTCCGGTGATCGGCCATTTTGGAAATGTATCAAAATTGATGCACGGTCAAGGCCTGCTGGTCGCTGCGCTGATTGACGTGGTGCTGCATTGGGGGATGACGACACGGGCTAGCCTTGCCATTGGCGACCTCAAAGTGGAGGGTCGGGACCAAATGTTCTTGTTTTGTTCTTCTTGTCAATGGCGGATTGAATCGCCGCTGGGCCGCTCCCACGCGAAGATGGAGCCGAAATTGCGGTGAGCGGCCACACGACCGAGCCTCATCGCCAGATTGCTTAGTGAGCAAAAGGCGGCGAATTGTCCCGGCCCCGCGACTTACCCACATCCAAACCCCTAACGCGGCTGCAAATTTGTCCGTGAACGGCCTCCCGGAACAGGCGACTCACTTTATGGCCATTAACGGTCGATTAAGGTTGGTGGCATTTCATTAACCCTATCCGGCAAGAGGATGCCCGGCGGGCGGTCGCCGGGCTGCGTTCGAAGGAACGGGGTCCAATGGCTATTCATCTGTCTGCGCCACGCACAACCGAGCTGAAGCCTCGCATCGTCGTCTTCGGCGTCGGCGGCGCCGGGGGCAACGCGGTCAATAATATGATCGAGGCGGGGCTGGAAGGGGTGGAGTTCGTCGTCGCCAACACCGACGCGCAGCAGTTGCAGTTCTCCAAAACCAACCAACGCATCCAGCTGGGCGCCACCACAACCCAGGGCCTGGGCGCCGGAGCGCACCCCGAAGTGGGCATGTCCGCCGCCGAAGAATCCACCCTGGAGATCGGCGAGCACCTGGACGGCGCTCACATGGTCTTCATCACCGCCGGCATGGGCGGCGGCACCGGCACCGGCGCGGCGCCGATCATCGCCAAATGCGCCCGCGAGCGCGGCATCCTGACCGTAGGCGTGGTGACCAAGCCGTTCCAGTTCGAGGGACGTCATCGCATGCGCCTAGCCGACGCGGGCATTTCAGAGCTTCAACGCTACGTCGACACCCTGATCGTCATCCCCAACCAGAACCTGTTCCGTATCGCCAATGAGAAGACCACCTTTGCCGAAGCCTTCGGCATGGCTGATCAGGTGCTGCATTCCGGCGTACGCTCGATCACCGACCTGATGGTGCTGCCGGGCCTGATCAATCTGGATTTCGCCGACGTGCGCACGGTGATGACCGAGATGGGCAAGGCCATGATGGGCACCGGCGAAGCGGTGGGCGAAGACCGCGCCTTGATGGCGGCCCAGAACGCCATCGCCAACCCCCTGCTGGACGAAGTGTCGCTCAAGGGCGCCAAGGCCGTGCTGGTCAATGTCACCGGCGGCCTGGACATGACCTTGCTGGAAGTGGACGAGGCGGCCAACGCTATCTCGGCCGAGGTCGATCCTGACGCCAACATCATCTTCGGCGCCGCTTTCGATCCGGGCCTGGACGGCAAGATCCGTGTATCGGTAGTGGCCACCGGCATGGACGGCTCGGCCATTCAAGCCATCGAGCCCAAGCCGGTGCGTGTCGCAACGCCGGCGCCGGCCCCGCGCCGCCTGGACGAGACCCTGGCCCAGCGCACCGCCGCCGCCGGCGAAGCTGCGCCCCGCGCTGAAACCTTCGCCCTGGAGCCCCTGGCCGAGCCCATCCGCCCCGCGGCCCAGGCCGACCCGGAATGGAGCCTGGAGCCTTCGCCAATGCAGACCGCTCGTCCGGCAGCCGCTGCGCCGACGGAGCGACTGGAGGCCTTCGAGCCCGAACTTTATTTCGACGAGCCCCCCGTGAAGGCGGCGGCCGAGGACGAAGTTCGTCGCGAGCCGGTCATTGCGGCCGCTCGCGGCTATCAGGCGCCGGCGGCGGCCGAAGAGCCCCTGTTCCCCGAACTGGCCCCCAGCGAAGAGCGTCGTCCCCGCAGCGGACTGATGAGCCTGTTCGGCGGCCGCCGGCGCCACGAGGAATCCTATCCGGAGACCCGCGAACACCGCGCCAGCGCGCCTGTGCCCCAGGCTCGCTCCACCGGATCGGCCGTTTTGGCCGAAGAGGAAAAGATCGACGAAGGGGAAGATCTGGAAATTCCGTCGTTCCTGCGTCGCCTGGCGAACTAAGCGGGCGAATTTTTCCCCTAGGAATTGATCCACATTTCCCATGACTTAATCGCGAAACATTCCGAAACAGGAAGTGTTTTGCTGCACCGCACCCCCACGCCTAGAAAAATGAACGGGCGTCGACGTCGGCTGATTAAGGCTGGCGGAATTGCGGAAAGAACTAACCGTCTTGTCAGAGTTCCACCAGCACACCCTAGCGAGTTCGGCGATCTGCGCTGGCGTTGGACTTCATTCCGGACAGCACGTCCGCCTCTGCATTCGGCCGGCCCATGCCGGATCGGGCATCGTTTTCGTCCGGACAGACGTGCAGGGCGACAACCGGATTAAGGTCGCCGCAGAGGCCGTGGTTCAGGCGCGCCTGTGCACGGTCATCGCCAATAGCGCCGGCGTCACCGTAGCGACCATCGAGCACCTGATGGCCGCCCTCGCAGCCTTGAGCATCGACAATGCCGTGATCGAGCTCGACGGCCCTGAGCTGCCGATCATGGACGGCTCCGCCCTGCCCTTCGTGCAATTGCTTGATCGTGCGGGCCGCCGGCAACAGGACGCCGAGCGCAGCTATATCGAGGTTTTGGACACGATTGAGGTCATTGACGGCGACAAGCTCGCCCGCCTGTCTCCAGCTGAGCGCTTCGAAGTGGCGTTCGAGATCGAATTCCCCACCGCCCTGATCGGTCGTCAACGGGTTGATCTGGCCGTGGACGAGCACAGCTTCCGCGCCGAACTGGCCGACTGCCGCACTTTCGGCTTCGCGGCCGAGGTGGAAGCGCTGCGCGCGGCGGGCCTGGCGCGCGGCGGGTCGCTGGAAAACGCAGTGGTGATCGACGGCGAGCGTCTGCTCAATCCGGAGGGCCTGCGTCGGCCTGACGAGTTCGTGCGCCACAAGGCGCTGGACGCGGTGGGCGATCTGTACACCCTCGGCGCGCCGCTGATCGGTCGCTTCGAAGGCGTCAAGGCCGGCCATGCCTTGAACAATCTGGTCGCGCGCGCGCTGCTGGAACAGCCGCAAGCCTGGCGGTTGCGGCCCTTCTCTGAAGACCTCGCTCGCGCCGCCGTCTGAATTTCGCCGCAGACCTGACCTATCCATCGCGTTTGCGCCGGCGGCCGGCTGGTGTAGAACCCATGACGATGAGCGCCCCGACAAGCCTGTCTTGGGGGGCGCAGCCCTATCCTTTGACGCGAGGCGCCGTGCTCAGCCGTTTTCGTATTCCGACCCTGATCGGCATGGCCGCCCTGGCCTGCGCTGTCACCTTGTCCGGATGCGGCAAGAAAAAGCCGGAACTCTCCATCGATGAACGCCCAGTGGAGCTGATTTACAACACCGGCGCCGAGCAGATGGACGGTCACCACTGGAGCGACGCGGTGGATTATTTCCACGAGGTCGAGCGCAATTACCCCTATTCGGAATGGGCCCGCCGGGCGGTGCTGATGACCGCCTTCGCCCACTACGAAGCCAATGGTTATGAAGAGGCGGTAGGCGACGCCGACCGGTTCATTTCGCTGTATCCGGGCAATGCTTCGGCGCCCTACGCCTATTATCTGAAGGCGATCTGCTACTTCGAACAGATTACGGACGTGGGCCGAGACCAGGCCACCACCGAACAGGCCCTGGCCAATCTGCGTGAAGTGGTCCGCCGCTTTCCGACCAGTCCCTATGCGGCGGACGCCCGCCTGAAGATCGACATGGTCAACGACCAGCTCGCCGGCAAGGAGATGACCATCGGCCGCTGGTATCTGCGCCAGGATCAGCCCCTGGCCGCCATCGGCCGGTTCAAGACGGTGATCGACCGCTACCAAACGACCTCGCACGCCCCCGAGGCCCTGTTCCGCATGGTGGAGGCCGACCTGACCATCGGCCTGTTCGACGACGCCAAGCGCAACGCGGCGGTGCTGGGCTTCAACTACCCCGGCGATCCTTGGTACTCGGACGCCTATGACCTGATGAGCGGCAAGGGCCTGCGCCCGCAGGTGACCCCCACCGCCCACAAGCACGGCGTGATCATTCCCGCCATTCACTTCCCCAAGGTCCCGAACCTGCTGAAGATCCCCAAGCTCTAGGCCTGTCTACGCGCCATTGAGCCCAGCCAGATTCGCGCCCATCTTAGGCCCATGCTCATCGGCCTTGGCATTCGCGACGTCGTCCTGATTGAAGCCCTCGACCTGTCTATCGGGCCGGGCCTCACCGCGCTGACCGGGGAAACCGGGGCGGGGAAATCAATCATCCTGGACGCCCTGGGGCTGGCCACCGGCGCGCGGGCTGAAGCGGGACTCGTCCGCCATGGCCGCAGCCAGGCCAGCGCATCGGCCATCTTCGCCCCCCGGGCCGATCACGCGGTCTGGAGCTTGCTGGATGAGAAGGGCGTGGCCTTTGAGCGTGACGAGGACCTGGTGCTGCGCCGCCAATTGGGCGCGGACGGTCGCTCGCGCGCCTTTGTCAATGATCAGGCGGTGGGCGTGGGCGTGCTGCGAGAGATCGGCGAGGCCCTGCTGGAAGTGCACGGTCAGCATGAGACCGTGGGCCTGCTCGACGCCCGCAATCACCGCCCCTTGCTGGACGCCTACGCCGGCTGCGGCGCCATAGCCCAGGCCGTCGCCGGCGCCTGGAACGATTGGCGCAAGGCGCTCGCGGCCGCTGAAGCCCTGCGGACGGAGGCGGCCCGCGCGCTCGCCGAGCGCGAAGAGCTGGCTCTGCGCCTGGCGGAGCTGGACCGGCTGGATCCCAAGCCCGGCGAGGAAGAGGCCCTGGCCGGCGAGCGGGCCCTGCTGGGCGCCGCCGAAAAAGCCCTGGCCGACATCGCCGCCGCGCGCGACGCCTTGGGCGGCGAAGCCCTGTCCGGCAAGTTGGCCCAGGCCTTCCGCGCCTTGGAGCGGGCGCGCGAGCGGGCCATTCAGGCGGGCGCCAGCGAACAGAGCCCGCCGGTGCAGAAGATCATCGCCGCCGCCGCTGCGGTGGACCGGGCTCTGACCGAGGCGCAAGAGGCGGTGGCCGCCGTTGACATAGCTGCTGAGGCCTTGGCGTTCGAGCCGGATGGCCTGGAGAAAGCCGAGGAGCGGCTGTTCGCCCTGCGCGCCCTGGCCCGCAAGCTTGGCGTGGCCGTGGAGCGGCTACCCGACGAGCGCCGCCGCATGGCCCAGGCCCTGCACGGCATAGAGGACGCCGAGGCCGCCCAGGCCCAGGCCGACAAGGCGGTGCGCGACGCGCGGTTGGCCTATCTTCACGAGGCTGCGGGCCTCAGCCGCGCGCGGGTCGCGGCGGGCGAGGATCTGGCCCAGGCGGTCAATGATGAACTGCCGCCGCTGAAGCTCGACAAAGCCAAGTTCCGCGTAGCGATCGAGCTTCTGCCGGAAGACCGCGCGGGGCCGTCAGGCATGGACCGGGCGGAGTTTGAGATCGCCACCAACAGCGGCGCGCCGTTTGGGCCGCTCGGCGACATCGCGTCAGGCGGAGAGCTGGCGCGCTTCGCCCTGGCCCTGAAGGCTGCCCTGGCCACGCGCGGAGATCAGGCCCAGCCCCTGATGATCTTCGACGAGGTCGACCAGGGCGTGGGCGGCGCCGTGGCCGATGCGGTCGGCCTGCGCCTCAAGCGTCTGGCCCGCAACGCCCAGGTGCTGGTGGTGACCCACAGCCCCCAGGTCGCCGCGCGCGCGGAAGCGCACTGGCGGGTGTCTAAGTCGGGCGCCGATCC
>CAYVHP010000193.1:0-3785 GCA_964451265.1 uncultured Caulobacteraceae bacterium | reverse complement strand
CCGGCGAACACCGGGCCGATCTCGAACAGGGCCACGTCAGCAAAGCCGCGCCGGGCGTTGCGGCCCGCCGCCTCGATCAGATTGGGCAAGATCGACGGCCGCATGCAGTCCAGTTCGGCCGCAATGGGGTTGGCAAGGACCAGGTTTTCGCCGCCCCCGCCGAACAGCTCTGCCGTTTTGCGCGCGGTGAAGGACCAGGTCACGGCCTCAGCATAGCCGGCAGCCGCCAGGGCGCGCCGGGCCAGGCGCACACGGGCTTGCCGCGCGGCCAGGATTCCGCCTGATGGGCGCGCGACCTGGGGCAAGGGCGTGGAGGGTAGAGCGTCGAAACCGGCGATGCGCGCCACTTCCTCGACCAGATCAGCCTTGCCATCCACATCACGGCGCCAACTCGGCGGCGTGACTGTCAGCACCGCGCCGTGGCCTTCGACCTCAAAGCCGAGCCGGGTCAGAATCTCCAGGGCGCCTTCGCGCCCGACGTTCAGCCCCGCCAGCTTGTGAACATAGGAGGGATCGAAGGCGATGGGTTCGCGATTGGCCGGCGCTTGACCGGCGACCACGACGTCGGAGGCCTCTCCGCCGCAAAGGTCGAGGATCAGCCGCGTGGCCAACTCCAGGCCAGGCTCGACGAAGCCGGGATCCACGCCGCGCGAGAAGCGATAGGCCGCATCGGAATTGATGCCGGTGGCCCGGGCAGTCTGCGCCGTAACCAGGGGGTCGAACCAGGCGCTTTCCACGAACACGTCGGTGGTGGCGTCCGAGCATCCGGTGCTTTCGCCGCCCATGACCCCGCCCAGGCCGATGGGGCGTTCTCCGTCCGCGTCGGCGATGACGCACATGAACGGCTCAATGGCGTAGGTCTTGCCGTCCAGGGCGATCAGATGCTCGGAGGCGTGGTGCTCGCCCTCATGGCCCCGCCGCGCCTCGATCACACCGCCGACGAGCAGGGCCTTGTCATAGACGTGCAGCGGGCGGCAGCGGTCGTAAGAGATCAGGTTGGTCACGTCGACCAAGGCGTTGATCGGGCGCAGGCCGATAGCCTTGAGCCGGGCCTGCAGCCAGGCGGGCGAGGGGCCGTTCTTGACGCCCCGGATCAGTCGCCCGGCGAACACGGGGCATACGTCGGGCGCCTTGATGCGGATGGAGATGGGGCAGGAGAATTCGCCCTTAACCGGCTGAACGGTTTCAGTCTTCAGTCGGCCAATGCCGGTGGCCGCCAGATCGCGGGCGATGCCGGCTACGCCTAGCCAGTCGGGGCGGTTGGGGGTCACCTCGAAGTCGATGACCGCTTCCAGCCCGAGCGCCTCGGCTGCGGAAAGCCCGACGTCAAGATTATCCGGCAATTCCATGATGCCATTGGAGTCTTCAGCCGTTTCTAATTCAGCGGCGGAACATAGCATGCCGTTGGACACCACGCCGCGCACGGGGCGTGCTTCGAGCGTCACGTCCAGGCCCGGCACATAGGCGCCGATGGGGGCGTAGATGGTGGTCAGGCCCGCCCGCGCATTGGGCGCGCCGCAGACGATCTCCTTGCGCCCATCCACCGTGTCGACCTGACAGACGCGCAGGCGATCCGCGTTGGGGTGCTGCACGGCTTCGATGATCTTGGCGACGGTGAAGGCGGCCAGCTTTTTCGCCGGATCCTCGACGTGCTCGACCTCAAGGCCCGCCAAGGTCATGGCGTCCACGATCTCAGAGGCCGTGGCGGTGGTTTCCAGGTGCTCCTTGAGCCAGGACAGGGTGAACTTCATGGGCGGGCAGCGATCTGATGGAAATGGCGGCGCAAGTCTCCTCCCCTGTGCAGCGTAGCGAAACGGGGGAGGGGGACCGCCTGAAAGGCGGTGGTGGGGGCTTTTCTGCGGCAAGAAGCCCCTTCCACCACACTGCGTGTGGTCCCCCTTCCCCGCTGCGCAGGGAAGGAGATGCAGCTGAAGCGGCAACGTTCCATCATGACAGCCCACTCGCCGGATTGGGCGCGGCGAAGGCCGAGAAGCCGTAATGGGACAGCCAGCGAACATCCGATGCGAACATGTCGCGCAGGTCCGGCACGCCGTATTTCAGCATGGCGAGGCGATCCACCCCGAAGCCGAAGGCGAAGCCCTGCCACTCGTCCGGGTCCAGACCGCAGTTACTCAGCACATTGGGATGCACCATGCCGCAGCCGAGAATCTCCAGCCAATCTGAGCCTTGGCCGATCTTCAGCTCGCCGCCCGAACGATCACAGCCCACGTCCATCTCCGCCGAGGGCTCGGTGAAGGGGAAGTGGTGCGGGCGAAAGCGGGTGGTCACCGCGTCGGTCTCAAAATAGCGGGCGAGCACGGTCTCCAAGGTCCATTTCAGGTGGCCCATGTGGGTGTCGCGGTCGATCACCAGGCCCTCGATCTGATGGAACATCGGGGTGTGGGTCTGGTCTGAGTCTTTGCGGTAGGTGCGGCCGGGCGCGACAATCCTGATGGGCGGGGACTGGCTCATCATGGTGCGCACCTGCACCGGGCTGGTGTGGGTGCGCAGGACCTTGCGCACGCCCTCCGCGTCCGGCAGCAGAAAGAAGGTGTCGTGCATGGCCCGCGCCGGGTGGTTGGGCGGGAAGTTCAGGGCGGTGAAGTTGTGGAAATCGTCCTCGATGTCCGGTCCCTCGGCCACGGCGAACCCCAGCTCGGCGAAGATGCAGATCAGCTCGTCGAAGGCCTGCATGGTCGGATGCACCGAGCCCTTGCGGCGGGGCGGGGCGGGCAGGGTGAGGTCTAGGCGCTCGGACGCCAACTTGGCCTCAAGCGCCTGGCCCTCCAACGCGGCCTTACGCTCGCCGATCAGGGCCTGCACCCGGTCGCGCAGGCCGTTGATGGCGGGGCCGGCGCTCTTGCGGTCCTCAGGGCTCATCGCGCCCAGGGACTTCAAGAGGTTTGAGATCGATCCGGTCTTACCCAGGGCCGCCACGCGCACGGCGTCCAGGGCGCTCAGGTCGCCCGCGCCCGCGATGGCTGCGGCAAGTTCGGATTCTAGATTGGTCAGGTCGGTCATCGGTATCCAGCGATCAGCAAAAAGCCCCCCAGCACACCAGCGCCGGGGGGCTTTTGTAAGCGGATGAGTTCAGGAACCCAAAGGCTTTAGGCCAGCGCGGCGCGAACCTTGTCGGCGATGGCCTTGAACGCGGCTGGGTCGGCGCCCGCGACATCGGCCAGGACCTTGCGGTCAATGACGATGCCGGCCACGTCCAGGCCGTGAACAAACTGCGAGTAGGTGAAGCCCTCGATACGGGCCGCGGCGTTGATGCGCTGAATCCACAGGGCGCGGAACATGCGCTTGCGCACCTTGCGGTCGCGATAGGCGTATTGCCCGGCCTTATCGACCGCGGCCTTGGCCGTACGGATGGTGTTCTTGCGGCGGCCATAGAAGCCCTTGGCCTGCTCTAGAACTTTTTTGTGCTTGGCGTGGGCGGTGACGCCCCGTTTTACGCGAGCCATGTCAGTGTGCTTTCAAGATCGAGGGATCAGAGGCCGTAGGGAAGGTAGTTTTTCACTACGATCTTGGCGTCCGAGGCATTGAGCACCTTGGTGCCCCGCTGCTGGCGGATGTACTTGCCATTGTGGCTGATCAGCCTGTGGCGTTTGCCCGCCACGCCGGCCTTGATCAGGCCGGACGCAGTCATCTTGAAGCGCTTCTTGGCGCCCGATTTGGTCTTCAACTTCGGCATTTTGCTGCGGCCCCGAAGGACCGTCCTCTAAAGGCATTTCGAGCCGCCATGGCATGCCATTGGCCAGGCGGCTCCGAGAAGGGGCGTGCAA
>CAYVHP010000192.1:0-5008 GCA_964451265.1 uncultured Caulobacteraceae bacterium | reverse complement strand
CATGGCCGACAGCATGTATGTCAACGGCGGCAACTACGGCGGATCAATCACCGCTCCGGTCGGCGACCCCAGAACATTCGGGGTGCGTGTCAATTACACCTACTGAGTCGTGAGCTGGGCGGCCGCATCCTGTCATCGATGCGTATAGTCGGCGGCCGGAATAATCCGGCCGCCGACCACGCCACGGCGCCCGACATGTCCAGTCATAAGACGGAGCAAAACACGTGAAATTCAGACCAATGTCGGCACTGCTGTCAGCAGCGCTTTTGATGTGTTCGGGCGTCTCGCTCGCCCAGACCGAGACCAAACCCGCAGCCGGAGTGAACCCGCAGTATCCTTTGGCGGCGCCGGCCGGCGTCGACAGCGACTCTTTCCACAAGCCGCCCCCCGGGGCCGTGAACCAGGGTGTGTTTGATCCGAGCACTTGGAAGTACGGACCGTTTTTCCAGACGCCCCCGAATTCCAAGCTTTGGAACCCTGTCATGATCAAGATGAAGGCGGGGCAAAAGGTCATCGGAGGGACGCTGTTCAACGCCACCGATCCCCAAGTCTATTGCGCCATGGCCAACGCCGGCTACGACTTCATCTGGACGGAGATGCAGCATAACGACCGCGATTGGGGCGACGCCGCCAAGATGTGGGCAACCTGTCCACACGCCAAGGCGGTGCCTGGTGTCCGCATCGCCAAGGCGGATGAGCGTGAGATCCAACACGCCGAAGACAGCGGAGCCTTGGTGCTTATTGTTCCGACCGTTCGCTCCTATGAAGAAGCGGTTCGGATTCGCGATTGGGCGTTCTTCCCGCCCTTGGGCGACCGCAGCGCGGGCGGCGGTCCGGGTACGGAGCCCGCCATGTGGGGCGATGTCCCAGGCGGCTATCGCAGGACGGTCAATGACAATCTTGTGCTGATCCTGATGATCGAGACCCTCCAGGGGGTCAAGGATGCCGACCGCATCGCTAAAATTCCCGGCGTTACGGCCCTCATGGCCGCCGGCGGCGACCTCGAAAATCGGTCCGGCTATCAGCGGGGCTCCCCCGACTATGAGCGCTTGATCAACATTGTGCACGACGCGGCGGTCAGGAACGGCAAGCGCCTGTGCGGCCCCTCCCGGTGGAAAGACCGTCCGGATTTTACCTGCTTCCAAAGCTCCCTGGAGACACAACTGATCACTCGACAAGCCAAACAAGAGCTGGGGTCGATGTGGATGACCCAAGGCAAGCCTGAGGTCGGACCGGACTCGCCAACCTATATGCCCAACGCGCCCCACAGCGCCGGAGGAGGCGAGGGGGGTGAATAGCCGTTCAGAGCTATAAGACCTTGCGGTTGCCCTAGGGCATGCCGCAAGGTCTTGCAGACCGGCCTTGGGCCGCGCGCCAACATAAAATAGATCGGGGAGGCATAGTTCGTGATCCGCAAATTCGTTATTTCGAGCTTGTTGGCCTCGGCGTTGGCGGCTGGCCAAGCCCATGCTGCGGACAAGACCCTCAAGATGATCCCGCTCGATATGGATGGGGGCGGCGGCACTCTGTTCGTCACGCCTGAAGGTAAATCCCTATTGATCGACACCGGCACCGAAACCTGGGTAGGCGCTCGCGGCGTACCTATGGCGGATGGGCTGGACGGTGCGAAGAACGGCGTTGATCGTATCCTGTCGGCGGCCAAGGCATTGGGCGTCAAGAAGATCGATTACTTGATCATGACGCACTATCACGGCGACCATATCGGCGGCGTGTTTGGCCTATTAGAACGGTTTCCGGTCGGCACGTTTATCGACCACGGCCCAAATCGCGAAACGACGGCCGCAGACGGCGATCCTAATTCACCTTCGGCTGGAAAGACTCCGAAGACAGTCGCGCTTTACGCCAAGTACCTGATCGCGATCAAAGGGCACAGGCATATCGTGGCCAAGCCGGGCGATGTCTTTCACTTCGGCTCGCTGACTGACACCATTGTCGCCAGCGACGGCAAGTCGATCACGACGCCGATGCCCGGCGCGGGAAAGCCTGGTGTTCTTTGCGATACCCCTGCGATGGCGGCGAACGGCGGCATCGAAAACGCCATGTCGGTGGGCTCGATACTCAGTTTTGGCAAGGTCAAGATTTCGGCTCTGGGGGATCTAACCTGGGACAGGGAGCACGATCTGGTGTGTCCGATCGATAAGGTAGGACACGTCAATATCCTCCTGGTCACTCATCACGGGTTGGCGTTCAGCAGCAATCCGTCGATCATCGCGGCGATGCGGCCGGATATCGCAATTATGGGCAACGGCCCCAGTCACGGCGCCGCGCCGCAAGCTGTTCAAACGATCAAAGCCAGCGAGGGTTTGCAAGGCTTCTGGAGATTGCACGAGTCCATCGCGAATCCCGACCCTTCCGCAGACCCCAATTACACGGCTAATCTGGGCCCTTCCCCCAGCTATGGCTACACGATCAGGCTGGATATTGCGAAAAACGGTCGGGTCAAGGTCACCAACACACGAAATGGCTTCAGCAAAATATATGAGCTGAAATGAGCGCCTTAGCTCAGGCTCTTAGTTGTCGTCATCGTGCGGCCCTGCATTGCGCCCACGATAAACGGACAATCGACCTGACGGATGCTGCGATAAAAAAGCGGGGATTGGAAACACGCTGCGGCTCGTTGGGCTCGGCAGCCTTAGATGACCGGCAATGACCAGAGTTACAACCGAGCGCGCTCTATGGATGGCCAAGCACGTGCTGCCGCACGAGCCGAGCCTGCGCAACTGGTTGGCCAGTAAGCGCCTGCATGGCGTGGACCCTGACGACATCGTTCAGGAGACCTATGCGCTCCTAGCCCGGCTTGAGAACGTTGACGCCATCCGGTATCCCAAAGCCTATATGTTCAGGACCGCGTATTCGGTGATCCTCGGCCAAGTTCGCCGGGCCAATATCGTGTCGATCAGCACATTTGATGATATCGGCCAGCTGGCGGGCGCGGACGAAACCCCTCTGCCGGACGTTCAGGTCAGTGATCGTCAAGAGCTACGGCGTCTATCCGAGGCCATTGCAAATCTACCGCCGCGTTGTCGCGAAGTGTTTGTCCTGAGAAAAATCCACGGGCTTGAGCAACGTGAGGTGGCTAGACGGCTCAATATCAGTGAGAGCACTGTAGAAAAACAGATGCAGAAGAGCTTGTACGTCCTAATGGGCGCCCTGGGGCGTGGGGGGAGCGCCCATGACCAAGCATCTAAATACCAAAGTCCACGCCGCATTGTCCGAAAAAGTGACGCATGAATCAGCGGGAAACCTCTGACGACATCGATAAGGCCGCCGCCGCATGGCTGGCCCGGATCGACCGTGCGCCATTGACGGCGGACGAGGAGGCCGAACTGGACGCTTGGCTGGCCGCCGACTCCCGCCGGGAGGGCGCGTTCGCCAAGGCGTCCGTCGTGGCGATTTACGCGGACCGTGCGCGGACACTGGGCGGCGCCTACCCCGATGGCGACACTGGACAGCCCGCCCAGCCGTGGCGGGCTGCACCTTCCGGGGCTGGAACGCGGCGCTGGGTTCTGGCCGCCGGAAGCGCCATTGCCGCGACAACGGTCGGTGGGATTTGGGCCATAAGCAACGAGGCCTGGAAACCTGCCGAAGCCTTTGAGTCCGAGCGCGGCGAGGTTCGACGTCTGCCTTTGGCGGACGGAACGGTTGTGACCCTGAACACGGCCAGTAAGGTCGCGGTAAAGTTCACAACAGACCGCCGTAATATCCAGCTGGTTGAGGGCGAGGCGCTGTTCGACGTTGCCAAAAACCCCCGACGTCCGTTCTACGTCGATGCCGGCGATATTCGGGTGCGCGCCGTGGGAACCAGTTTCACCGTTCGAAAATTGCCTGGAAAGCCGACGCAAGTTCTTGTCAACGAGGGCGTTGTTGAAGTGTCCCGGCGAGATCAGGCGCCGGTGCGCTTGACTGCCAACCAAAGAGTTGTCGTTCGGACGAGCGCGCCGATCAGACCGTCCGCCTTGGCGCCCGCCGTGGTGGCGCGTGAATTGATGTGGCGCAAAGGCATGCTCTCGTTCTCGGGCACATCACTACAAGAGGCCGCAGAGCAATTTGCCCGCTATAGCGACCCCCACATATCAGTTGATGATCCGTCGATCGCGAACGAGACCATCACAGGACTGTTCTCCGCCAATGATCCGCAGGGCTTCGCGCAAGCCGTGGCGCTATCTTTGAATCTCAATACGCGGACAGAGGATGGCGTCATTCACCTGAGCCGCTAGTATCGACTGGACTAGTTTGGGAATTACAAGGGGCATGCTCAATCCCTAAAGCCCAACATTATGCAAGGAAGGCTGAAAACGGGGAGGGGACATCTTGGAGGCTGTAACGCGCAAAGCTCTTTGGGCCTGCGGAGCTGCAGCGATTGCGCTTGCCTCAGCCCCTAGGGCATCGGCGCAGCAGCGCGAATTCGATTTGCCTTCGGATGAAGCGGTTAACACGATTCCACAATTTGCAGCGCAGGCCGGGCTGCAAATCATTGCGCCGGCCGATCAGCTCAAGGGCGTGAGAACCCCGGCGATTAGGGGGCAGCGCGATGCCCGCGCCGCTTTGCGATCATTGCTGTCGGGAACCGGGCTGACGATCGCGGCCGACAAAGGCGCTGTGATCACCTTGCGCTTGGCGAACACGTCAGGCCCCCGCGGCGATTCATCTCCTGCCGTCGAAGATAGAATTGGCGAGCGCGCGCAGGCGGCGGAAAAGCAAAACTTCATAGGGGATGTGATCGTTACAGCGACCAAGACCGGCGCGACCAATCTTCAGAAGACCTCGGTTTTTGTCGACGTCTTGTCCGGTGAGCTGCTGCTGAAGCAGAAGGACACCAACATCAAGGATCTGCCTCAGCTGGTGTCCAGCCTGAAGGTCACGATCAACTCGATCAACCCGCAGATCATGATCCGCGGCGTCGGCGGCTTCGCCGGCCAGGAGTCCGAAGTGTCCATCTATATGGACAACGTCTATATCGCCCGCCTGTCCACCGTCCTGCAAAGCA
>CAYVHP010000191.1:0-4779 GCA_964451265.1 uncultured Caulobacteraceae bacterium | reverse complement strand
GCAGCTTCTTCGCCTGCAGCTCGCCCAGGATCAGCCCCCGCGCGCCCGGCGACGCCGCCGCCCACAGCTTGCGGAAGGCCTTGACCGTCTCGTCCGTGGGGGTGGCGGTCTTGGCGGCGGGCTGATGGCCGGCGGCGATGGCGCGGGCGGCGGAGAAATTGCTCGTTTGGCCCGACAGCAGCACCTCGACGATGCGATTCTGTTCGTCGGGCTCGGCGACAGCCGCCAGCTGGCGCAGCAGGCCTTCCTTGCGCCCGACGAAAGTGCCGTCCAGGCGTTCGCGGAGGGCTGGCGAGAGGCCTTTGAAGACAGCGAAGGCGTTGGCGACCGTCCTGGGGCTCAGGCCGACCTCGGCAGCGGTTTCCTCGCGAAAACCCATTGTCGGCGAGGCACCGTTGAGAAATTCGGCAATTTTTGCCGAATTCTTCGGACGGCCCCGTTTCGGTTGGTCTTGCCCCGCCTCTTCGCCGGTCACTCGCCCCGGAAAGCGGCTGCGCCATGCGTCGAATCGCGCCGCGACAAACACCGCGCGCTGCAGGGCGGACAGATCGTCCCGGCAGAGGTTTTCGTCGATTTCGACGAGCCGGGCTTCCGCGTCCGTCATAATGCGGATGTCGGCTTCGATGTCTGGCCAGCCCAATAGTCGCGCGGCGGCGCAGCGAGTGGCGCCCACCACCAGGCGATAGCGTTGTTCGCCCTCCTCGCCGTCGATGGGCCGCAACAGAACGGGCTGGGCCTGGACGCCCTCAGCCATTGATTCGGCGATCACCTGAGCTTTCGCTGGATCGACCTTGCGCAGACGATCCCGAATTTCAATCAGGGCGAGCGGAATGCGGACCGATGCGCGAGCCATGTCTAATTCGCCGCAGCGATTAGACGGTGCGCCGCAGCGCAAGACGATTTATCCTCTTTGGTGGATGACTTGCCCGCTGCGGGCGGGCCGTAGCGGTTTGGGAACACGACATGCAGGGGTTGCTGCAAGGCGCTGGCCACGGCTCGCTCAGTTTGGGCAACGGCGCGGCCCCGGAGAACATCCTTCACCGAACCCTTGGGGAGGCTGCGCTTGCGTTCAAAGGCGAGCAGCGATCCGTGCTCCTTTCGAAGCGCGGCCTTTATGTCCTCTTTGTGCCAGGCACGTTCCACGAATGACCCCTAAAGCGGATAATGTCCCCTTAAGTGGACACTATGATGCTCCGGAGGGACAGTCAATCACTCCTGAGAGCGAAGACGCAGCGCTTGGGAGGAACTTCGCTGAGCGCTTGGCGGACGCACTCGGGGCCACGCCGCAAGCCGTGGTGGCGAAACGATCCAGGGTCTCGACCAGTGTTTTCGGGAAATATCTCCAGGGGTCGGAGCCCGGCCTGTTCAAGGCGGTCCGGATTGCTCGGGCTTTGGGCGTGGATTTGGCTTGGCTGGCCACCGGCGACGGCGCCCCTAACCATGATGCAGCCGGCTTTGTCGCTGTTCCCATTTACGATGTGCGCCTCGCCGCCGGCATGGCTCAATTCAGTGACGCCGCCAGGGTGGTCGGACAGGCGCCGTTCGATTTGCAGCTGCTCCGCCAACTCGGTCGGGTCAGCGCAGAGGGGCTGGGCGTGCTGGAAGCTGAAGGCGACTCCATGGAGCCGACGATCCCGGATGGCGCGCGGGTTTTGATCGACATGAAAGACACGCGGCTGAGGGAAGGAATTTTCGGGTTTCGGTTCGACAACGACCTGCGCGTCAAGCGCCTGCGCCGGATTGGCGAAGGGGTGGAAGTGATCTCCGACAATCCGCGCTATAAGCCGGAACTAATCGAAGCCCAAGATCTGGAGCGCTTCGAAATAATCGGTCGGGTTCATTGGATAGGGGTCACCATATGAGGGTGGGCGTAGTTGTCGCCATACTTTTAGCCGCCACTGCCGCGCGCGCCGCGACGCCGAATACCGATCTACAATCGGCGAGGCCTGCGGACTTTGGAGGCAAATGGTCCGACGGAAATTGGGTGGGTCTCGGTCGCGCGCTGGTCGCTCACAACGTCAAGGACTGCGGCTACTATTCCTGGAAGAAAGGGACCGACGGAAAATCGGTGGTGGTCTACTGCACGAACTACCCGGAGCGGCATGATCGCTGGAGCCGATATATGGTCAGCGTCGATTCAAGCCGGGTGATCGGGCCGCTCAAACCCTGGGCCGGATACAGGGCTCCGCAGCCATAGCGAGTTGCCAGTTCGAGCGGCCAGAAATTAGGCGGGACCGGGCGGGCCCGTAGGCCATGTTGTTGTGTTCTATGGTTTTTTCGGAACTGGCAACTCGACCTGGAACTGACAACTCAAGTTGCCAGTTCGGTTGCCGGTTCGATGAATAAAACAGGGCCTTATCGGGCCGCCTTTAGACCGCGATTTGAACGGCCTTCTAAAACCCTTCAAATCGCCCAGGCCCTTGCGCCGCCTAGCCTTTTGCCTTGGGCCTGGAAGGCCCCTAGAAAGGGCTTAGCAGACCGTTCGAATGTCTAACCGCCACTCCGAAACTGACTGTCTAAAACCGCCCAATCGCCCGATTCCGCCATTTTTCCCGGACAACCCCTCCCGGCCCCCTGCACGTGCCGAACTTCCAATTTTC
This sequence comes from uncultured Caulobacteraceae bacterium, assembly GCA_964451265.1. Lineage (GTDB taxonomy): Bacteria > Pseudomonadota > Alphaproteobacteria > Caulobacterales > Caulobacteraceae > BOG-938. Next base: position 2,179 of record CAYVHP010000191.1, on the reverse strand, counting down.
GCCTTTTTTTCCGTGGGTTGTCCCGATATGTCCCGCATCCTCCCACCTAGTCCCGGTTCTCCCAGACCATGTGTCCCCTCACAGTGTGGCGCAGGAGGCGGCGCCTCATCGGATGATCTGAATCGGCGGCGCGAACACCCCCAACCCCTCCCTTCCCCCCTCGAGGGGGAAGGGCGTTAGGCTTCCGGCGCGCTGAGCTCGAACACCGCGCCGTCCGCGCCGTTGAGGGCTAGGGTCAGGTCGCCGCCGTTGGCCTTGGCCAGCTCGCGGGCAATGGCCAGGCCTAGGCCCGATCCTCCAGGCCGCGAGGAGCCTGAGAAGGGCTGAAACAGCCGCTCCAGGGCCCGGGCGGGCAACCCCGGGCCGTTGTCGGCAATGCGCAGCACCACCAGGCCTTCGCGCCGGTCGGCGGCCACCTGGATCAGGCCGGGCGGGCGAGGGGGCGGCGCGCTCTGGATCGCTTCACGGGCGTTGCGCAGCAGATTGACCAGCACGCGGTGCAAATGTTCCGGGTCGGCCAGGACCATCATCGCCGGATCGATCAGCGCCCGCAGTTGGACCGCGTCTTCGCCCTGGCCCGACAGTCCGGCGTCCTCGCCCGCAGCCTCGACCGCCGCCAGCACGGAAACGGGAACGGCCTGGGGCGCGTGTTCTTCGCTCTTGCCGTAGTCCAGCACATGCGAGGCCAGGGCCACGGCGCGGTTCAGGGCGCGTTCGAGCCGGGGCAGGGCCTTGGCCACGCTGGGATCGCCGCTGAGGGCCAGCCGCTCGGAAGCGATCTGCGCGCTGGTCAGCATGTTGCGCAGATCGTGATTGATCTTGGCCACCGCCTCGCCCAGGGCCGCTAGCCGGGCGCGAGAGGCCAGGGCGGCGCGCAGGTCGGCCTGCATGCGGTCCAGTTCCAGCTCGGCGCGTCCGATCTCGTCGCGCCGCGACGAGACCTCGATCTTGGCTTTCGGATCGGCGGGGTCGGCGGCGAAGCGCTCCATGGCCAGGGTGATGCGCCGCATGGGCTTCACCAGCAGGGCGTCGAGCGACAGATAGATCAGCCCGCCCGCCACGGCGGAAATAAAGGCGGTGACGCCGAGCAGGCCTAGCAAATAGCTGCCCAGCTCCCGGCGCAAGGGCGCCCGCGGGGTGATAATCTCCACAAAATCCCCGTCGCGAAAGCGCGGCTTGGCCACTACCCGCACCATTTGGGCATTGTCGCCAAAGACGATGGCGAAGGGCTCCAGCAGCCAGCCCGCCGGGTTGCCGCGCCGCAGGTCGATCAGTTCGGGCGCGCGCTTCATGGCCGGGCCTTGCAGCAATAGCCGACGGATGCCGTCGCTCTGCACCGCCACGGACACCACGCCGGCTCCGTTCAGCAATTGGCTGGACAGGGTGTCGGTGACGATCTGATCGGGCGCCGCCTCCACGGCCAGGGAGGCCAGTTCGGCGGCCCGCACGCGTTCCTCCAGGCGGCTTTGCAGAAAGCCTGCCAGGGACGGGGCCAGGATCAGCAGTTCGGCCGCCATGACGAACAGCGCCGTCAGCAGCAGCAGCCGGGCCGACAGCCCCTGCGGCCACAGCCGGAGGCGGACGCTCTCGCCTAGGCGAGACGCCGGATTTGGCGCGGCCGGGATCGGCGCGTCGTCGGTCATGCGATCTGGTTACTTCAGCGAGGGGCCGGGGGCAACGCGGCTAAGACTTTGAGGCGGATTCGCCTCGCCCGGCGCGCCACCAGTGGTGGGCGATAGGCAGGATCGATAACAGCGCCAGACCGACCAGCGGCAGGACGATGCGGGGCGCCAAAAGCAGCTCCGGGCCCAGATGCTCCCCCCGGTCGAACATGCCGTCGAGCCCCGCGCCCAGGCCGGCGTAGATCATGGAGGCCGGCAAAATGCCGATGACCGTGGCGACGACAAAGGCGCGCGCCGGGGCGCCGAGCAGGCCCGCAGCCAGATTGACCAGCCAGAACGGCGTGACGGGGATAAGACGCAGGGTCAGCAAATAGGCAAAGGCGTCCTTTCTGAACCCCGCTTCGAAGGCCTTGATCCGAGGACTGGCGCGCCGATCCAAAGAATCGCCGACGGTCAGGCGACAGACGGCGAACACCAGGATGCCGCCGCTTGAGCAGCCCAGATCGGCCAGCAGGCCGCCCGCCCAGGGGCCGAACAAAAACCCCCCGGTCAGGGTC
>CAYVHP010000190.1:0-9380 GCA_964451265.1 uncultured Caulobacteraceae bacterium | reverse complement strand
CATCCTCGCCTTCAATATCCTTCACGCGGCGAACGCCTTCGGATCGACGGCGATTACCCCAAGCTGAGGCTTGACGGCGCTTCGCTCTTGCCACGCTTGGCGCCAATCGCAGCCCCACCGCGATAGTTCTGGCACAGCCTGCCCCGCAACGCCCCGGGTGAGTCAGCGGCGGTGCGCACGCCAACTAGGGCGGATACGTCAAAAACGGACGTGGACGAAATTGCTCCCCCTCAATCCGGATTGCCACCCCCTGCCGAGGATGCTTTGGTCACGCCAGACCAGCAAAGGTTGAGTGTGGGGGACTGGCTGTCGTGGCTCAGGCGTTTTTCGAACAGCCAATCCTGAACTCGCCGTATGAGCCGCCCAATCGGCACCATGCGCTCGACGAAAAGGGGCAGCCGTTAAACCTGCCGCCCATTGAGGGCCGCCGCCGGTCCGCTCTGATCTCGCCCGTGCCTCCCTCCAAAAAGCAGGGCAAGAAGGCAAAGCAGGCGGAGTTGTTCCAGGAGCTGCTGTCCGACGAAGACGCCAAACAGCAGGAATACACGCTCAACATCATCAACGAGATCCGCGGTCATGTGACCAGTTGGCGGAACCTCAACAACCCGGCTGACTGGGGTGTGACGCCGGTCACTCAACGGCTGTTGCAGCACTGGCGCAGCGCCGAGAACTTCGACTCGGTTCGGCCCTTCTTCTGCCAGGTCGAGGCGGTCGAAACAGCCATCTGGCTGACCGAAGTGTCGCCCAAGCAGAAGCAGCACGCCAAATTTGCGACCTACCTGCAGCAGGCCAATAAGGACGCCAACCCCGAGCTGATGCGCCTGGCGCTGAAGCTGGCGACGGGTGCCGGGAAGACCACGGTCATGGCCATGCTGATCGCCTGGCAGACCCTCAACAATGTCAGGTCTCCAGCCAGCAGCCATTTCAGCCGCGCCTTCCTGATCGTGACGCCGGGCATCACCATCCGTGACCGTCTGCAGATTCTGCAGCCGTCGCACCCGGACAACTACTACGCCAAGCGCGAGCTGGTCCCGGCCGACATGCTGCTGGACATCGCCAAGGCCAAGATCGTTCTGACCAACTACCACGCCTTCAAACGGCGCGAGGTCCTGGACGTTTCCAAGGTCGGCAAGGCCTTGCTTCAGGGGCGCAGCGAGGAACCGATCCAGACCACAGAAACCGAAGGCGCGATGCTCAAGCGCGCCTGCGGCGAACTGCTGGCGTTCAAACAGGTGGTCGTCATCAACGACGAGGCTCACCACTGCTATCGCGAACGGGTGGGCGGTGACGCCGAGGGGCCGTTGGCCGGTGACGACAAGGACGAGGCCAAGCGCAATGCCGAGGCCGCAAGGCTGTGGATTTCCGGACTGGAGGCGCTCAAGCGCAAGGTAGGCGTTCGCACGGTCTATGACCTGTCGGCCACGCCCTTCTTCCTGCGCGGTTCCGGCTACCGCGAGGGGACCCTGTTCCCCTGGACCGTGTGCGACTTCTCATTGATGGACGCTATCGAGTGCGGGATCGTGAAGCTGCCGCGCATCCCGGTCGCCGACAATTCGATCACTGGCGAGGTCCCGATCTATCGCGAACTGTGGGAGCATATCGGCAAGCGCATGCCCAAGAAGGGCGCGGGCAAATCAGGCGATCTGGATCCGCTGGCGGCGTCATTCCCGGCTGAATTGCAGACCGCGCTCTATGCCCTCTATAGCCACTACGAGAAGACCTTCGAGGCGTGGCAGCGGGTCGGTTTGGAAACGCCGCCCGTGTTTGTCAAACGGCGCGCCAAAGCGGTCAGTCGCGTGACAGGCCGGGTCGGCGAGGACTACGTTCTGGAGGTCTGCGTTTAGGCCTGCAGCGTAGGCTCAGATAGCTTTACTGAAATCAGACATCTATCGCGGCGAGATCGATTTCCTGGTTCGTCGACTCGATGCCTACGCCCGGCTTTCAGGCCGAAGCTAATTCACCGTTTCGGTCACCGGCGCATCTGACCGCAGCGCCCACTCTTCAACTGCACGCAGGATACTGATTGCACCGCGCCCGGCGGTGTAAACCAAGGGTCGGTCACCGCGTTTCATGCGGATGAAATCCGTCGCGGCATGCGTGGCAGAGGCGGCAACGACGACGAACAGGTCCGCGTTCTCGGCGAGCGCGCGCAGCGGTCGTGTGCCTCCATGGTCACTGTTGATACGGATGTCCACCTCGGGCGCGAGCGCCTTGAGGGTCTCCGAAGCCTGTGCTCCAGCCGATTCCGTGAGGGTGTAGACCGCGACCATTTTCCCCGCGAGACGACGGGCCAACACGGCGTCTTGGGCCGCATCGGGTGCAACGGATAGGACATCCGGCAGCCTTCCTTCCCAGCCCAACGCTGCGGCGAGCCTCGTCAGGCTCGAACGCTGCAGAGGCGACAATTGCGGGCCGATTGGAATCAGGCGGGAGACCGTGTCTTGCCAAAACCGATCGCGCGCCTGTTGATCCGGCGCGTTCGACGCGACAGTTTCCTCCAACAGCTCCATCAGCCAGTAGGCCGTGCGTAGACCGGCGCCTTGTCCCGAGAACTCAAGGAGATCGGAGAGCAAACGACCATAAGCTGCTGGCGGCGGCCCGATGGTCAGCATTGCCCTTGCCAGCACCCCAGCGGAGTCCAGCATAGGCATGGCCGCGCGACCGCTGAGCATCAATCGCTCTAGCGCCGCCTCGTAAACAGGGTAGCCCACCGGCCGAGGGAAGTCGGCGTCCCGCTGCAGCCAGGCCACAAAGTGTGGAAGCCCTTCGACTAGACGATCCGATGCGGGAGGAGCGTCCGCAACCGCGTTTAGGCTTTGCGCCAACCGGGCGATTTCCACCGGATCACCAAGACCCGGTTGCCATTCCTGCGCCCCCCGCCTTGCGACCGCCAAGGCGCTTGTGAACGCGGATGCATCCAGGTCCGCCAGCCACTCGATCCAGTCCGTCGGTGTTACCCCAGGCCCAAAGGTATCGGTGATGGCGGCGAGCGCGCGTCTCGGCTGATCTGCCTCAAGGATTGCCGCCCGCTCTTCGGCCGTGAGGCGTGCGAACAGCGCCTTCGCCTGGTCAATTGCAGAGAGCGCGCCACTCAAATCTGCTGTGATCAAGGACGACGCCGCTTCTGCGGTAGGTGACTCCGCGATTGGTTGCGGCACGTCGGGGACGATGACCAATGCGGACAAATCGTCGAGGAGACCGCCGAGGTCGGCACTGGATACGAGCGCTGCGTTCGCCAAGTCGAGAGGGGCCCCACCCAGGGCCAAGGCCTCCAGCGCGTACAGCCTCCAAGCTCCGTCTCCCATCCCCGGCGGCGAGGGAACTCGGATAAGGTCGCGAACACGCTGTCGTGGGCCTGAAATGTACCCAGCGAGGGTAGGGGCGGCGTCCTCAAAACATGACCAGTAAGCGGCTTCGAGGAGAGCGGCAGCGACGGCCGGCGGCCGGCGAGTCAGTAATAGGTCGTCGAAGCCGCTGATCGCCGCAATGGCGCGCCAGTCCCGCGCGACAGCCAGGATCTCGATCTCGAGAAATTTGAGGTTTAAGGCGTCCAGGCGGTGTTCGCTTCGGCAGCGCTCGAGGAGGCCTCGCGCGTCGTCGATTGCTAAAGCGTTCAGGTGGTCTCGGATCCGAGCGAGCAGGCGTCCGGTCGTTTCGACGGGGGGCTCTGCGTCCAGCGGTGTTCGCGCCACCATTGACGTGAGTCTGTGCAGCGCCCGTTCGGTCGACGTGGCGGTGTCAACAGCAGGAACCAGGCGGACCACGGCGGCGAGACCCGACCTAGCCAAAACCTGCTCGTGCGGACGGGTGGGATCAAGCCGGCTTGTGCCGCCGGAGAAATCGGTGAGCGTCGGCCCCACGAACGCTAGCAGGAGAGGTCGGAGGCGCCGCCATTGTGCTTGCGTCTGGGCAGCGGCGTAGAACACGGACGGATCACCGGAGTCCCGAGGCCAGGCGAACAAGGCGCCCGGAAAATTCGGGTCCGTGACGGTGCTGGCGAATGCCCCCACGAGAGGGTCCGATGAGGGCGGCAGCGCGTCCTTAAACGCCCGGACAACAGCTTCAGCGTCTGCCTGATCGCGACCGATCATAGGTGCGCGCCCCACTTCTCCTCGAGTTGAAGGCGCCGCTCCGCGACCGATGCGGGATCGGTTCGCAACAAGACGTGCTCGTCATTCACCGTCACGCCGTTCCACGTCAGATTCATGGAGCCAGACAGGACGTAATCGTCGCCTAGCAACCCCTTTTCGTGAAAGTCCGGCGCGATGAGCATGTGGATCATCCCCGCTTGCTGCATGGGGCGCATCCGCTCGATGAAGCCGCGATTGTTCGCATGGTCCCGAATGAGGATCACGACATCGCAGCCCTTGGCCGCCACCGCTTCGATAACCGCGGAGAGACGAATAGAGGTCGCAGGCCAATCCGGTTGAAGCGCGGAGAATTGCCGGGCTTCGTTGTCCAGAATCTCAATGTCGCTGATCCAGCCGAATCCGATCCAGAGCCGACGGCTTGGACGCAGGAGTTCGATGGCGAAGAGCGACTGCAAGACGTCTCGGATTGCCCGCGTCTGCCCAGGTCCTGTCAGGTCGCGGGAATTCATACTTGTTCCTGCACGACCAGTACGATGATGAGACCGTCAGCTTGACGCTCGGTACGTTCGACCTTCGGGAAGAACTGCAAAAACCCCACGTCGATCGGCGTTGTGAGCGCGTCCAAGAGGGCGGCGCGAACGGCGGCCAAGTCCTGGGTCCTCACGAACAGTTCCGCCGCGCCCTCTTGAGCAAGTACGACCGCGAGCGTCTCCCGCCAGCCGTCGCTCCCAAAGCCGACACGCTGACCCGCCCGTTGCAAAAGCGCTCGGGCAAGCCGGGGGTCGGTGCTGCGACGGGGCGCATAGCGATTATAGGACTGCAAAGCTCGCTGGCTGACTTCCAGTCCCCTTGGCCAAAGAAGGTTGGCAAGGACTTGAGCGGCTTCAGCAGGGTTCAACAGGTGCGGAAGACCGGTGGCGGCCTGAACCCTGACCCTAATGTCTCGGTCCAGTGCGAGCACAAACGCCATCTCCCGCACACCAATCGACACCCCGACGTCCCTCTCAGCCGCCCGCCAGCGATCCAGCAGATCAACGAGGAGCGCGTCGAGCGAAGGACCGCTTGTGGGCGTCAGAAGCCGGGCGTTCAAAGAAACGCTGAGGGCGTGGCCGACATCGAGACCGCGCTCGCTTAGGACCCCATAGAGATGGCGCCTTTGGACCTCACGTTCGTCATAGCTTGTCGCGGCGCGCAGAAGCTGGACCGCTTCACCAACAGTCGCGTCCGTCACGGCCAAGCGCACGAAGGTTTCGAGCCCTTCGGCCGCAAGCTCGTAATCCGTTGGGGCCAAGGCAGCTTCTAGAGCCCGAAAGAGAACCCGTGGCTCGTCAGCGATGCGCTCAAAAACGGCCTGCAGAACGCCCGCGCCGCCAAGCGTCGACTCGGTGATCCAGAGCTTTGCCGGGACCTCTGCCTCGATATCCACTACGAGGGAGTCGCTGGAAATATGCCGAGGGACCAGGGCGACACATGCCTGAAGCAAAGCCTCGGCGGCAGTGGCCGTCACCGTATCGAGGATCCATTGGGACAGCGCTTCAGGATCTGGATGGGACATTTCCTGGGCTAGAGCGCGGAGCCGCTCCCGCACGTCGTCTCGATGGAAAAGATCCAGGAGATTTTGGGCCTGAGCCCCGACTGCATCGTCGCCGGCGGGCGCAAAGCCCTCTTCGTCGTCACCGGCCTCGGCCGGGTGATCCGCAACGCCCTGGCCTTGGAAGATCGCCGCAAGCGCGGCAGCCAGGTGATCGCCGGCTTGCGGATCATCAAGGATGGCTAGGGCTGCGGTGGCGAGGTCTTCTTCGTCGGCCACGGCGCGGACGAGCACGGCCGCCATAAAGCTTTGATGCAGCCAATCTCGCTGGAAGTCGTCAATCTCAGCGGGGAGCAGGCTGTCGCTCAGCAAGCGATGGCGAAGGTAGCCGAGCCGGCACCCCGCGAGCAGACCTGCCGATAGGTCCGGGATGCGTCTCTGCGCCTCCGCCAGGTCGAGAAGGGTCAGCAGCCCATCGACCTCGATCTCAAAGCCGACCGCCGCCTGCTCGCCTCGGGAATCCACGAACCGGTAGTGAATTCTCCGGTCACCCGTCAAACGCCGGATCACGGCGTCGCCGCCGACCGCAAACCGCCGCAGCGTCACGTGACTTCGATACCGGTGGAGGAAAGCTGCGAGTTCGCGGATCGGCTCGCGCCAGGGATTTCGAGCCCCCAATTCGACATGCGTGGGCTCGCCGCTGGGAGCGAACTCGCTTCGCCAGTCGAGCCACGCATTGGACGTCGGCCCGGCGACATGTTTGGGCGCATGGCTGAGACGAATCTGCCATGGCCGATATACCGTTACAGCCTGACCATCCGCTTCAAACTCTCCAACCGGCTCCGCCACCTCGGCAAAGGTGTCGACGGCGATGTCTTGATCTCCTCCATCGGGATCAAGGGGAGACCAATGGTGGAGACCGCCGTGTTCGACCGCGAACCGACGGGTCACGCGCCCGGGCGCCAATTCGGTCAAGGCCGGCGCGATCGCCATCGCCTTCTGCTTCTCCCGGTCGCGGACCGTTGCCGCGGGGAGGATGACGGCGACTTCCGGAAGGTTGAGGTCCGTGAACAGCGTTCGGGCGACGAAGTCCGGCAGCGGGTGCCAGTCGATTTGCAGATCGAGATCTCGGTCGCCAACGCCGTGGGCCTTTTGCCAGTCGCGGTGCAAGCGCCTGGCCAAGGTTGGGGCCGCCTCGAGGAGCAGAGCGCGGGGCGGCCGCCAGAGAAGCTTCTGAACGGTAGCCTCATCGAGCTTGAGCGCATTGCGCAAGTGGCGGCTCAGCCCGCCGACAGTGGCTGGGTCACCTTCGATAAGACGCAAAAGGCAACGCTTTGCGTCTGCGCGCAGGCCCCCGACTGACGCCTGATCGGGATGAGGAGGCCGACTGAGCACGTCCCAAGCCCAACCACGGGTGGCGCTTGTCTCCGTTGCGATCCAGTCAAACATCGCAAACGTGGCCTGCATGCGAAGGACGTAGTCGTTGTCGATCGGGAGGCGCTGCGGCGGTAGTGCTGGCTCGAACAGATGTTCGTAGGCCTCGAAAGCGACCCGGTCTCGCCCGTAGTCGCTCAGCACCGTCAGTGTCAGGGGGCGCATGCCGCGCGCCCGTCCAGCACGGCCGCGGCGTTGCAGGAACGATGCGGCGTCCTTTGGAGCCTTGTGTTGGAGCACGGCGCCGACGCGGCTGTCATTATACCCAACCTCAAGCGAGGCGGTCGCCACCACAACATCCGCATCGGCGAGGACGCCTGAATCCTCTGATGTCGTTCGACCGACCAGAAGCGGCCGATCAAGACGCCGCCCGATCGTCTCTACGGCTCTCCAAACCTGACCATCTCGCTCGCGTCGGATCTGCTCCGTCAAGTCTTGAGGACGCATGCGCAGCGCGGCCAGGGGCGCGGCGCCGGCACGAGGCCTGCCGAAGATATCCAGTCCTTCGGCGTCGCGCAGGCTATCGAACAGCCGGTTGATCACATCGAGGTTGTCGGTGAAGGCAAACATCCGGCTTCCGAACGCGCCTTCGGACGGACTCATCCCTTGAGGATCGAGAAGCCGAGCCAGAAGCATCAGGCTCTGGATGGAAGTTGAAAGCAGCGAGGTTTGCGAAGCGGGGTCGCCTCTTAACAACACCTGATATTCTGCCCCTTCTTCGACCATCGCCTGAGGCGTCGCCTCCTTCACCCGCGACAAGTCGAGCCCGGTGAGGTCGGCAAAGAACTGGGGCGCTTCACGCAATGTCGCCGACAACCCGGCATAGGTCACCGGAGCCGCCACGGCGTGTCGCCACCGCCGCAAGGTCAGCGCGGCCTGAGCGCCAGACACCCCAGTGTAGGTGTGGACCTCATCAAGCAGCGCAAAGAGCGGTTTGCGGCTGGACGGCTGGCCGACCCCGAACAGACGCCTCGCGGTCAGGTCCGACAGCCGCTGATTCAACATCTCCGTGGTCGTGAACAGAAGGTCGGGTGGCGTCTTGGCCAAGCTCGCGCGTGTAAGAACGATTTCAGTGTCGGTGATCTGGACCTCGCAGCGCGGCGACGCGCAGGTCAGACGCTCGATCGACGCCTCGATGTCTTCGGCGCGCCACAACAGGTCGCCACCGCAGTTGGGGCAAGGCAGCCATGGGCAGACAAAATTGTCCTGGCGGGGCCTCCAGGCGCGTCGGGCGATGTCGTCTCGATCGGCGCGGCCAGGCGTTGAGCCGAAGTATGCTCCCATGGTCAAACCGCGGCGCGGCGCCGACATCACCGGGTCCAGGCGCCGCGCCATGCGGTAGGTTTCCGCGAATTGATCCTTGAGCAACTCGGTCCGCGGATAGATCGCAAGCGCCTTGGTCCATCCTGGTCCAGGCTGAACCGCCTCGGCTACGCGCAGCAGCGCGGGCAGGTAGAAGGCCATGGTCTTGCCTGAGCCCGTTCCGGCCGTGACGATCAGTCCGTTGTCACCGCGGGCCTCAAGCAAGTACTGGGTGGCCTCCTCTTGAAAATCGGCCAAGTCCAAGCCGGGTCCGGTCAGCGCAGCCCATAGGGCTGTTCGGAATGCAGTCGGCTCTGGCCCAGCCACCCGATGAAAGACCTCTGAGGCGGGTCGATCGCGGCGCGGATAGCGCCGACGGCGAATGTCGAGCCGATAGTCAGAGACAAGGCGGGGAGCGCCTGCCCAGGGGCGGCCCGGAAACAGCTGTCGGGACCGACTTAACAGGCGCACAGCTTCTGCAAAGCGCGACCGGATACGGATTTCGTCTCCGGGACCCCATACCTCGAGCAAAAGCCGGCGACGGAGGAGGGCGTCGAGCGCCTCATCAGCGCCGTCGGCGCCGATCACCTCCGCAGCGACGTCCGCGACTTCCTGTTCAGACAACGATCCGTCCGCGAACCCCCATCGTAGCGCCCGCAATTCTAGGCGCTCAATCGCATCCAAAAGGTCGAGGTCACTCACGTCAGGTTCGATCCGGCGTGATGCGGAACGCCCCAGCAAGGCCCCGGTCATTTAGCCAAGATAGAACGGTCGGGGTGAGGTCTCTTAGTTCGGCGCCGCCTTGGCCGGTTTTCCTCAAGAACACCTGGACTTCATTTGGAAGGTCGTCGCCCTGCATGGCGGCGAGCGCCGCGTCCTTCTGTCAATTCGCACCCAATGTTGTCCCCCCTTTCGCTTTGAAAGTTAGCCCCCCTGACGCTGGCGTTTGCAGTCGCCCGGCGGCGTAGCGCGGAGCCATTGGCGGAGCGCAGCGCGTAGCCGGCGGGCGCACCCGAGGCGTG
>CAYVHP010000189.1:0-11934 GCA_964451265.1 uncultured Caulobacteraceae bacterium | reverse complement strand
CCTCCAGCTCGGGCGTGCGCTCGGGGCGCTTCAGCGCGGCCAGCCATTCGCCGGCCCGCGCCTGGGCGTTGATCTCGGTCATGGACATATTGGAACCGCTCACCAGCCCTCCATCCATTCCTGCAGAAACAGCATCCCGCGGGCGAGGCGCTTTTCCACCGCGCTTTGCGAGAGGCCAAATTTGTCGGCGATCTGGGCGTAGGTCAGCCCGTCCAATCGTTGGGCCAGGACGATGTCCCGCGTCTTGGGGTCCATCGCCGCCAGTCCCGCCGTCAGGCGCTCGTGGCTGTCCTGGGCCGCCAGAGTCTCGTCGGCCTGGGGGGCGGGATCCACCGGATCAAAGGCCTCCAGCGGCGTGGACGACAGGGGCGAACGCTTGTGGCGCCGCGCCTCATCAATCGCTTGGTTGACGGCGGTGCGGCGCAGAAAGGCTTCTGGGTCGCGCACGCCCTGCCCACGGCGATAGAGCTCAAACTTGAGCAGAGCGTCCTGCACCAGGTCCTCGGCGTCGTGGATCGATTGGCCCTTTTTGCGTAGCAGTCCGCGCAGGCGCTGGGTCATTTCCGCCAAGGTCTTGATCGCGCCGCGCCGCACAGGGACGATCTCGCGCGCGCCGTCCAACAGGTCGCGCAATTCGCTTGGCAGGACGGAGTCGTCACGCGCCGATACGGCGCGATCAGCGCCGGCGCGAGGGACGATTTGGCCGATCCTTCCAGCCCTGGGCATGCACAAACTCCGATGGCGACGGCCTGTTCAGCCGCCCCGTGACAGGCGCCTCATACAGGAAGACGAATTTGCAGGCCAATCCCCCATCAAGGATCGCGATTTAGTGATGGGCGGCATGCCGGGCCGTCCGGGGCAGAGCCATCAGAAATTTGAACCACGAAGCTCACGAAGACCACCAAGATTAAAAACAAAGTCATCCTCGGAAAATGCGGAGCATTTATCCGAGGACCCAGCCGCTCCAGGCTCTAAGCCGGGCAACAGAATGTGCGTTTAGGTCTTCGCTGCTGGGTCCTTGGGCTCGCCTTTCAGGCGCCCCCAGGATGATGGGTGAGGTGTGCGTGGCTTTCTTCGTGGCCTTCGTGAGCTTCGTGGTTCAAAATTCAAACGCGCGCGGCCAAGAGCTGCGGATTAGGGAGGGGACCATGATGAAGTCGCTCATCGGCGGCGCCGTTGCCGCATTGGCGCTGAGCGCTACGGCCTTGGCGCAAGGGGCGGCTCAGGACCGCCCCGTCTCCATCACCGTCGATCTGCATCACACGGTCGGCCCTTACAAACCGATCTACGCCTGGTTCGGCTATGACGAGGCCAATTACACCACCGCCCCGGCCGGCAAGGCCCTGCTGGCCGAGCTGCACGATCTCAGCCCGGGTCCGGTGCATATTCGGGCGCACAATCTGCTGACCTCCGGCGACGGGGTTCCAGCCCTGAAGTGGAGCTCGACCAACGTCTATACCGAGGATGCGAACGGCAAGCCGGTCTACGATTTCCGCATTCTGGACGGCATCTTCGACGCCTATAAGGCCGCCGGAATCAGCCCCATGGTCGAGCTGGGCTTCATGCCTCAGGACCTGGCCAGCGGCTCTGGTCCCTATCACGCCCTTTATCCCGCGCGGATCGAGGGCACGACGGTGCAAAGCCCGCCTAAGGATTACGGCAAGTGGCGCGAACTGATCCGCGTGGTGGTCGCCCACCTGGCCCAGCGCTATGGCGCCGCCAACGTCAGCCAATGGTATTTTGAGGTGTGGAACGAGCCGGACCAGGGCTATTGGCACGGCACGCCCGCCGAGTACTTCAAGTTCTACGACTACACCGTCGCCGGTGTGCGCGCGGCCCTGCCGGGCGCCAAGGTGGGCGGACCGGCCACCACCGGACCCTCCAAGGCCTCGGCCGGCAAGTTCCTGGCCGATTTCCTGGCCCACGTGGCCAAGGACAAGAGCGCCGCCACGGGCGGGCCCATCCCCATGGACTTCATCTCCTTCCACGCCAAGGGCGCGCCCTCGATTGAGGCCGGCCATGCCCGCATGGGCCTGATGAAGGAGTTGAAGGACACCGACCTGGGTTTCGCCGCCGTGGCGCGCTACCCCAAGTTCCGCAAACTGCCGATCATCATCAGCGAGGCCGACCCGGAAGGCTGCGCCGCCTGCTCGCCCGAGCGGGTGCCCGCCGACATCTATCGCAACAGCCCGATCTATCCGGCCTATACCGCCGCCGCCTATAAGGGGATGATCGACCTGGAGGCCCGGCGCGGGGTCAATCTGATGGCTATGCTCAGCTGGGCCTTCGAGTTCGAAGACCAGCCCTGGTTCGCCCAGCTGAGGGATCTATCCACCAACGGCGTGGACAAGCCGATCCTGAACTTCTTCCGCATGGCCGCCCTGATGAAGGGCGAGCGGGTGGCCGTGACCAGCACCGGCCAGGTTCCGCTGGATGATATCCTGACCCACAGCGTCAGCGGCGCGGCCGATGTGGACGCCCTGGCCACCGTCAGCGGGCGTCAGGCGGCGGTGATGGTGTGGAACTATCACGACGACGAGGCGCCCGCCCCGCCCGCGCCCATCACCCTGGCGATCAAGGGCCTGCCCAAGGGCGCCGCGCGGGTGCTGATCACCCACTACCGCATCGATGAGACCCACTCCAACGCCTACACCGCCTGGCAAGCCATGGGCTCCCCCGCCGCGCCCACAGCGGCCCAGATCGCCACGCTCAAGGCCAAGGGCGGGCTGGAGATGCTGCATTCGCCAAGGTGGGCGGATGTGAAGGACGGGCTGCTGACGCTGAAGACCCCGCTGCCGAGACAGTCGGTGTCGCTGGTGACGGTGGGGTGGTGAGGGCGCGTTATGCGCGATCCGTCTATGAATCCTTTTTTTACCGGCGCAGAGTCTAACCGGCTCAGTAGGAGCTTTGAGGCAGATGAACGCCATTGCCACCATTGGCTACGAGGGCGCCACGCCAGACGCTTTTGACGCGGCGTTGCTACGCGCGGATATTGAATTGGTGGTTGATGTGCGGGCCGTGGCGATCAGCCGGAAGCGAGGCTTCTCAAAAACGGCCTTATCTGAGCGGCTGAGAAATCTTGGCTTCGATTACATCCATTTACGCGGCCTGGGCGATCCAAAGCCCGGACGTGAAGCCGCAAGAGCCGGCGACATGGTTCTGTTCCGCGAGATATTTGACCGGTATCTAGCCACTGCCGTCGCAAAATCGGAGTTGGAGAAGCTTCTTTCCTTGGCTTTGGAAAAGCGCGTCGCTCTCCTTTGCTATGAGGCTGATCCCGAGGGCTGCCATAGGACAATTGTGGCCAACAGCATTGCAAAGCTCGGAAATCTGTCGATCCTGCATCTGAAGGTTGAGTCGGAGCGCGCGGCAAACAGTGGCCGATCTCGAACAGACAATTATTCTGGTGAAAGCGTGGCCGCAGCCTAGCCAAAAATACGGCGAGACGGTCTGCTGCGCGGGCGTGACCCCGGAAGGCGAATGGCGCCGGCTGTTTCCCATCCGCTTCCGTCATCTAAGCGGCGACGCCCAATTTTCTCGATGGGATGTCGTTCAATACCGCCCGGAGACGCCGCGCGACGATAACAGGCGAGAGAGCCGCCGTGTCGAAGAGTCAAGTTTAGCGGTGGTCAGAAAGATGGCCCCTCGCGCCCGGGAGGGGTTCTTCGATCCACTATTTCGCGACTCCATCGCCGACGCGTCCGACCAAGGCGAAAGCCTGACGTTGGTTCGTCCCAGATCCCTCAAGTTCCGCTGGCGACCGAAGAGCGAGGCCGACCTAGAAGAGGAACGCCGGCGCCGGTTGAAGACGATGCAACAGGGCAGCCTGTTCGACCGGGAACTGGAACTCATTGAGCCGTGTCCCTACAACCTGTCACTGGCTTTCGAGGACGGCGCGGGGAGGCACGAAATGGTCTGCGGGGACTGGGAAACGGCCGCCGCATTTTTCAAATTTCGCCGGAGCTATGGGGATGAGCAGGCTTTGGAGCATCTGCGGACAACCTATGAAGAGGCCTATTTCCAGCAGGGCGTCGCGTTGGCGTTGGGAACCGTAAAGAAACGCCCAAGTCAGTGGCTGTTGCTGGGGATCATCCGGCTGGATGAGACCACTCAGCCGCTGTTGGTCTGACACGTCCTCCCACGCAGAACGTGCTGGATTTCCCCTGACTCGGGTGGTGACGTTTTGTGATCCGTCACCACCACGCGAACCAACGGTATTTAGCCCGTCGCGAATTTCATCAGGCCTTCACAATGATCTCTATGTTTGTGACTGGCACGCCAAGTGCGATGGCAAGCGCTGACTTTGCTTCCGCGAGAGTAAGCCCCTGGTGAGGCTTGGGCTGTTCCACCGGTGCTGATGCATCAGTGAGATCATCATCTTCGCTTTCGGGCAGAGGATTTTGCGCAGGTTCCAGATCGACGTCCTCACCGGCCGCAATTTGTCCAAGCGCTACGCAGCTGTACGCCCAACGGAAACGAGACTTTTGACCGTGGCGACCGACAATGAACTCACCACACCCGGTCTGATCTAGCAGTCTGGCGAGAGCGACCGCCTCTCCACGAGATATACCGAGCTGGCTGGATATTCGGTCGAGGGTGGTTGAGGTCGCGTCTCTCTCCCTTTGGGCGGTCCAGTCGAATAGCGCTTGAACAGCCGCATTAGATTTATAAAGCCGCCTAATGGCATCGGCTATGTTTTTGGAAATGTCGCTAGTCATGAAATAATCTCCATTAAAATCGTTACACCGTCGTAACAGCGCGTTTATAACCAATTAAAAATCATAAGTCAACATATATAATTTATATGGCCAAATTATAAAGTTTAAGGGCGGGCGGCGATGCGGTCCCCGCCTAAAGCTCCAGCCTGTCCCATCCTCCCCTCCCCAAATCCATGCTAGCCTCCGCCTAACGCCCGCCCTCGACGGCGGCCGAACAACACATCAGGGAGGATGCCATGCATCGCCGTAAACTGCTGACGGGCCTGGCCGGCCTGGGTCTGGCGGCTTCCACCGCGCCCTTGTGGGTCCCTAAGGACGCTTATGCCCTGGGCCTGCCCAAGGACAAGATCAAGCGCATCCGGTACTACATCAACCCCAAGCGCAAGGGCGGGCTGACGCACGAGCCGACCTTCAATCAGTCGGCCAATATCGTGGTGATCGAGACCGAGGGCGGGCTGAGCGGCATCGGCGAGGGCGGCACGCCCGACATGATGAACCAGTGCGCCGGCATGCTGATCGGCGAGGACCCCTTCCGCATCGAACACCTGTGGCAGGAGATGTTCCGCGGCTATTTCTATCCGGCCGGGCACGAGAAGATCGACGCCCTGGGGGCGCTGGATCTGGCCCTGTGGGACCTGAAGGGCAAGGCGCTCGGCGTACCGGTGTGGCAGCTGCTGGGCGGCAAGTCGCGCGACCACGTGGAATGCTACGCCACCGGCGGCTTCCCCGTGCCGCCGGGCGGCACCCTGGAGGACGCGGCGCGCGCCTGCATCGCGGCGGGGTTCGCCGCCTATCGCTACCAGACCAACCTGCCCTCCAACGAGGTGGATCGCTTCGCCCTGGTGGACAAGATGGCCGCCGATTGCGCCCTGATCCGCAAGGGCGTGGGCCAGTCCGGCCGTTGGGCCATCGATTTCCACCAGGAGCTGGACCCGGAAGACGCGGTCACCCTGTGCACCCTGATCGAGCCGCTTCACCCCTATTTCTGCGAGGACCTGGTTCGGTCCGAGAATTGGGAAACCTATAAGATCATCCGTTCCCGGACGAGGGTGCCGATCGCCACCGGCGAGGAGTTCGGCGCCAAGTGGGATATCAACGCCCTGATCGAGCAGCAGCTGATCGATTATGCCCGGGTGACCCTGCCCAATGTCGGCGGCATCACCGAATATATGAAGATCCAGGCCCTGGCCGAGACCCACTATTGCGGCATGATCCCGCACTTCACCGGCCCGGTCGGCGAGGCGGCCCTGGTGCACTGTCTCACGGCGTCGTCGCTGCCGGCGATCATGGAGACAGGCGGCAAGGCCACCATGCGCGACAACCCGTATTTGCCCGAAGGCTATGACTTCCATGACGGCAAGATGTGGCCCAACGACCGCCCGGGCCTGGGCGTGACCTTGGACGCGTCACAGCTGCACCTGGCGGCCGACTACACCGAGCACTACGCCTCCACCCAGCTGAACCACCGGCCGGACGGCAGCTTTACAAACTGGTGAGGATGGAGAGATCGAAAAAATTGAACCACGAAGATCACGAAGGCCATGAAGCCCCTTCAGATCGTCATCCCACGGGCGGCCGAAGGCCGAACCGGGGGACCCAAGCGGAGGGCTAGATTGGCAGTCGTCGCTTGGGCCGCCGGTCAAGCCGGGCGACGGCGGATATTTTAACGGCCCTTGGTGTCATTGGTGAACTTGGCGGTTAAATTATAGCGATCCGCGAACGGGCGGACGGTCAATGGAAAGGGTGGGATGATGGTTAGTCGCAGGGCGTTTATTATTTTCTCAGCCGCCATGCTGTGCGCTGAGTCGGCTCACGCCGACGACGACGGGATGGAAATCTACGTCAAGACGCTGACGGGCAAGACCATCACCCTGGCGGTCAAACCCGGCGACACCATTGCCGGCATCAAACAGCAAATTCAGGACCGCGAGGGTATCCCATCGGATCAGCAGCAGCTGATCTTCGCCGGCAAGCAGTTGGAGGACGACAAGACCCTGACCGACTACAACATCCAGAGAGAGGCGACCCTCCACCTGGTGTTGAGGCTACATGGCGGCGTTTGAGCCACGACGCCTATTTTCCCGCCAGGAAACCCGGCAGCAGATAGGCCCATAGCTTGGCGTTGCCGGTGGTGCCGTGACCGCGGGTCTGGTCGGAGGCGGGGATGATATAGAAACGCCCGCGGGCCACGCGCTTGATGTCGCGCGGCAGGACGCCCAGCTCCACCGGGTTGCGTTCATCGTCCTCGGAGTTGATCGCCAACAGCCGCGCCTTGATCGTCTCCAGATGGGGTTCAGGGTCATAGGTGCGGGCGGCCAGCAATTGATAGATCTCGTCGTTGGCATCGCCGCCCTCGCGGTGAGCCAGGGCCGCCGCCGCCGTATCGTCGGCCGCTTTCCAGGTGGGCGAGGCCGCATAGCGCGCTCGCACGCCGCCGGACGAGACCAGGCCGAAATAGGTCGCCCCGAGGGTCAGGCCATAGGGCTGGGTCTTATATTCCCCGCCCATCCAGGCCGGATCATGCTCGATGGCGTCCACCACCATGCGCCGGTAAAACCAGTTGCGCCCGGCCACCTGGATCGGCGAGGAGGCCAGGGGGACCAGGGCGTCCATATAGTCGGGATAAGTCTCGCCCCACAGCCAGGTGAGCATGCCGCCCATGGAGTTGCCGGTGACCAGGGCCAGATGCTTGACCCCCAGATGCTCCGTCAACAGACGATACTGCGCCTGGATCATGTCGCCGTAGTCGTAGGCCGGGAACTTCATGTGCAGCCCGTCCGAGGGCTTGGCCGAGCCGCCCGCGCCAATCGTATCGGGCGCGATGATAAAGTGGGTGGCCGCATCCAGCGGCTGGCCCGGCCCAAACAGATTGCCGCCGAAACTCCCGCCCAGCATACCCGCCCCATTGCCGCCGGTGCCGTGCAGCACCAGCACCGCCGGATTGGACGGCGAGCCGAGCGTGGCGTAGTGCACCTTCATCTGCGCCATCACTTCGCCGGTGTGAAAGCGGAAGTCGTGCAGCGTCCAGGTTGCCTCCTGAGGCGCCGGCTGGGCGTGGGCGGCGCCAGCCACCATCAGCGAGGCGATCAAAGTCAGGGCGTCCAAGCGCATGGACAATCCTCCCCCAGTCGATCAGCTTTTTCAGAAAGCTGAAATGTCCCAAAGCCCATGGAGAGATTGGAGCTTGAGTGATCCGTCGGGTCAAGGTCGGCCCCTCCAGGGCCGCCGCAGCGCGGTCGCCTTCGGCGAGCCTTGAGCCGACGGATCACTCAAGCAGACTTGCCTCCAAGGCCTTAAGGACGCTCTTGGTCATGGCGCCAGCCGTTCGCGATTTGCCTAGTTTCACCCCAAGCCGCCGGTCGCCTTCAACCCCCACAACAGCCCGCTCAGGGTGAAGAACGACGCCACGGTGGTCAGCAGCAGGGCGGCGGCGCTCTGTTCCTCCTGGCCATAGCGCTGGGCCAGGATGGTGTAGACGCCCAGCATGGGCATGGCTGCGGCCAGCACCGCGCCGGTCAGCAACTGCGGCGCCATCGCCGGCAGGCCCAGGCGCACGGCCAGCCAGGCTGCGGCGAAGACGGCCAGGGGATGGCCCACCAGCTTGCCGACGGTAATCGGCGCCGCCTTGCCCGCCAGGCCATGCAGAGACGTCCCCACCAGAGCCCCGCCCACCACGAACAGGGCCGTGGCGCTGCTGGCGGCGGCGAATAGGGTCACGGCCCGCCCCGCCATATCGGGCAGGCGCAGGCCCGTCAGGGAAAACAGCACCCCCACCACAATGGCCATGACCATGGGATTGCGCGCCAGCCGCCCGAACGAGGCGCGAATAACCGCCGGCAGGGACAGGTGCGCGTGGGCCTCCCGGTCCGCCAGGACCAGCAGGATCGGCAGGGCGACCAGATTCTCCACCATGAAGTTCAGGGCCAGAACCGTCCCGGCGATGGGCGGCAGGACCAGCAGCAGGATGGGATAGCCCACATAGCCGGTGTTGGAGCACGACACCCCCATGGCGGCCATGGCGCTGTCGGCCCGCCCGCGATGGGCCAGGCGCCGGCTCAAGCCATAGGCCAGGGCGATCATCGCCACCGACCCGCCGGCATAGGCCGCCAGATAGGTCGGGTTGATCACCTCGGCCAGGCGCTTTTGCGCCACCGCGTTGAACAACAGGGCCGGCAGGGCCAGGTTGAACACGAACCGGCCCAGCACCCGCATGTCGGCCTTGCTAAACAGGCCCAGGCGCGTAGCCCCGTATCCGGCCGCGATGCACAGAAAGATCGGGCCGGTGATCGACAGGATTTCAAGCATGCGGCGGGCGGCGATGGTCCGTCAGAGGATCGACTGAGCCATTGTGACCGCAGCCGACCCCCGCCCGCTATCAAATTATGCCGCGCAGGCGAAGCCCGCGCGCGGCATCACAGCACGCGTCGCCCGGTGACCAATTGATAGACGATCACAATGACCGCGATCACCAGCAGCAAATGGATCAGCCCGCCGCCCACGTGAAAGGCCACAAAGCCCAAAAGCCAAAGGATCAGAAGAATGACCGCAAGCGTATAAAGCATGGAAACGCGCCTCGCTGTTCGCCTGGTTCAGGCCCTGGGGAAGAAAGGCGTGAGGTGGGGGTTGGTTCCGTTGGGGGGCGTTGGCGCGAACCCGTGCAAGGCTAATTCGAGTTCAGCTCTCCGATACCCGCATGAACAGCTCAATCAGAGGCTTGTTGATGTAGTAGTTGTTTCGCCCCTGCTGGTGCTTCTCGACGAAGCCCGCCTCGGCGAGCTGATCGAGGTACTTGGCCGCTGTCTGCCGGGTGATGCCAAGATCGGCCTGCACGAACTCAATGCGAGTGTAAGGGTGCCGGAAGAGGTTGTTGAGCAGGTCTTGCGAATAGCGCACGGAAGGGTGTTCGCGCAGGCGCCGTTTGTAATCCGCCATGAGCAGCCGCATGCCCTCGATCAGCTCCAATGTTTGTTGCGAGGTCGTCGATACGGCGCGCAACACGTAGAGCAGCCAAGGCTCCCAATTCCCATCGTCACGCACCGCCTGGAGCAGCCGGTAGTAGTCGTCCTTATGGGTGGTCACGTAGCGGCTGAGATACAGGATTGGGATTTCGAGAAGGCCTACGCTCGTCAGATAGAGCACGTTGATGATCCGGCCGATCCGACCGTTACCGTCCGAGAACGGGTGGATGCTTTCGAACTGGTGATGGATTAGCGCCATCTTCACCAGGGGATCGAGATCGCCGGCTGCGTCGTCGTTGATGAACCGCTCCAGCGCGGTCATGTGCGCGACGATCTCTGCGTTGCTCTGAGGCGGCACATAGACGATGGCGCCCGTCGCCTCGTTCTTTAGGGCCGTTCCGGGTAAGGTTCGGAAACCCTCGTCCGTGCGCTTCAGCACGCGGAACATCTCGATAATGGCGTTGTTGGTCAGAAGGCCGTGGTTACGGTTCAGGCTGTCGAAACCGCATTTCAGCGCGTCCCTATAGCTGGCCACCTCCTTGGCAGCGGGCGAACCCGGCCCCTCCATGAAAAGACTCGCCTGGAACAGCTCGTCCTGGGTTGTGACAATGTTCTCGACTTCGGAACTGGCCTTGGCTTCTTGCAGGGTGAGCGAGTTGATGAGGATGGTCTGGTTCGGGATGCTCGCCGCGCGACCCTTGAGTTCGGCCAGGTGTCGACTCGCGTCCGCGAGCGCCCGTAGAACCGCCGGCGTTTCGAGCTCGCCGGGCGGCGGAAGGGCTGGCAGATGATAGGTCGCCTTTAACACATCAGGACTCACATGTTCGAAAATCGCGAACTTTTTAACATGAAGGACGCGATATGTTAAATCCGCGCGGGCGCCTCAACATGTTCGGAAAAACCAATTTTTTTAACACGAAGCCCTTTGAGCCTATTGCCCCGCTTGCGCGCAAGCATGGCCGTTCCCCTTTTGCGGCGACGCGCCGAACACCTCCGCCGACAGCCCGGCGGCCATGGCTTGCGCCTTGGCGGCGGCGGCGCGGCGAAGTAAGGGAAACGAACCACTTTTAGAATGCTCCGATGCGGGCGAACCTCACCGTCAGAACAATATTCATAAAGTAGTGATCGTCCTTATTTCTTCGTCAAGCTGTTCAATGCTCAAACATAATTGAATGATGACCAGTCCGCCGATGTTACGGCCAAGACAAGAAGCCTTTTTCATTACGGCCGGATGATATATCGAGATGCGTTCGGCCATGATCGCTGGACCACATTCCGGTTTTTCGTATGCGAGCCGTTCCCGGATCACTGGGGCTTCATGGCCCACAGAGACGGAAACGACAGCAACTAATGCGGCCACGGCCGCGAGAACTCCTAAGCCAATTGGGGCCGCCTGAATTCGGAGGCATCGGTACCTGCAGCGTCGGGCAATCGACAAGAAGGAAAGCTAGAAGCGAACCCGGTTCGCCATGACGCACGGCGTGCGTGGCGAACCGGGTTCCGCGACGAAAAGGGGCGGAGGTTTCCCCCCGCCCCGGTGTCATCTTCTTTTCATAGCCCTCTCCCTAAAGGGGAGCCGTGCTTGACCACGGTCATTGGAGACCGCATCATAGAGTTGTAGCGACTGAGCAACGGCTCCGGCTGTTTTGAATGTCCACTTGGAGCCGCCGAGGGATGGTCCCCTTGGCGGTTTCTTAGTCTGCAGACAGCAGCACCCTTCTCTTTCAATCCGAGTCTGTCAACAGGGATCATTGGTAATTTTTAAGTATCCCGGGGATAACCATGTCCTGCGGTGCCACCCACCTCCAAAAATATAGGTTCTATTGCGTTTTTCGCGACGCAGTTTCAGCATCGTTTTCGGATTCAACATTTCTTTGATTGGATTCAACTCGTGAGTTCCAACTGAATCGTTGCGATTAGCAACTTCAGTTTGAAACCGTGCAGTTGCCTTTAGGGCAAACTTTAAAGCCAATTATTACGCCGCTAATTGGTGCGTTTTTTTATCGCTATAATTACTCCTGCGCATTCAGTACGCGTTGCAATCACTTGCACACGGAATTCGGAACCGAGTTCGCACCAGGTAGGGACACGCACCACTTCCCACGTGCCGCGATGGGCTGGAGTGACCCCCTTTAGCGAGACAGAGAAATAAGGGACAGTTCTCATCAGGAGAACGGATGTCCAGACAAGAACGACGACGGTTCAGCCGGGAGTTTAAGCTCTCGGCGGTAAACCGGCTGGAGATGGGCGAGAGCGGC
>CAYVHP010000188.1:0-3481 GCA_964451265.1 uncultured Caulobacteraceae bacterium | reverse complement strand
GGCGGCGATCGCCGCCGCCGTATAGGGGCCGACGCCGGGCAGGGCGCCGAGCGCCTCGACATCGTCGGGAAACCGGCCCCCATGGCGCTCGACCACGGCCTGGGCACAGGCGTGCAGGTTGCGGGCGCGCGCGTAGTAGCCCAGCCCCTGCCAGGCATGCAGCACATCGTCGAGAGGCGCCATCGCCAGATCGCGCACCGTCGGCCAGCGCTTCAGGAAGACGTCGAAATAGGTGCCGACCGTCGCCACCGTGGTCTGCTGCAGCATGATCTCGCTCAGCCAGACGCGATAGGGATCGGTGCGCTCGCCGGGGGGCGCCCGCCACGGCAGGACGCGGCGATGGCGGTCGTACCAGGCGAGCAGCCGGCCGGCATGCGCCGCCAGCCCGTCGATCGTCACGGCGTCGGGCGCCGGGAGTCCGGCTTGGGCTTCGGCGGCATCGGGCATGCGGGCGCGTCCTTTGACGGACCCATCATATGCCGCCCTGTCTGAAAGCAAGGGCGCGAACTTCTCGCCGCCCGGTGGATTGTCGGTCCGGCGCCTCAGCTTGCCGCGGACGCCGGCAGGGAGAGCACGAGATCACGCGCCATATGTGCGGCCAGCAGCGGGCCGACCTGGATGGTGAAAGCGCTGCCGGTATCCGTGACCAGGTTGCCCTGGATATGTCCGGTCTCGGGATCGGGGCGGAACGAGGCGGATGTGACCGGAATGCCGGGATCGGGCGCCGCTTCGGCCGATTCGCCCGGCGTCTGACGCTTCGCCATCTCGGTGGCGGCGTCGCACAGGCGCGAAACGAATTCCGTGAACTCGTTGAAATCGGCCAGGCATTCGACCGAATGCGCGTGATCGTCGACGAAGACCATGCGGCACACGCGTCCATCCTGGCTGAAACCCAGGCTGAACTGATGCAGCTTCGACGGCGTGGCGGACATTCGCAGACCTCCGAAAGATCCCTTGTCAATAACGGACGGAGACCGGGGGCTGTTCCACGTCACGGCGGGAAACTGTGGCCGCGATGGCAGGTGCCGAAACAACGGGCCGGACGTAGATTGGCGCCATGGCCGACGACGAGCCCGAGATCGCGCTGGACCGCCGGGGCGGGCTGAAGTCCATCGGCGCACATGTTGCGCGCCTTACGGGGCCGCTGGCACGGCGCCGTGGCACCGCGACGGCCCGCCTGTGCGCCGAGTGGTCGATCATCGTCGGACCGGACATTGCCCGCCACAGCCTGCCGGAGCGGCTGGTCGGTGCACCACGACGCGAGCCGGCCGCCGGTGCGCGCACGGCGGTCGCATCCAGGGGCGGCGGCACCCTGAGGCTGCGGGTCGAGGGCCCGCTGGCCCTGGAACTGCAGCATGTTGCGCCGCAGTTGATCGAACGCATCAACGGCTATTTCGGCTACCCGGCCGTGGCCCGTCTGCAGATCGTCCAGGGCCCCCTGCCGCATCGCCCGGCAGGGCCGCGGCCGGCAGCCCCGCAGCTGGACCCGGCCAGCCAGCGCGCCCTGCACGACCGTGTGGCGCCGGTCGGCGACGACCGGCTGAGAGGCGCCCTGGAGCGGCTGGGCCGCGCCGTGCTTGCGCGTCGCTAGGCACACGCGATGTTTATGGCTTTCCGGTCAACAGGTTTTGACCGTCGCCCGCCATGCTGCTACGCGCCTGCCACATTCCACCGCCATTTGTGGACAAATCAGAAGCCCGGTTTCGTTGACTCTTCACAGGCATAGCTCCCAAGATGTGGGGGCCGAAGGGGGTTCGATGCGTAAGATGTTGATACTGGCGGGCAGCGCCATTGGTGTCGCCGCGATTGCGGCAGGCCTGTGGGCATTCCTGCCCCTGCGCGCCACCCCCGCGGCAGCGGATCCGCCCGGTCCGGTCCAGGTTGCCCAGGCCCCGGCGCCGCCGGAGCTGGCCGTGACGCCCGAGGACCATGTGCTTGGCAATGCCGATGCGCCGGTGACCATCGTCGAATATGCGTCGATGACGTGCCCGCACTGCGCCGCTTTCCACACCGACATCCTGCCGGAGCTGAAGACGAAGTACATCGATACCGGCAAGGTCCGGCTGGTGTATCGCGACTTCCCGCTGGACCAGGTCGCGCTGCAGGTGGCGCAGGTCGCGGAATGCTCCGGCAAAGACCGCTATGTCGGTGTCGTCGACGTGGTGTTCCGGACCCAGCCGCAATGGGCGGCCAGCAAGGATCCGGTCGGCGAGCTGGGCAAGTCGCTGCGCATCGCCGGCATCACCGAAGCCGACATCAAGGCCTGCCTGGCCG
The DNA here is from genome assembly GCA_964451265.1 of uncultured Caulobacteraceae bacterium. Classification (GTDB taxonomy): domain Bacteria; phylum Pseudomonadota; class Alphaproteobacteria; order Caulobacterales; family Caulobacteraceae; genus BOG-938. Next base: position 1,207 of record CAYVHP010000188.1, on the reverse strand, counting down.
ACGAGAAGGTGGCCACGGCCGTCGTCGCCGAGCGCCAGACCGGCGAGAAGATCGGCGTCGACTCGACGCCGACGCTGTTCGTCAACGGCCAGCGCTGGAACGGCCCGCGCACCATCGAGGCGTTCGACGAGGCGTTGCCCAAGCTGATCAAGTAAGGCAGCCGGGCGCCGTCCCGGCCGCCGGTTTCGCGTTCTTCAGTCAGCGAGTAACCCCAGTCAGCGAGTAACCGACGTGCAGTTTCACAAGCTCCGCCTATCGGGTTTCAAATCCTTCGTCGATCCGACCGAGCTCGCCATCGAACCGGGCCTTACCGGGATCGTGGGACCGAACGGTTGCGGCAAGTCGAACCTGGTCGAGGCGCTGAAGTGGGTGATGGGCGAGACCTCGGCCAGGCAGATGCGCGGCGCCGAGATGGAGGACGTGATCTTCGGCGGCACCGGCCAGCGGCCGGCCCGCAACATCGCCGAGGTGCTGCTGAAGGTCGACAACCGCAAGCGCACGGCGCCGGCGCTGTTCAACGACAGCGATGAGCTGGACGTCGTGCGGCGCATCGAGCGTGGCCATGGCTCGCTCTACAAGGTCAATGGCCGCGAGACGCGGGCGCGCGACGTGCAGGTGATGTTCGCCGATGCGGCCTCGGGCGCGCGCTCGACGGCGATGGTGAGCCAGGGTCGCATCGGCGCCATCATCAACGCCAAGCCGGTCGATCGCCGGGGCATCATCGACGAGGCCGCCGGCATCACCGGTCTCTATACGCGCCGGCACGAGGCCGAGCTGCGTCTCCGGGCGGCGGAAGCCAACCTGGTGCGCGTGCAGGACGTGCTGGCGGCGCTGGAGGAGCAACACCGGCAGCTGAAGCGCCAGGCCCGGCAGGCGAGCCGCTATCGCAACCTGTCGGACCACATCCGCCGCGCCGAAGCGGCCGTGCTGGCCCTGCGGCTGGCCGAGGCCGACCGGAATATGGCCGCAACGGCCGAACGGCTGGAAGAAGCCGCCGCGGCGGTGACCGACCTGACGCGCCTGGCCGGCATGGCCGCCACGGCGCAGGCCGAGGCGGCCGCCGGCATGCCGGCGCTGCGCCAGGAGGAAGCCGCCGCGGCGGCCCGGCTGCAGCGGCTGCGCGTGGCGCATGAGACCCTGGCCGAGGAGCTGCGCCGGGTCGAGGCGGCGCGCGAGGACGGCCGCGTGCGGCTGGCCCAGATCGAGG
>CAYVHP010000187.1:0-26114 GCA_964451265.1 uncultured Caulobacteraceae bacterium | reverse complement strand
GTGCAGGGCCTGGGTGCGGCCTGGGTTGGGATGCAGCGCCGCCACATGATCGAGTTGACCCTCCAGCGCGGCCACGAAACTATCGGTGGTTTGGTTGTCAGGGCGTGGCTGGCCGGGCGGCGGCATAGCGCCCATGCGCAGTTTACGCACCACCTTTTCCCAGGTCTCAGCATCGGGCCCGACGTTGTTGAGGTCCTTGGTCTGCAACACCAGGCCGCCGGCCTTGCGCTTGTCGTTGTGACAGGTGAAGCAATATTGGCTGAGCACAGCGGCGGCGGGGTGAGGCAGGGCCGTCGGGGCGGCGCCAAAACCACCGGAGGGCGCGGCGGCGGCTGCACAGGCGACGAGCACGAAAAGCGCCTGGCCAACACGATTATTCCAACCCATACGCCGCTTCCTCGACCCCGATTATCACTTAGGGGTTCACGCCCAAATTATCCGCCAGGGCGATGGCGCCTGTCAATTCAGCCCTGTTGCCGCATGGACGACATGGCGGGCCGGTGTACAATTGGCCGCAATAACAGTGATCGGGAGGTCTATTATGAGCGCTGGACGGATGAGCATGGCGTGCTTGGCCGCCGGGGTGCTGTTCGCAAGCGCCGCCTTCGGCGCCGAGAGGGACCTTCGACTGATCGAGGCGAGCCGGCGCGACGATGTCGCTGCGGTTAAGGCGCTGGCGGCGTCCGGCGCCAATGTGAACGCTCATACGCCCGACGGCGCCACGGCCTTGCACTGGGCGGCGCAAAACGACGACCTAGCCATCGCCGAGGTTCTGATCCGGAAGGGCGCCAAGGTCGACGCGGCCAACGATCTGGGGGTTACCCCCTTGTGGATCGCCGCCAGCAACTCCAGCGCGTCGATGGTCGCGCGTCTGCTCGCCGCCCACGCCAACCCCAACATTGCGCCGCCGACCAACGGCACGCCGCTGATGGTCGCCTCACGCCTGGGCAATGTTCAGGCCGTCAAAGGCATGCTGGCGCACGGCGCGAACCCCAATACGCCTGAAGCCGCGCATGGACAGACCGCTCTGATGTGGGCGGCGGCCGAACACCACCCCGAGGTCGTCGCCCTGCTGCTCGCGGCCCACGCAGACGTTCATGCGCGGTCCAAGACCTGGACCCAGCGCATCATGCTGTGTTGCCAATATTTCGAGGGGGATTCCGGCGGCGCGGACACGGTGACAAAGGGCGGTTACACCCCCCTGCTCTTCGCGGCCCAAGGCGGAGATCCGGAATCGATCCGGCTCATTCTGGCCGCCGGGGGCGACATCAAAGACACGGCAGCGGATGGGAATACCGCCCTGACCATAGCGGCCCATGAACAGGAGTCGGAGGCCGCTATTGCTCTGCTGGCCGCCGGCGCCGATCCCAATGCAGCGGGCGCCGGCTACACCGCTCTGCACATCGCCGCCGTCTCCGGCGATCTGGCCTTGACCGAGGCCCTGCTGGACCACGGGGCCGACCCCAATGCTCGACAAAAGAAAGGCAGCCCGACCAAGCAACTGCGCAGCGGACATTCCCTCGACTACCATTTGAACGGGGCGACGCCGTACATCCTGGCCGCCTGCGCGGCCAATGGCGAGATCATGAAACTCTTGGTCGCCAAGGGCGCCGATCCGTCCCTGGCCACCAATGACGGGCGCACCGCGCTGATGGCGGCGGCGGGGCGAGGCACCCAGACGCAACAGGGACCGCGACTGACCGAGCCTCAGATCATGGCCATCCTGAAACTGGCCGCCCAGCTGGGCACGCCGGTCAATCAGGTCGACGTCAACGGCGATACAGCCCTGCATATCGCCGCCACCCGCCGGCGCGATGGGATCGTTCAGGCCTTGGTGGACAGCGGCGCGTCCCTGGAGATCAAAAACCACAACGGCGAGACCCCGCTGGCGGCGGCGCTGAAGCCGCCGGCGGCGGCGATCGGATCGGGCCTGTCGGACGACCACGACTTCCTGCTCAAGCACACGGCGACCGCAGACCTGCTGCGCAAGCTGGGCGCCAAGAGCTGAAAATAGTCTGAGGGGCTTTAAGCGACCGAAAGCTGATCGATGTCCAGCTTGCCTTTGCTCGTTCCCACATGATCGGTGGGCAGGCCGAGCTTGTCCATCACCGCCACCAGCAGATTGGCCGTGGAGTCGCCGTCGTACTTCAGGTGACGTCCGCCCTTGATCCCTTGGTTAGGTCCGCCCACCAGCATGACCGGGATGCCGGTCTGGGCATGGAGGTTGCTGTCGCTCATGCCCGCGCCATAGATCAGCAGGGTGTTGTCGAGCAGCGAGCCGTCGCCGTCCTTGGTCTTGCCTAGCTTGTCCAGGAAATAGGCGAACATCTGCACATGGTAGGTGTTGACCTTGGACAGGGTGGCGATCTTGTCCGGGTCATTCTGGTGGTGCGACAGGGGGTGATGGCCCTCGGGCACGCCGATCTCTGGGTAGGGGCGGCCGGTGAACTCGCGCCCGTACATGAAGGTGATCACCCGGGTCAGGTCCGACTGGAAAGCCAGGACCTGCAGGTCGTACATCAGCTTGGCATGGTCCTCGAAGGTGGCCGGTATGCCTACCGGTTGATTGACCACAGGCATGTCCTTGGCGCTCTGAGCCTCAGCCTTCTGGATGCGGGTTTCGATATCGCGCACCCCGTCCAGATACTCGACCAGACGCGACCGATCAGCCGCCCCGAGCCCCTTGTTCAAATCGGCGGCGCGCTCGGACACATAGTCCAGAATGCTGCGGTCCTGGCGCATGTGGGCCAGCCGCGCGGTGGTTTCAGTGCTGCCCGCATCGCCGAACAGCCGCTCAAAGACCAGGCGCGGGTTGTTCTCCGGCGGCAGCGGCAGGTTGGGGTTATGCCAGGCAATGCTGTTGCCCATGATGCAGGGAAAGCCGTCGCAGACGCCCGCCCCATCCAGATTGTCCAAGCCCAGTTCGAGAGAGGGCAGCTGGGTTTGCTTGCCGAAGTGCTGGGCCACCGCCTGATCGATGGACATGGCGGCCTGGGGCACGCCGCCGGAGGTGACGCCCGGCGGCGTTCCGGTCAGGAAGGCTGTGGCGGCCCGCGAGTGGCCGCCCCCGGCGCCGGGCGGCACGTTCATGCCCGACAGCACCAGCAAGCGGTCATGGAACGGCGCCAAGGGCTGCATGACCGGCGACAACTCAAAGGCCCCTGAGGTCTTCGGCGTCCAATAGTCCATGGCCATGCCGTTGGGCACATAGGCCACGCCCAGGCGCTTGACCGGGGCGATCTTGTCGGCGGCGCGGGCCAACGCCGGCTCCATAGCGTCGAGCAAAGGCAAGGCCACGCTCGCACCCAGGCCGCGCAACAGGGTCCGGCGGTGCAGCGACAGTTTTCTGATCATCATGACCCTGACCTCATTGCAGCGCCGTGGCGCTTTTGCCGCCGCCTTCAGCGACCGTCGGTGCGGCGACAGATCGTGTCCGCGCGGTCCGCATCAGGAAAGGCTCGCTCTTGACGATGCCGCCGATGATGGAGCGCCAACGATAGTCGTCCGGCCGGGCGTCATGCACAATCTTACGCACGGTTGGCATGTCGTAGGCCTCAAGCTGTCGGCCAAGGGCATAGGATAGCAGTCTTTCCGTCATCGCCTGCACGAACTGCTCCTTGCGGGCGAGCAGAGCGTCGCGCAGTCCGTCGGGACCTTGGAACTTGGTCCCGTTGGGCAGCACCCCGGAGGAGTCGATCGGCGCCCCGGCGTCGACCGTGCGCCACTTGCCGGTGGCGTCGAAGTTCTCCAGCGCGAAGCCCAAGGGGTCCATGGAAGCGTGACAGGCGGCGCACACCGGGTTCTTGCGATGCTCTTCCAGGCGGGCGCGAACCGTGGCGGGCTTGCCACCGGCGCCGGTGTCCTTCAGCCCCGGAACATTGGGCGGGGGCTGCGGCGGGGGGGTGCCCAGCAGATTGGACAGCACCCACTTGCCGCGCAGCACCGGCGAGGTCCGGTTGGGGTAGGAGGTCACCATCAACAGGCTGCCTTGGCCCAAGAGGCCGCCGCGCGGAATGCCCGCAGGGATATCCACCCGGCGGAAGCGCGTCCCGTAAACCCCGGGAATGCCGTAGTGGTTGGCCAGCCGCTCGTTGAGGAAGGTGTAGCGGGCGCTCAACAACTGCACCACGCTCTGATCGCGCTGGAGCTGGTCGTTGAAAAACAGCGTGGTTTCCTGCTCGAAGGAGTCGCGCAAGGCTTCGTCGAAACCTGGGAAGAGCGACTGGTCCGGCGCCGTGGCGCGCAGATTGCGCAGCAGCAGCCACTGGCCGACGAAATTATCGACCAGGGCCTTAGAGCGGGGATCGGCGATCATCCGCTTGACCTGCTGATCCAGCACGGCCGGCTGATGCAGCTTGTGCTCAACGGCGAGGTTGACCAAGGCGCGGTCTGGAATGCTGCTCCAGAGAAAGAACGATAGGCGCGACGCCAATTCCAGATCGCTGATCCGGTAAGCCGCCCCGGGCGCGGCGCGGGCGGGCTCGTGCTCCACGCGGAACAGGAAATCGGGCGAGGCCAGGATACACGACAAGGCCTCTTGCAATCCGGCCTTGAAGTCCCCGGTTTTGCGGCCATCCCGGTAGTAGGCCATGATCGTCTGAACGTCCTTGGCTGTCACGGGCCGCCGATAGGCCTGGCCGGCCAATGAGGACACGATCCGCCGGGCGCAGGGCTCTTCCTCGGCGGAGGTCTTGGGCCTGCAAACGAGAATCCGGCGCAGGCTGGGCGTGTCCAGCGGGCCGGCGGCGGGCGTCGCATAGGGGCCGGTGATGGCGATGGTGTCCACCGCCTGCACGCGCGTATCGTCGCGCTGAAGCAGGCCCGACGAGCTGCGGGCGCGAATGAGGGCGTCCTGGGGCCGCGTGGCGCGACCGACGAAGGCCACGGAGACGACGCGTGGTCCCGCCTTGACGGGCACGCGCACGTCCAGACCGGCGTCCGCCTCATGCACCCAGCGTTCCCAGTCCGGGTCGCCGTACAGCTCCCCGGCAAATCCGCGCGGGGCCGTCATCCCGTGGTCTTCACCGCCGACCTTGAACGTCTTGACGCGGACGCCGTCGACGCGAACCTCCAACTGCTCGGCCTCTTGCAGGCCCATGATGTAGCCGTAGAGCGACCGGCGCAGGCGAACCGCGATGACGTACTCGCCATTGGTCGGAAAATTATAGGTCAGGCTGGCGCCCCCGCGGGTCCCGAACGGAAGATCCTGGCCCTGATCTTCCTGAGCGGCGTAGTTGGACACTTTGAAGGTGTCGGTCCCCGGACCGCCGGACGGGGCGGCCAAGGCCAGGCGGCTGACGCGCCGGGCGACGGTCAGGTAGCGCTCCAGCAAGGCTGGAGAGACCGACAGCATGCCGGCGTTGTTGTCCAGGCCCTGGGTGTCCGAATCGTCCGGGGGCAGCAGGGCGGCGGTGTCGATATCGAGGCCGACCAAGTCGCGCACGGCGTTGCGATATTCTGATCGGTTCAGGCGGTGCAGCGCCTCGGTGCGGCCGGGATTGGGATGAAGGGCGGCTTCCTGGTCGAGCCGGCCTTCCAGCGCCTGGACAAAGGCGTCGGTGGTCTGGGCGTCCGGCCGAGGCAGGCCCGGCGGCGGCATGGCCCCCATGCGCAGCTTGCGCACCACCTTTTCCCAAGTCTCAGCATCCGGTCCAACGTGGTTCAGGTCCTTGGTCTCAAGCACTAAGCCGCCGGCCTTGCGCTTGTCGTTATGGCAGGTGAAGCAATATTGGCTCAGAACGGCGGTGTCAGGATGAGCTTCAGGGAGCGCTGCAGCGGCCCGCACCATCCCTGTCGGGGCCGCGGCGGCTGCGCACGCCAGCAGCGCTGCGAGCCCTCGAGCCACAAGAATTTGCCAACTCATACGCACGTTTCCTCAACCCGATTATTGTCTCGTTTTATCTCGGGTTTTGCCGACAGAATTATCGGCCAGGGCTGCATAGCCTGTCAATCGACGCCATGGACGAGCGCCCATCGCGGTGTACTATTGCCAAAAGCGATATAAGCGGGAGGGCTCGGCAGTGCGAGCGCGGCAGTTTGGGATTTTTTGCATCGCCGCCGTTGTGCTGGCCGCCGGCACGGCGAACGCCGCGGATCGCGGACTTCAGTTAATCGAGGCCGCCAAGCGCGACGATGCGTCGGCGGTAAGATCGCTGATCGCGGCTGGGGCCAATGTAAACGCACACGCCGGCGACGGAGCTTCAGCCCTGCACTGGGCCGCGCAAAACGACGACATGACCGTGGCCGACGCCCTCATCCGCAAGGGCGCCAAGGTAGACGCCGTCACCGACCTCGGTATCACGCCGCTGTGGCTTGCTGCGACCAATTCCAGCACGTCCATGATGGTGCGTCTGCTGGCCGCCCACGCTGATCCGAATATTTCGCCGCCCACTGACGGCACGCCCCTGATGCTGGCGGCGCAACGGGGCAACGTCGACGCGGTTAAGGCCTTGCTGTCCCACGGCGCGGATCCCAACGCCCGCGAAGGCGCCCGGGGCCAGACGGCGTTGATGTGGGCGGTTTCAGCACACCGGCCGGACGTTGTTCGAGCCCTGCTGGACGCCCACGCCGACGTGCGGGCGCGGTCCAACTCCTGGACCCAGCGCATGGTGCTGTGCTGTCAACTGTACGAGGGCGATGAAGCGGGCATCTCCATGGTCGCCGTGGGCGGCTACACCGCGCTGATGTTCGCAGCTCAGGATGGCGATCTTGAGTCCGCCAAGCTGCTTCTGGCGGCGGGCGCGGATCCTAAGGACGCGGGGCCGGACGGCTCCAGCGCCGTGGTCATCGCCGCCCATACCGGCCAGGACGCCGTCGCCAAGCTTCTGCTCGATGCGGGCGCCGACGCCACTGCAGCCGGATCCGGCTACACAGCCCTTCACGTCGCCGCCATGCGCGGCGATCTGACGCTGATCAATGCGCTGCTGGACCACGGCGCAGATCCCAACGCGCGCCAACTCAAGGGCAGCCCGACGCAGCGCGTGGCCAGCGGACACGCGCTGGACGTTCGGCTCACCGGGGCCACGCCCTATATGCTCGCTGTCCACCTGTCTCAGCTTGAGGCGATGAAGGTTCTCGTTCGCCGAGGAGCGGACCCGTCGATTCCGCTGCAGGACGGACGCACGCCTCTGATGGTGCTGGCGGGACCGGGAACCCGCGAAGGGACCAACATCGCGGACCCCTTGTTGATGAGCACCGTCAAACTGGCGGTGCAACTGGGAACGCCGGTCGATCAGGCTGATCCGAACGGCGACACCGCCTTGCATGTGGCCGCCACCCGGCGAAGGGATGCGGCGGTGCAGGCCTTGGTCGACAGCGGCGCCTCAATCAACATCCGCAACAAGAAAGGCGAGACGCCGCTGACGGCCGCGCTCACGCCGCCGGGGCCTCCAAAGGGCACCTTGCTGGCCGAAGAATACAATTTTCTGGTCTTTCACAAGGAGACCGCCGAGCTGCTGCGCAAGCTTGGCGGCAAAACCTGACCGACGGCCGTTCGGCATAGCTTCGAGGATATCTTCATGACCAAGCGCACGCGCGCTCTTGTGAGTTCCGGCGCAGTCGCCGTTCTGGCCGCCGTTTTGGGAATGGCCGGCGCAGGACCCGGCCGCGCGGATCAGCCGCCGCGCTACCAGGTTGATCGGTCCTGGCCCGAGACCTTCCCGGACCATTGGGTGTTCGGCGCCATCGGCGGCCTGTGCGTGGACGCCAACGACCATGTGTTCATCCTTCACCGGCAGGACCCGCCTGAAGGCGACGCCAACGCCGGCCATCTGGCCCCCCCGGTTATTGAAGTCGACGCCCAGGGGAAACTGATCAACGCATGGGGTGATCCCAAGTTGATCGACCCGCGCCTGCACAGCTGCGCCTTCGACAAGGCCGGCAATATCTGGATCGGCAGTGCGCCGTCCGGCATGGTTCAGAAGTACACGCATGACGGCAAACTGCTGCTGCAGGTGGGCAAGAAGGGCGTGTACGACACCTCTGACGGCACGCAAAAGGGCAAGCCGCTGAACTCTGATGCGGCGGTGTTCACCCAGCCATCGAGCATCTGGATCGATCCGGCGGACGGCGATGTCTATGTCTCGGACGGCGAAGGCCCCAAGGGCAACCGCCGCGTCGTGGTGTTAGACAAGGACGGCAAGTTCCTGCGCCAATGGACCATCGACGCCACCTCGATCCATTGCATGGGCGTGGCGCACGACGGGCTGTTTTACATGTGCGACCGGCCGGGCGGACGGATCCTCGTCTATGACAAGATGGGCAAGTTCAAGAAGAGCCTGGACGTGCCATGGACGCCTTACACCCCACCCGCCGACGGCAAGGCCAAGGAAAGCGGCGGCTCGGTGGTGTCGCTTGATTTCTCCCACGACGCCCACCAGTCGATGATCTACCTGCTCAGCCAGAACAACGACAATGTCGCGATCCTGGATCGGCGAAGTGGAAAAATCCTGTCCACCTTCGGCGACGGCGCCGGCCACTTTGCTGGGCAGTTCGATCAGCCCCACGGCTTGGCTGCGGACTCGCACGACAACGTTTACGTGGCTGAAAACCGTGGGCGCAGGGTACAGAAATTCGTGCCGGTGAGACCTTCACAGTAAAACTCAGGTTGGATTTCCGTAGTCCAATCCTAATAGTTGTGCATTGTCCGCCCGGTTGCATCAGATATTTTCGGGTTGTAGGGTCGCTGAGCCTTGGATGAAACTCAACGCCGCCCAATCGAATTTTAAGAACATGGGCGCATCATCCAAGCGGGAGGACGGATTCATGCCTGCTTTCGACGCTCAAAATCCCTCTGGCAGCCCTGCCGATGGCTTGGCCGCGCGCGCGCGTCATGCGGAAGGCGCTCAAGCTCAGGATTCTTTGGCGCCGCCCGCGCCCCAGCCGGAACCACCCCCGCCCAAGCGTTCGTCCCCAGCCAAGGGCATCTTGATCGCAGCTGTGCCTGCAGCCCTGTTGTGGTGGGCCGTCTTCGCCGGTTTGCACGCCTTGTTTCAGCACAAGCCCTGAATTCGGCGCGGGGATGCCCCCATGTCTCGCGAGGGTGTAGGATCGGTCCTTAACCCGCACGGAGGCCCCGATATGAGCAAGATCACCTACGAAATCGTCGAACACGACGGCGGCTGGGCCTATCGGGCGGACGGAGTCTATTCCGAAACCTTCCCCTCCCACGACGCCGCGCTCAGCGCAGCCCAACGGGCGGCGCGCGAGCAGACTGTGCCGGGAGAAACCAAAGGCATTTCCTTCGAGGATGAAGAGGGCGTCTGGCATGACGAGGTCGCCTCCGGCGGCGACCGCCCCGAAACCGAAGTCAAGGGTTAAACCTGACGGCCCGTTCATCGGCATAAACGGCTTCTGAATGCGTCGTCGCGAGGCCGTTCAGAGCCACAGGCCCATACCGTCTCTCGAGCCGCTAGGGCTCGTTCATTGGGAGACGATGTTATGCTTACCCCCGCCAAAACCCTGCTGCTGGCCTTAGGCCTGTGCACGGCCCTGGGCGCCGCCGGCGGCGCCTCGGCCGAAACCCGCTTCCAGGCGAGTCATCCGCGCCGTGCTGAAGTCAACGCCCGTCTGGTGACGCTTGATCATCGGATCGTGGCGGTCCGTCACGAAGGCCGGATGAGCCCGCGCAAGGCCATGATGCTTCGGGCTGAAGCCCGCACGATCCGCCGCCAAGCGCGTCTGGACGCGCTGCGCCACGGAGGCCACATCACACGCATCGAACAACGCCGGCTGAACCGCGAGGAGACCCGACTCGCCCGTCAGACGCGGCCTTGATCGCTGCGCGAGCCGCCGGAGCTCAGGCTTCGGCGGCTTTGGCTGCTGGTTTGACCGGTTCATTGGAGCACAGCGCCGCGTCCATGGCCTGCAAAAGTGCAGTCATGTCGATGGGTTTGGCCACGACGCCGTCCATGCCTGCAGCCAGATAGCTGTCGACCTGCTCCTGCATGACGTTGGCCGTGACCGCCACGATAGGCGTGCGTGCCTGCCCCGTTTCCTTTTCGCGGCGGCGAATTTCGCTGGTGGCTTCGACGCCGTTCATGCCTGGCATCTGAATATCCATCAGAATCAGATCGAACCGCCGCGCTCCGAACGCCTCCACCGCCTCGCTGCCGTTGGCGGTCATGGTGAGGTCGACGCCGAGGGGTTCGAGGATGGCGTTGAGCACCAGCTGATTGGTGGGATTGTCTTCCGCAGCCAGGATGACGAGGGAGGGGTCGCGCCCGTCCCCCGGCCCGGCGGCTTGCGCCGCCTCATCAGCCTGAGGAGCGACATCGCGTTCCAAGGGCAAGTCGAAGGTGAAGGTCGAGCCGGCGTTTTCGACGCTCTCCACCTTGAGTTCGCCGCCCATCAGCTCCACCAGGCGCTGCGCCATCGTCAGGCCCAGGCCCACACCGCCGAAACGGCGCGTGGCAGAGCCGTCCGCCTGGGCGAAGGCCTGGAAAATCAGGGTGCGCATATCGCCGCCCACGCCTATGCCGGTGTCCTGGACCGCAATACGCAGGCCCTCCGGTATGCAATGGGCGCGCACGGTCACGCGGCCGCGCTCGGTAAACTTCACCGCGTTGGACAGCAGGGTGTCGATGACCTTGTAAAGTTTGCCGCTGTCCCCGCGCCAATAGCCTGTGGCGGCCGGATCGATCTCGACGGTGAAACCCAGACTCTTTTTGGAGGCCTCCAATGCGTGGTCCGCCGCCGCACTTTCCACGGTCGCGGCCAAATCGAAGGCTTCGCGCTGTACTTTCATCGTGCCGGCTTCGATCTTGGACAGGTCCATGACGTGGTTGAGCAGGCCGTTCAAGACGCGCGCAGCGTCCTCGATCAGGCCGAGCCGTTTGGCTTGATCCGGCTCCAGCGGGTGGCAACGCATGACATGGGCCATGCCCAGAACGGCGTTGAGCGGCGTGCGGATCTCATGACTCATATTGGCCAGGAATTCGTCCTTGGCCCGGGCCGCCGCTTCGGCCGCCTTTCGCGCTTCGGTTTGGGCCGATACATCGCTCAGCAGGACGACGAATCCCCCGTCCTGGGTTTGGCCCAGCTTAGGCTGCAACCAGCGACCATCCGGCGCCATGAAGGGGTCGAGCGCCCTGTCTGAAGCGGCCAGGATCGTCCTGTGCGTGTCGCTCAAAGAAGGCGGCAGGCCATGTTTGACGGCGGCCGCAATTATGGTCCGATAACTCAGGCCCCGTTCGGCCGTCAGATCAATCAGGCTCAGGGCTTGGGCATAGCCGTCGTTCCAGAACGCCAGACGGCTGTTCGCGTTGAAAATCGCCAGGGGAGACGGCGTACAGCTTAGCGCCGTACGCATGCTGGATAGGGCGTAATGGGTGCTAATGCGGTCTATGCCCACCACGCCCAAGCCGCCCAGGACGATCAGACCCACGAGGCCGACAACACCCCAGGCCAAAGCCACGCGGCCGATCGGCCCCGTGTCGATGGCTTGGGCGTCGGGGATCAAAGTCACCGCAGCCATCCCCGTGTAGTGCAAACAGAGGATCGCCAAGCACAACAGAGTCGCGGCGCCGAACCAGCGCGTGCGCCGATCCAGCTTACCGGCGACGGCGAAGGTCGCGGCGGAACCGGCCACGCCGAAGCTGATCGCCGCCGCCACCAAGCCTTGGTCCCAGACAAGCAGGGCCGGAAGGCGGATGGCCGCCATGCCCATGAAGTGGAGCAGCGCCGCCACAGCGCCGCAGATCGCGCCGCCCGCCAAACGCCCTTTGAAATCGCGGCTTTGCGCGCAGACCGCGACGCCAATCCCCATGCCTGTTACAGAGGTCAGCCACGACAGGCCTGTAAGACCAAGGTCAAAGCCCAGGTCCATATCCTTGCGGTAGGCGAGCATGGACAGAAAATGAGTGGCCCAGATGCCCGTGCCCATCAGCGTGGCGGCCGCAGCGATCCAGGCGAGCCGCAAACCACCGCGCGTCAGCACGGCGCGCCTGTAAGCGCCGAAGGCGGCGGCCACCGAAATGACGCAGACAACCGCCGCCCAGAGAACCAGGCTTAGATCGTGTTGCTTTAGGCATTCAATCGTAGCGAACATCCGCGCCTCCTGGTCACAACATGCACGCCTCCGCTCAACGAGAGGTTAAGTATGTGTCAGTAGGACAATCTGACGCGGAACCTCGAAAACTGCGGCAATCTGTCAAAGCCGTTGCAGTTATTGAAATGTGAGAGACGCCTATTGAAGTCTGGCGGGGACTCATCAGGCAAGACGAACTCAGTCAACTGTAGTTGCTGGTCATTTCCTGACGGACGGGTCAAAACTCAACCCACTAGCCAGGACAGCGGCCCTGTGCTCTTAGGCTCGGGCTTTGCGCCAGCAGCCTTTGCCAACGGGTTCCATGACCGAGTCTCCCCCTGACCGACTGTCCACCGATCCCGCCAGTCCCTTCTATAGCGCCGACGCCTTAGGGCGCGGCGTGGGGGTGCGGTTCAAGGGCGCCGAGAAGACCAACGTCGAGGAATATTGCGTCAGCGAGGGTTGGGTCAGGTTGGCCCTGGGCGCCAAGGTTGATCGCCGAGGGAATCCGTTGACGATCAAACTGCAGGGCGAGGTGGAGCCCTATTTCCGGGACGAGGCCTGACTCGCCGCCCACGCCAGGGATGCGACATTCAATCGCAATGGGGGCGAAGGCCCGAGGGCGGCGGTCTTAGGGTTAGCGCATTCCTAACAGGACCCGGCCATGACCATTCATCTGGCGCCTGAACGCTTTGGCCGCGACGAACCGTCGCCGGGCCTCGCGAAGGGCGGCCCTGGCGGCCTGCAGGGCATCGGCGCTATAAGCGCGCCCCGCCCCGACCAGGGCGGACCAAGGAGTTCCATGATCGGTTGGCGGGACGTTAAGCCTGCGGCGTTTGTCATCGGTCCGACGGTGATGGCTGTGCTCACCCTGGGCGCCGGCGTCATGCTGCTCGCCTCGGGCGCCACGCCGGGCGATCCGGCGCGCCTGCATTGGCTGGCCGATCACGCGCCCCTGCCCGTCATAGAAGTCAGCCATTTCGTATCGAGCATCATCGGCATGATGCTCGTCTTGGTCGCCTTCGGCCTGAAGCAGAGGCTCGACGCGGCATGGTCGGCCGCCACAGCGCTGTTGGCCGCTGCGGCGACCCTGGCCCTCCTCAAGGGCGTATATTGGGGGGAAACCACCGTGCTGACCTGTATCGGCCTGATGCTGGCGCCCCTGCGGAGCGCTTTCCCGCGCGCGGCGCGGCTCAGCCGTATGGAGATTACGCCCGGCTGGCTCCTGTCGGCCTTCGCGGCCGTGGTCGGCGCCGGCATGCTGAGCCTGTGGTCCTATCACAACGTCGCCTACGGCGATCAGCTGTTCTGGCGGGTGATGGTCAGCGCGGACGCCAGCCGCTCGCTGCGGGCCTGGACGGGCGTCGGCGTGTTGTTCCTGGCCGTAGGCCTGTGGCGCATGATCTCGACCCCGGCGACGCCGCCCATCGTCAGCGATCACGATCCGGACTATGAGCGCGCCCGGGCAATTCTGGCCAAGGCGCAGAGCGCCGGCCCCGATGCGAACCTGGCCTTGCTGGGCGACAAGCGGTTTCTGTTCTCCAACTCAGGTGAGAGTTTTCTGATGTTCGGGGTGCGTGGGCGCTCCTGGATCGCCTTCGGCGCGCCGGTGGGCCTGGTCTGCGAACGGCAGGAGCTGCTGTGGCGCTTCCGCGAGTTGGCCGACGCGCACGCCGCCCGCGCCGCCGTCTACGCCGCCGGGCCGGACCTGCTGCCTGAACTGGTGGACCTGGGCTTTGCCGTGCAGAAAACTGGCGAATCCGCCACCGTCCGCCTGGACGACTTCTCCTTGCAGGGCCGCAAGCGCGAGGTCCTGCGCCGCAACTGGCGCAAGGCGATGGAAGGCGGAGCCCAGTTTGAAGTGATCCCCAAGAGCCAAACCGCCCTGCACCTGGGTGAATTGAGGGCTATTTCCGACCAATGGCTGGCCCATCACGCGGGCGGTGAAAAGGGCTTCACCATGGGCCGCTTCGATCCTGCCTACGTCAGCGAATTTCCCTGCGCCCTGGTGCGGGTGGACGGGCGCATCGTCGCCTTCGCCAATCTGTGGACCACCGCCGAGCGCTCGTCATTCTCCATGGACCTGATGCGCTACGGCGAGAGCGCGCCCAAGAACATCATGGATTTCCTGTTCGTGGAGCTGCTGCAATGGGGCCGCGATCAGGGGTATGAAGCCTTCGAGTTCGGCATGGCGCCCCTGGCCGGCCTGGAAGGACGCCCCCTGGCCCCCTTAATGACGCGGGTCGGCAAGCTTTTGTTCGAACGGGGCGAGGACCTCTACAACTTCCAGGGCGTGCGCCGGTACAAGGACAAGTACGCGCCGACCTGGACGCCCCGCTATATCGCCGCCGCCAACAAGTGGACCATAGGCATCGCCCTGGCCGACGTGAGCCTGTTGTCAGCCGGCGGAGTCAAGGGCATCACCAAGCGGTCGCGGCCCCAAGCCGCAAGGCCCGCCATCGCGAGCTCCGGAGAGGTGATCGTCGCGCACATCTAGCGCCCCCGATTTGCATGTCGGGCCAAACGGGCTAGCCTGCTGTGTGCGGAAGGGGGAGACTCGCCATGATCGCTGCGTTTCCGCTGCTGGCCCTGATCGTCCTGACCTATAACCTCGTGGCCTTGACCATGGGCGGGATGCACACGACCAGCGCACAAGATCAGCTGACCCAGCCCCTGTTTTCCGTGCACATGGCCTCCAGCGCCGTCTGGAGCGTAGGCCTGGGCGATGTGCTGGTCTTGGGCGCGCTCATCCTACTGTTCGTGGAGCTGCTCAAGTCCACCGCCAGCCGCCACGTAGCGATCATCAACCACTCGCTGTCGATGATCCTGTTTATCGTCTGCCTGGTCGAGTTTCTGCTGTTCGGCGCCTGCGCGACCTCGACGTTTTTCCTGATTACCCTGATGGTCCTGCTCGACGTGCTGGCCGGGTTCATCGTGACCATCGTCGGCTCACGCCATGGGGCGGACGCATCGAACTAAGGTCGACCACTTACCAAAAGTCGTCCTCGGAATCGGCCGAGCCGATGTCCGATTATGATATCTTGAGTTTAGGACAGGGCCGTAAACACCAGGGCGACCATCAGCACATCGAGGGCGCGGGTGGCGAAGGCGGCGACTGTGCGCATGTGGGACGGCCCTGAGGATCACGAAACAAGTGTCCTGGAGCCAAGCAAGACCGGCGCCACCCGAAGCCGGCCCAGCCATACAGTCGATCAGACCTTCGTTTTGGAAAACAACCCCGTGCGGTTGCGCCGATCAATGGCGCCGGACCATTCGGTCGACAGATAGGCCGCGCGCGCCTGGGCCAGGGTTTGCGGACCGCCGCGCAGGCCGCGCTTTTGGCCGTCCTGCCCCATCAGTTGCGCCGCCACCACGGGCTGGGGATCGAGGATCTTTTCCGGCGCGATCACCACCGGCAATTGGGCGCTTTCCTTGCCGGACGGCGCCTGAGACAGGGCGTCGGCCTGACGGCGCACGCGAGAGCGCCTGTCGCCGTTGGGCCGGCGGATCGCTTCAATGGGATCGGTCATCACGGTCGCTCTCGAGACGATAGTCCGCCGCATTATGACCGCAGAGGGTTAAGGCTCGGTCACGCCCCCGCGAAATCAGCGCGATCCAGCAGAGATTTCAGCCCTTGGACGCCAGCTTTTCGATTTGCTGTTGCATCTCTTCCAGCCGTTTTTTCAGATCGGCCAGGGATTCATCGCCCTCCGGCTTGGCCGCCGGCGCGCCCTTGGCCTGGGCTTCGTCAGGACGGGGGAAGGTGAAGGGCGAGAACATCTTCATGGCCCGGTCGAACAGCTGCATATTTTGCCGGATCTGTTCGTCGAAGTACTTCAGGCCCTGCCCCGCGCCGAGGGTCTCGCTGAGCTGGGAGCGCATGCGCTCCTGCTGCTGGGTGAAGCTGTCGAGCGAAAGCTCCAGATAGCTCGGGACCAGAGCCTGGATGGAGTCGCCGTAAAATCGGATAAGCTGGCGGAGGAATTGAATGGGCAACAGGTTCTGTTGTCCGTTATTTTCTTCGTCAAAAATGATCTGGGTCAGCACCGAGCGGGTGATGTCGTCGTTGGTCTTGGCGTCATAGACCACAAAGTCGACGTGCTTTTTGACCATCTCGCTGAGATGCTCGAGGGTGACGTAGGAACTGGAAGCGGTGTTATAGAGCCTTCGGTTGGCGTATTTCTTGATGACCACCCGCTCCCCGGCGGCTTTGGAGTTGCCAGATTTTGTCTCGGACGCGGCTGGGTCAGTCATGGTCACCCCGAATTCGCAACGGACGCGCTTGGTGCGCTCTTGTGCATCGCCATATTATTGCGGATGACATCATCCAACGCTAGTGCAGCATTTCCTAAATTCCTCAGCCCCGCTGCGCGGGCCAATCCTTGAATATTTGCCCAGGACAATCGGCAGGAGCCTATTTCAATGACTGATATCGTTATCGTTTCCGCCGCCCGCACCCCCGTCGGCGCCTTCAATGGCGCCCTCGCTTCCCTGCCCGCCGCTGCGCTGGGCACGATCGCCATCAAGGCGGCCCTGGAACGGGCCGGCGTGGAGCCCGGTCAGGTGAGCGAAGTTGTCCTGGGCCATGTGTTGCAAGCCGCCGCAGGCCAAGGACCGGCGCGCCAGGCGTCCGTCAATGCCGGCATCCCCTATGAGACCCCCGCCTGGAGCATCAATCAAATCTGCGGATCAGGGCTGCGGGCCGTAGCCATCGGCATGCAGCAAATCCTCGACGGCGCCTCCATCGTGGTGGCCGGCGGTCAGGAAAGCATGAGCCAGGCGCCGCACGCCGCGCACCTGCGCAACGGGACCAAGATGGGCAATGTCGAATTCATCGACACCATGGTCAAGGACGGCCTGTGGGACGCTTTCAACGGCTACCACATGGGCGTCACCGCCGAAAATCTCGCCGCCCAGGGCCAGATTACACGGGAAGACCAGGATCGCTTCGCCGTCCTGTCGCAGAACCGGGCCGAGGCCGCCCAGACGGCGGGCAAGTTCGACGCCGAGATCGCCGCCGTGACCATCAAGGGCCGCAAAGGCGACACCGTGGTCGATAAGGACGAATATATCCGCTACGGCGCGACCTATGAATCGGTTGCGGGCCTGCGCCCGGCCTTTTCCAAGGAAGGCACCGTCACTGCCGCCAACGCTTCCGGGCTGAACGACGGCGCTGCTGCGGTGGTGTTGATGACCGCCGCCGAGGCCGCTGCTCGTGGGCTCACACCCCTGGCCCGCATCGCCTCCTGGGCGACCGCCGGGGTCGATCCGGCGATCATGGGCTCGGGACCCATCCCCGCCACCAAGAAGGCCCTGCAAAAGGCCGGCTGGACCGTGGCCGACCTGGACCTGATCGAAGCCAATGAGGCCTTCGCCGCTCAGGCCCTGTGCGTCAGCCGGGGATTGGGCTTTGATCCGGCCAAGGTCAACGTCAACGGCGGGGCCATCGCCATCGGCCACCCGATCGGCGCCTCGGGCGCGCGCATTTTGACCACCCTGCTCTATGAGATGAACCGAAGCGACGCCAAGAAAGGCCTGGCCACCTTGTGCATCGGCGGCGGCATGGGCGTGTCCCTGTGCGTTGAACGGGCTTGACGATTCATCCCGGACGAGGGGAGCATCAGGGCCGAGCTTGACCGGTGGACCAGGGCGATTGAGCACCTCTGACGCACTGCGGCCCTTTGCCCGTCTCAAATCCGCCCCACTGTCGGTGCAACAGACTTGGTCATGATCCAAGGCAAGTTGGCGGCTTTCAGCGGCTTGTGGGATTGGGCTGCGCTGGTCGCGGCCGGATCCGCGCGCGCCGAAGTGTCCTTCGCGCCGCCCCCGGCGGCGGCCGAGATCAACGGCATGGTCCAGACGCCCGGCATGGCGTTCGCCCAGGGCTGGATAATCGGCGCTGCTGACCTTCACCGTCCCCATCCGCGGCTGTTCGCCGACCGCCCCGGGCCGCCCGCTAATTTCCCCGGCGGATTCGGCCCGCCTCCCTCGGTCTTGCGCGATATGCCCACGCCGCGCGCGGACCGCGGATTGCAGGCCCCGCCCGTGGCCCGCTATTCAGTCGGCGAAGGGTCGATCTTTGTGTTTGATCGCTCCAGCAGCGCGGCTCTGTTGAAATTCGAAGACAGCCCCGAGGTCTGGGTCCTACAAGCCTCCCCCGCCTCGCGCGGCGATATCATCTACCGCAACGATCTGGGCGAGCCGGTGGTGCGGGCCACGCGGCTCGGCGGGCTGACCCTGTTCAGCCCCACGGCCCCCGGCGGCGAGGCCGCCGCCATGGTCAGCGGCGCGGACGATCTTCAGCCCCCGCCGTTCTTGCCGCCGAACGTCGTGTTCCAGCGCATGCTGCAATCCTCCGCCCGCGCATCGCGTGCGGCCCAGCACCTGATCCGCTTCGCCGCCCCCGATGTGACTCCGGAGTCCGCGCCGGTGTTCGTGGACGCCGCCACGGCCGCGGCCGAGGCGGTGGTCGTGCTTTCGCACCGCGATGACGGCCGCCTATTCCTTCGTCGCCTGGCCCGCATGGAATTTCAGCCCGGATCGAAGGCCGGAGCAATGGTCGCGCCCCTGCCCGGCGGCGGACAGCAGATGAGCATGGAGGTGTTCGTCGACCTGTCTCAGGGGCCGGCGGGACGCCCGTCCTCCGAGCGCCTGGTGCGCGCGGCGCTGGGGAACTAGAGCGCGTTCCGAAAAGTGGGAACTGGTTTTCGGACTAAGCGCGCGTCAATACAAAAACTTAGACCGGCGCCCAACCTTCCGGAGCCAGCTCGAAGGCCGAAAATTCAAAGCCCGGCGCGACGGTGCATCCGCACAGGCTCCAATCCCCAAGGCTCACCGCGCTTTGCCAGGCGTCGCGCGGACAAACCGCCTGAGGCCTCTGGCCGGCGGCGAGGTCAGGCCCCAAAACGACATCCAGCGCCCCGCCGCCCTGGGGCGGCGCCAGACTGAGTTTCAACGGCGCCCCCGCATAGTGATGCCACACCTCCGCCGCGTCCTTGACCCGATGCCAGCGAGAGGCCTGGCCCGCCTCCAGCAGGAAATAGATGGCCGTGGACGCCGCGCGTCCGTCCGGACCGCCTTGATCGCGAAAGGTCTCCACGAACCACCCGCCCTCGGGATGGGGCGACAGGCCCAGGAGCGCGATAGCCTGCTGCGCGCTCAGGAGCGTGCTCATCCCCTAAAATCGTCTTTGGCTGCGCGAACCGCAGCGAACACCTCATAGTCAGCGCGCCCGTGCAAGCCGAAGCGCGCCGCGAGCATGGGCGCGCGCAGGAATGGATTAGTCGCGCGTTCCTCGCCCACCGTGGAGGGGACGGTGGGCTCGCCGCGCGCGCGGGCGGCAAACACCGCCTCCGCTCGCGTCTTGAGCGCCGGGGAGCTGTCCACCGACAGGGCGAAGCGGGCGTTGGCGGCGGTGTATTCATGAGCACAATAGAGTTGGGTCTCAAGCGGCAGGGCCGCGATGTGCGAGAGGCTGGCCCACATTTGCTTAGGCTGGCCCTCGAACATGCGACCGCAGCCCAGGGGAAAGATGCTGTCGCCGACGAAGGCGGCATGATCCGCCGCATCGTAGTAGGCGATGTGCTGCAGGGTATGGCCGCCCACGTCGAGTACTTCGAATTCAGTCTGGCCCAGGGCGACACGGTCGCCCCCGATCACAGCCCGGTCCAGGGGGGCGATGCGCGTGACCTCCTGCGGGCCGACGATGAAGGCCCCCGTCTTATCCTTCAGGGCCTGGTTGCCGCCGGCGTGGTCGGGATGCCAATGGGTGTTGAAGATGAAGTCCAGCCGCCAGCCCTGGCCGTCCAGGGCTCCAAGGATGGCGTCTGCGTCCGGCGTATCGATACAGGCCGTCAGGCCCGAGGCCTCGTCGCGGACGATATAGCCGTAGTTGTCGGCCAGGCAGGGAAACTGAACGATGTGCAGCGTCATGAGGGATGTCGGAACCAGGTACCTTGTCCTGTTCTACGCCGCCATGGCCGGTTCGCGAAGCGGCCCTATATTGAGCCCGTCTGATCGAGGATTCGCATGCGCCGTGACGTGATCGAGCTTCGCCGCTTTTACGCCGGGCCCTTGGGCCGGGCGGCGCGCGACATGCTCGGACGCAAGCTGAGCGAAACCTGGGGCGACGGCGCCGGGCTGGATGTTCTGGGCCTGGGCTACGCCACGCCCTTTTTGGAGCGCTTCACCCAGGCGCGCCGCGCGGTGGCCGCCATGCCGGCTGAGCAGGGGGTGGAGGCCTGGCCCGCCGTCGGGGCCGGCAACCGCACCTGCCTGATGCGCGAAGGCGCTCTGCCTTTCCCTAACGCCTTGTTCGACCGGGTGCTGGTGGTGCACGGGCTGGAGGAGAGCGACGATCCCCTTGCCCTGCTGCGGGAGGTGTGGCGCGTGATGGCGCCGTCCGGGCGGGTGGTCCTGGCTGCTGCGGCCCGCAGCGGGGTCTGGTGCCACGGCGAGGGCACGCCGTTCGGATACGGCCGCCCTTTCACCCGCGCCCAGCTGGAGCAGTTGGCCCGTGAAGCGGAACTTGAGCCGATCGCCTGGTCGCGCGCCCTGTACGCCCCGCCTATGGCCGCCCTAGCGCCCTATGCCGAGGGATTTGAACAGGCCGGGGCGCGCCTTTGGCCGAAATTCGCGGGGCTGATCCTGCTGGAAGCGGTCAAACAGACTTTTGCGGTTAAACCCAAGGGCTTAGGCGTCACGGCCCGAGCCTTCCTGCCGGGCGCCCTGAGACCGGCCCGGGACTCGTTTGGGGGGCAGGGCCCGATTTGAGGCGCCGTCGGCGGTAAAAGCGATAAGAGAGACTTGGAGGCGGCGCGCATTCGCCTTAGTTTTACTTGGAAAGCCGTTACGACAAGGACGCCCTATGAAGCTGATTAGCGCCATCATCAAACCCAGTCGCCTGGACGCCGTTCTGGACGCCGTGACCGAGGCGGGCGCCTCCGGCCTGACTGTGACCGAAGTTCGCGGCTATGGCCGCCAAAAGGGCAAGACCGAGGTCTATCGGGGCGCCGAGTACGAAGTGAAGCTTCTGCCCAAGGTCAAGCTGGAGATCGCGGTCCCCACCGATCTGGTGGAAAAGGTGATCGAAGCCATCGCGCGCACCGCCAATACCGGCAAGATCGGCGACGGCAAGGTGTTCGTACTGGACCTGGAAGCCGCCCTGCGCATCCGCACGGGCGAAAAGGACGCGGCGGCCATCGCGGGGTAGACTACTCGGTCCGCTTGACCATCCCCGCGCGCCGCGCCTGGAGCCGTTTGACGAACCGTTCCTTGACGACGGCCATCAGCTTGGGCGGAAGCATGCCGTAGGCGATGCTTTCCGGTCCCCGCCCTTCGATAAAACGAAGGTCCGGACCTGGCCACGCGAAGATGTTCGCTTCCGTCAGCACAATCCAAGACCTATTGCTGTCCAGACCAAGACGCGCCTTGGTGGGTGACGGCAGTTCCACACCGTCTTCGGCGATACGCGGCGCAGTGTGGGTAATCGGCAAAACATAGACCATCGTTTCTGCCGCTTGCGTCTTGACCGCGACGATGATCGCGCAGGGGCGGTCCTTTACGCCCGCTTCGCGGCCGACGTCAGCCTCACGGCGCCATAGATAGGCGTATCGGATAACAAGACCCGGACGCGGCTGTGGCCAGCTCACGGTTTCCAGTTCTCAAGTTCCGCATCGAGATAGGCAAATTCCGCGGGAACTTCAGCTTGGGCGATGAGGTCAAGGTCCTCGTCCGTCAAGTCCTCGACCCGGACGACACGCCGATCCCGCCGCTTCAATCGGTCATATTCCGCAGCCGATAAGACAACCAGACGGTCCCGGCCGTGCTTGGTGATCCTGAGCGGCTCAGCCAATGCCAGATCGGCGAGTTCGCCGAATTTCTTGATGAAGTCGGCTGTTGAAATTCTCACAGGGGCGCTCATGGCTTCGTGAGTTATATGTATAACACACGTTACATGGACTTTCGCCCTACTTCCTGGTCAGCACGAACAGCGCCTGCTCCGCCCGCCAGTTCTCAAAAGGGCTCATGGGGTTGATGGCCCGCGCGGGCTTGCCTTGCGCCAGGGCGGCGCTGGCCTCGATGGTCAGGCCTAGGTCCGAACACAGCTGGGTGAAATCGCGCAGGGTGCACAGGTGGATGTTTTCGGTCTCCCACCAGGCCGCAGGCAGGACTCCGGTGGTGGGCATGCGCCCCTGCACCATCAGTGACCAGCGCACCCGCCAATGACCGAAATTGGGGAACGACACGATGGCGCGGTCGGCGATGCGCAGCAGCTCCGACAAGACATCGCGAGGCTGGCGCACGGTCTGCAAAGTCTGAGACAGAACCGCATAGTCGAAGGCGCGGGTGGGAAAATCGGCCAGATCGTGGTCGGCGTCGCCCTGCACCACCGCCAGCCCCCGCGCCAGGCACAGGGACACGTTGCCGGGGCTGATCTCCAGACCACGGCCATCGACCTGCTTTTGCTGGGTCAGCAGCTCCAGCAGGGCGCCCTCGCCGCAGCCGATGTCCAGCACCCGCGCGCCCGGCTTCACCAGGCCCAGGATCGCGCGAAAGTCCTCGCGCCGCGCCGCTTCGGCTGGGCTCATGAGAGACCCCGCGCTGAACCGGCGGCTTCCAGAAAGCCCATCAGGGCCGAGCGCATAACCGGCTCGTCGAGCAGGAAGGCGTCGTGGCCCTTGTCGCTGGCGATTTCCACAAAGCTGGCCCGCGCGCCGGCTGCGTTGAGGGCGCGCACGATCGCCCGGCTTTCCGGGGTCGGATAGAGCCAGTCGGAGGTGAAGGACAGGACGCAGAACCGGGTTTCACGCGCCTTGCGGAAGGCCTCGGCCAGCACGCCGTCATAGCCGGCGGCGAGGTCGAAATAGTCCATGGCGCGCGTGATGTAGAGGTAGGAGTTGGCGTCGAAGCGATCCACGAACGTAGCGCCCTGGTGGCGTAGATAGCTTTCCACCTGGAAGTCGGCGTCAAAGCCCCAGGACAGGCCGTCGCGTTGCAATTCGCGACCGAATTTACGCTGCAGGGCCGCCTCGGACAGGTAGGTGATGTGCGCGGACATGCGTGCGACCGCCAGGCCTTTTTCCGGCCTGGCGCCTTGGTTGGCATAGTCGCCCGCCAGCCAGCTGGGATCGGCCATGATCGCCTGGCGCCCCACCTCATGAAAGGCGATGTTCTGGGCCGAATGGCGCGCGGTTGCGGCGATGCACACGGCCGCGAACAGCCGATCCGGATAGTCGGCCGCCCATTGCAGCACCTGCATGCCGCCCATTGACCCGCCCACCACGGCGAACAGGGTCTCGATGCCGAGATGATCGATCAGCATGGCCTGGGCTCGCACCATATCGGCGATGGTGATCACGGGAAAGGCCAGGCCCCAGGGCTTGCCGGTCGCCGGATTGATTGAGGACGGGCCGGTGGAGCCCATGCATCCGCCGATGACATTGGAGCAGATGATGAAATGCCGGTCGGGGTCCAGCGGCAGACCCTTGCCCACCACCTGGGTCCACCACCCCGGCTTGCCGTTGGCCGGGTGAATGCCCGCCGCGTGCTGGTCGCCGGTCAGGGCGTGACAGACCAGCACCGCGTTGGTCCGGTCCGCATTCAAGGACCCATAGGTGCGATAGGCGATCTCGAACCCGTCCAGCCGTGCGCCGGAATCCAGGCGCAGAGGCGTATCGGGTCCGAAGCGCGCGAGCCCTTCACCCTTGATCTCGCTCAGGTCTGCGCCTTTCGCGGTCTTCATCTGTCGCCTTGGATAGCCAAGCCGGTCTTAAGTCAACTGGCGCAGCGTCCTCTCAGCCCCTTCCCTGCAACGCCCGCTCGACCTATGAACCGTGCGGACCAGGGCCTCATATAGGGAGCTTATAGGCGAATGGAGCGGCTGATCCTGCTGCGCCACGGCAAGGCGGAGGCCGGAGCGGCTTCCGGCAAGGATTTCGACCGCGCCCTGACCGGCCGCGGCCGGCGCGACAGCGTGCTGGTCGCAGAGGCCTTGGCCCGCGCGGGATTCATCCCCGACCTGGCGCTCGTGTCCCCCGCCGCGCGCGCCGATCAGACCTGGCAGGCCGCAGCGCCCCTGTTCCCCGAAGCCGAGGTGCAAAGGGTTCAGGCGCTCTACAACGCCGAACCGGAAACCATCTTGGCCCAGGCGGAGGTGCGGGGGCTGGGTTTGCGCACCGTGATGGTGACGGCGCACAATCCCGGCCTGCATCAACTGGCCATGACCCTGGCTCATCGCTGCGGCGACGGACCCGAGCGCGCGCGAATCTATGCGGGCTTTCCCACCGGCGCGGCGGCGGCCTTCGATTTTGCCACGAGGGGCCTGGTCTTTCTGACGCCCAAGGCGCTGGGCGGGGGCGCATGAGCCTCGTCTACAAGATCCTGCCCGCGGAAGAATGGGAACGAGCCAAGGCCCTGGGCCGGTTCAAGGGCTCGGCCATCGACCTGAAGGACGGCTATATTCACCTGTCCGCCGCGTCCCAAGTTCATGAGACGGCGCGCCTGCATTTTCACGGGCGGGAGGCATTGGTGCTGGTGGTTCTCGAGAGCCAGGCGCTTGGCGAGGCCCTGAAATGGGAGCTGTCGCGAGGCGGCGGCCTTTTCCCGCACTTCTACGGCTCGCTGGACACGGCCCTGGCCCTGGAGGTCAGGCCTCTTTCGCTGGGCGCAGACGGCGCGCCCCATATCCAGCTGTGAGCGCGCTGCATGACATCACCGCCCGGCTCCTGCACGGGTTGGATCCGGAACAGGCTCATAGCGCGGCCATAGCCGGCCTGCGGCTGGGTCTGGGCCCGCGCGACCCGGGACCGGATGATCCTTGCCTGGCCGTCGATCTGGCGGGGCTGAAGCTGCCCAATTGCGTGGGCCTGGCCGCAGGCTTCGACAAGAATGCGCAGGTTCCGGACGCCATGCTGGCGGCGGGGTTCGCCCTGGTGGAATGCGGTACGGTCACGCCCTTGGCCCAGGCGGGCAATTCCAAGCCGCGTATCTTCCGCTTGAGCGAAGACCGGGCGGTGATCAACCGGCTGGGCTTCAACAATGCCGGCCTGGACCCCTTCGCTCACCGTTTAGCGCGCCGCCAAGGGCGCGGCGGGATCGTCGGGGCCAATATCGGCGCCAATAAGAGCGCGCAGGACCGGGTTGGGGATTATGTGCAGTGCCTGAGGCGCCTGTGGCCCCTGGCTGACTATTTCACCGCCAATGTCTCCTCGCCCAACACCCCGGGACTGCGCGATTTGCAATCGGGCCCGGCGCTGGACGAATTGCTAGGGCGCCTGGCTGAAGCGCGGGCTGAGCTGGCTAAAGCCGGCGCCGCCCGCCCGCTCTTGCTCAAGGTCGCCCCGGACCTGATCGACGCCCAGATTCTGGCGATCTGCGAGGCGGTGGTCGCCCACGGGCTGGACGGCGTGATCGTGTCCAACACCACCCTGTCGCGGCCCGACACCCTGCGCTCGTCTTTCAAAGGCGAGACCGGGGGCCTGTCCGGCGCGCCGCTCATGGCGCTGTCGACCCAAGTCCTGGCCCGCTTCCATCAGGCGGCGCAGGGGCGTTTTGTGCTGGTCGGGGCAGGCGGTGTAGGCAGCGGGGCGGACGCCTATGCCAAGATAAGAGCCGGCGCCTGCATGGTGCAACTCTATAGCGCCCTGGTCTATGAAGGCCCGGGGCTTGTGCGACGCCTCAAACGCGACCTGGCCGCCCGGCTGAAAGCCGATGGATTCGCCGGCGTCGCCCAGGCGATAGGCGCGCGCTGACCCGAGTTTCGCGCAGCGGCGAGATTGCGTTGGCCGCAAGGACGGGACCGGCTAAGGACCATCCATGTCAACCGGACCGACAAAGCCCGCCTCGGCGCTCTCTTGGTTAAGGCGCTTCGGACCGGCCGTTCTGCTGATCGCGGGGCTGGGCGCGGTCGTCGCCAGCGGGGCGTTGAATCATCTTTCCCTGCACACCCTGCGCGACAGCCGCCTTGCCCTGCACGATTTTGTTCAGGCCCATCCGGTGCAAGCCGTTCTCGGTTACCTGGCGGTCTATGTGGCGGCGATGAGCCTGTGTCTGCCGGCGGCCCTGCTCTTGACCCTGACCGGGGGGTTTT
>CAYVHP010000186.1:0-2633 GCA_964451265.1 uncultured Caulobacteraceae bacterium | reverse complement strand
CGCTAAGCGCGGACGCGGCGGCGAAGCCTTTCAGCTTCGCCGCCGCAGCTTAGCCAGGAGGGGTCGGGTGAAAATCCGACTGACGCGAGATGCCCAACAGTGGAAGTCTGTCTATCGGCGGTGGAGAAGCGATTGGTTCGGAGTCGCCTCGCACGCCGCAGGACCCCGAATCCAAGAAAACCAAGCGTGCGGCGCCGACGCCTGCGCCAAAGCCAAGTTCGGGCCATCGTCTGGTGATCGATCAAGACCCGCGCACCGGCCGGTGGATTTACACCGTGACCGACCGCGACACCGGCGAGATTATCGCGCGCATATCCCGCGAAGACGTCGCCAAGCTGGGCCTCAAGACGGACTACGCTGCGGGCGCGCTGATCAAGGCCAAGGCCTGAGTTCAGTGGATTCTCACACGCGCGGTTGACTGCCGTCCACGGTCGTCAACGGCTGAGACCCGGTAGAACCCGGGATAATCCGGCCGCCAAACGACCTGCCCATTGGTTTGGGCCAGGGGCTCGCCGTCCACATACCAGCGAATATTATCGCCGCGCGCTTCCATCGCCAATCCGCGTGAGTGGCGCCCATATCCGTCGACCGTCACAGAGGCTCCATCAGGGGGAAACAACAGTTGGGGTCCGCCGTCGGCCCGATCCAATTTGGCCAGGGCTTGCGGCGCGTTTTGCGGCGCCAGGGCCTGAGCTGCCGGCGCATTGGCCTCCAATACGTCGAACACCTGAAACAGGAGGGGCAGCGCGGCTTCGCGTCCGGTCATGCCGGGTCTTGCCCCGCCGTCGGGACGGCCGGTCCAAACCGCCACCGTCCAACCGTCGCCCACGCCGGCCGCCACGGCGTCGCGGAATCCGTAGGAGGTTCCAGTCTTGAAGGCGAGCTTGGGCGCACCGAGGCTAAGGGCAGGGGGAGCGCGGCCGGGCGGCGCGGGACTCTCGCGCAAAATCGCCATCACCTGGTCGGCCGCCTCGGCGGAGACCAGACGGCGAGCGGAGGCCTTGCGGTTGTGGGCGTCGGCCTCGGTCCACACGAGCGGCTTGGCCATCCCATGATCGCCCAGCGCCGCATAGAGCATGGCCACATCGCGCAGGGTCACGCCTTCGCCCCCTAAAGCCAGCGCCAGACCAGGGTCCGCCAGGGCTGCGCGGGGACGGACCATGCGCGCGCCCACCGCCTCAAGCCGCGCCTCGAACGCCTCCGGTCCCACTTTCGCCAGCATGGCCACCGCCGGCACATTGAGCGAATATTGCAGCGCCTGTCCCGCCGTCACCTCGCCGTGAAAGGTTCTATCGAAGTTTTCGGGTTCGTAACCCGCAAAGGCCAGGGGCGCGTCGGCCAGCATAGTTTGGGGCGCGGCCAGGCCCTGCTCGAACGCGATGGCGTAGATAAACGGCTTCAGTGACGAGCCCGGCGAGCGTAGGGCTTGGGTGGCGTCCACCCAGCCCCCGGGCCGATCACGACCCGCTGAAGAGACAATCGCCCGCACAGCGCGGGTGGCGGTTTCCACCACCACGATGGCGGCGGAAGATTGGGCGCCCTGTCCGGCGCCCGTCACCGCGGCCAGACCCTCCAGCCTGGCCTGTAGTGGCGCATCGATGGTCGAAATCACGGTGGGCTGGGACGCAGACGCGCCCAGCGCCAGTTCCGCAGCCGCCGACCAGGCCCGCTCGGGAAACACGGCGCGACGAGGAAGCGGCTCGCTCGCCGCCTCCTGGGCCGCCTGGGCGCTGATCAGTCCGCGCTGCACCAGGCGTTGCAGCACCCTGGCCCGCGCCCGGCGCGCCGCTTGCGGATGTCGGTCCGGACGACGCAGCTCAGGCGCCTGGGGAAGGGCGATCAGAAGGGCCTGTTCCGCGTCGGTCAGAGTCGAAGGTTCGTGGCCGAAATAGGCGAGGGAGGCTGCGCGCACGCCCTCCAGGCTGCCGCCATAGGGCGCCAGGGTGAGGTAGGCCGCCAGGACGCCGCGTTTGGACAGGCGCGCCTCCAGGCCGACCGCCCGCAAGGCTTCTAAAGCCTTGGCCCCGACGGTGCGGGCGCGCGGCTCCAACCTCCGGGCCAACTGCATGGTCAAGGTCGAGCCGCCCGAACGGATACGACCGGCGGTGACGTCGGAGACAACGGCGCGAACCACGGCCAAGGGGTCCACGCCTGGATGCAGCCAGAAGTGGGCGTCCTCCAGGGCGATGAGGCGGCGAATGAAAACCGGGTCGGTCCGGTCAAGGTCAGCGCGAAGCCGCCAACGGCCGTCCTCGACGGGAAGGGCTCTGAGCCAAACGCCATTGTGGTCCAGCACCACCGGCGACGAGCGCTGGAGCTTGCCGAGCGGCAAGGTGATAGCCAGAACCAAGACGCCGACCAGCGCGCTAAGCGCCAACGCACCGGCGCCGATCAGCACCCGCCGCCGTAATTCCATGGGCGTCATGGCCCGGCCGCTATCCTCAGTCTGCCCGCCGCCGTATGCGCATTGACGCCGGGACGGTACATGTTGCGCGCCTCTGCGCCGGGCAGGAAGAAATCGCCGGGCGTCACCGCCCGGGCGACATAGGCCAGGACGAAGGGCTTTGCCCCTTCAAGCTTGAAGGCCGCCACATAGCGATCATCGCGCTTTTCCTGCAGTGAAGGATCGTTCA
>CAYVHP010000185.1:0-15651 GCA_964451265.1 uncultured Caulobacteraceae bacterium | reverse complement strand
TTCAGAAGACCGTGAAGGACGCTATTATGATGACGCATGGCCTTGATCTCCGCTCGTGTCCAAAACACCGGCAAGTGCTTGAAAACGAGTAGAATCAAGGCCGTGCAACCCGTCCACCAAAATCGAACCGGACAGCCGTGGATCAAGTCGGGGAATGACGATGGTTATGGGGGACCCAAGGGACGCTCAGCAATTCAAACGGTCGTAGAGATCATCCCAACCGGGATTGTCCCGCTCGATCAGGTCGATCTTCCAACGCCGGTTCCATTTTTTGAGCCGCTTCTCGCGATGAATGGCGTGCTCGATATCCTCGAAATATTCGGAATGGACGAGGTGGTGAACGCCGTATCGTTTGGTGAACTGCGAGCCGACGCCTTCGCGGTGCTCGAAGATGCGGCGAGGCAGATCGGCTGTGACGCCGATGTAAAGCGTGCCGTAAGGCGCGCTGGCGAGGATGTAGACCCAGCCGGCCATGATGGGACCCTAGCTTTGACGGAAGGCTTGGCAAATGTTGCTTGGGTCCCCCGGTTCGTCCTTCGGACGCCCGTGGGATGACGGGATTTGGGGAGGGTCCACGGTTCACTCCAACGCCAAGGCGCGATCATTCACGCTGAAGCGGATGTCTGACACGTAGGGCGAACCGGTGGCCGACCAATCCGGGAAGGTGCGCACCGCTCTGGCGAATCGGCCGATGAACTGATCGACGTCATGCTGATAGGCGGGGTCGCAGCGAATATGGATGCGAATCCAGTTTCCCACGGATTGCGGAAACTCGGCGGCGAATCCGCCGCGAAGAATCGCATCCAGGCAGTCGTACAGACGGTCCTGCAGCGCGCGAAGGTGGGGCTCAGCCGGACCGGTCCAGCCTTGTTCGAGCAGCACGACCTCGCCCCATTCGCCTGACCGGTCAAAGGCGACCAAATCGAGTTTTACCTCGCTCATGACGACCCCCGCATTAGTTCTTGATATGTTCTATGTGTGGCGAGGTTTGGAGATCGATGCAAGTGGGATTCGACCGGTAGTCGGCCATGTCGCTTGGGTCCCCCGTTCGTCCTTCGGACGTCCGTGGGATGACGGTAATGGTGAAGTCCAATAAGGCAAATCACCGCCGCCGCTTGCGCCGCTTGGCGGGCGGTCTATCTAAAGCGACATTGCAATCGAAGGCTCCGGCTTCCATGCGCCTCCATCCCCTGGCCCTGCTATTGGTGACGCTGCTCGCCGCCTGTTCACCGGCGTCGCAAACCACCGCCCAGCCGATCAAGGGCGCGCTTGAATTGCCCGAACCGGCGCGCCAGGCGCCCGGCAGCGCGGCCCAGGTCAAGCTGTCCTTTGCCCCGGTGGTCAAGCGGGCCGCGCCCGCGGTGGTCAATATCTCGTCCAAGCGGGTGGTGCGGCAACAGGTCGATCCGTTCTGGGAAATGTTCGGCGGCTCCATTCCCGACCGGGTGGAAGGCTCGCTGGGGTCGGGCGTGATCGTCCGCTCCGACGGGGTCATCGTGACCAACAACCACGTGATCGAGGGCGGGCAGGAGATCACCGTCAGCCTGGCGGATCGGCGCGAATTTCCGGCCAAGGTCCTGCTAGCCGATCCGCGCGCTGATCTGGCGGTGCTGAAGATCGAGGCGGACGGTTTGCCCACCCTGGCCATCGACGGCAGCGACGATCAGCAGGTGGGCGATCTGGTGCTGGCCATCGGCGATCCCTTTGGCGTGGGCCAGACGGTCACCAACGGCATCATCTCGGCCCTGAACCGCACCGAGGTCAGTCAGGGCGGCAATTTTTCCTATATTCAGACCGATGCGGCGATCAATCCGGGCAACTCCGGCGGCGCCCTGGTCAATATGAACGGCGACCTGATCGGCGTGAACAGCTTCATCCTGTCCCGCTCGGGCGGATCGGTCGGCGTGGGCTTTGCCATTCCCGGCCCTGTGGTGCGTCAGGTGGTGCAGACCGCCCTGGGCGGCGGCCGTTCGGTCGTGCGGCCCTGGCTGGGCGTCAGCGCCCAGACGGTGACCGGCGACATCGCCCGCAGCCTGGGCATGGACCGGCCGCAAGGGGTGCTGGTGGCCGAGGTCTATCCGGGGTCGTCAGCGGCGCGGGCGGACCTGGCGCAGGGCGACGTGATCCTGGCGATAGACGGCCAGCCGGTGAACGATGCGTCCATCCTCAACTACCGTATCGGCGCGCATATGGCTGGCGATCCGGTGTCCATCGACTTTAGCCGTAAGGGCCAGACCCATACGGTTCGCGCCACGGCCGCCGCCCCGCCCAATAGCCCGCCGCGCGATGAACAACTGCTGGACGGCCGCCAGCCGTTCCAGGGCGCCGTGGTGGTCAATCTGTCGCCGGCCGTGGCCCTGGAGCTGGGCGTAGACCCCTTCGCCAAGGGCGTGCTGATCACCGAGATCAAGGGCGGCGTCTCCGCCGAATATTTCCGGCCGGGCGATATCATTCGCAAGATCAACGGCCAGGATGTGAGCACCGTGAGCGGACTGAAGGCCGCGCTGGGCCAAGGCCATCGCTGGAGCGTGGTGATCGAGCGGCAGGGCCAACAGGTGCAGGGGAATTTCAGTCTCTAACCGCACCCATATTTGGTAGCCTGGAGCATGAGCGATCTGTTCCAAGCCGCCGGCCTGACGCCCGAGGCGCCCCGTCCCCTGGCCGACCGGCTCCGGCCCCAGAGCCTGGAGGAGGTGGTCGGGCAGGATCACCTGCTGGGTCCCGGCGGGCCGATTGCGCGCATGGCCGCCGCCCATCGCCTGTCCTCCATGATCCTGTGGGGGCCGCCCGGAACCGGCAAGACCACCATAGCCCGCCTGCTGGCCAAGGCCGCGGGCTATGAGTTTCAGCAGCTGTCGGCGGTGTTCTCGGGCGTCGCCGATCTGAAGAAAGCCTTCGAGGCCGCCAAGGCGCGCCGTCAGGCCGGCCAGGCTACCCTACTATTCGTCGACGAAATCCACCGCTTCAACCGCGCCCAGCAGGACAGCTTCCTGCCGTTTGTGGAGGAAGGCGTGGTCACCCTCGTCGGCGCCACCACAGAAAACCCCTCCTTCGAGCTGAACGGCGCCCTGCTGTCACGCTGTCAGGTCTATGTGCTGCGCCGGTTAGATGAGGCCGCGCTGCAGGCCCTGCTGGCCAAGGCTGAGGCTTTTGAGGGCCGGCCCTTGGCGCTCGATCCTGCCGCGCGTGAGGCCATGATCGCCATGGCCGACGGCGATGGGCGTTATCTGCTGACCCTGGCCGAGACCCTGTTCAACCTGGGGGGCGATGAGCCGCTGACTCCGGCCCAGCTGGGCCAGGTGCTGCAAAAGCGCAGCCCCGCCTACGACAAGGACCGGGAGGAGCACTACAACCTCATCTCCGCCCTGCATAAGGCGGTGCGCGGCTCGGACCCGGACGCGGCGCTCTATTGGCTGGCGCGGATGCTGGAGGGCGGGGAAGACCCCTTGTTCATCGCCCGCCGCCTGGTGCGTATGGCCAGCGAGGACATCGGTCTGGCAGACGCCACCGGCCTGATGGTCGCCATCGCCGCGCGCGACGCCTATGATTTCCTGGGCTCGCCGGAGGGGGAGTTGGCTTTGGCGCACGCCTGCGTGCATCTCGCGGCCGCTGCCAAATCCACCGCCGTCTACAAAGCCTTCAGCGCGGCGCGCCAGGCCGCCCGCGAGACCGGCTCGCTCATGCCGCCCAAACACATTCTCAATGCCCCGACGCGGCTGATGAAGGACATCGGTTACGGGGCGGGCTACGCCTATGATCCGGAAACCGAGGACGGCTTTTCCGGCCAGAATTACTTCCCCGACGGCATGGCGCGCCGGCAGTTCTACCAGCCGAGGGGCGAGGGTGCGGAGGCCAAGATCAAGGAACGGTTGGAGCGGTGGGCGCAGATGCGGGCCAGGAAGGGCGGGGCATGAGGAAGTTTAAGCGTCCTTCCCCCTCAAGGGGGGAAGGGCAGGGATGGGGGTGGATGCAGAACGTCGCCTGGCGGGCGCGGGAGGCGGCGCGCCTCATGCGCCATTTCATGCTCAGTCGGCGCGCGCACCCCCATCCCCAACCCTTCCCCCCTCGAGGGGGAAGGGCGAATTGATGACCAAACCACCCGTCATTCCCATCAAACTCTCCGCCGAAGAAATCGCCTGGGTTCGCTCTATGGTGATCTTCGAGGACGCCCATATCCTGGCCCTGAACAAGCCATCGGGTCTATCGAGCCAGGGCGGGCGCGGGCAGGTCCACACCCTGGACGAGCTGTTGTGGGCCTTCGCCAGGCGGGGCGGGGCGAGGCCGCGCCTGGTGCATCGGCTGGACAGGGACACCTCCGGGGTGATCCTCACCGCCAAGACCAAGCCCGCCGCCGCCTTCCTCGGCAAGGCGCTGATGGCCCGGCGCTTCCGCAAGACCTACCTGGCCATGGTCGCCCCCGGCGCACCCGAACCCCGTTCCGGAACCATTGAGGCGCCGCTGCGGCGGGTGGAGGAGGGGCGCGAGGCCTTCATGCGGATTTGCGCGCCCGATCATCCCGACGCCGAGACGGCCAAGAGCCTCTACCGCACCCTGGCGGACGGCGAAGGCGCGGCCCTGCTGGAGCTGGAGCCCCACACCGGCCGCATGCACCAGCTGCGGGTGCACCTGGCCTCCATAGGCCGGCCGATTGTTGGCGACGCGCGCTATGGCGGCGCGCTGATGCTGGCAGGCGAGGCAGTCTCCCGCCTGATGCTGCATGCCGCGTCGCTGGGCTTTCCCCATCCCGACGGCGGGACGAAGCGGGTCGAAGCGCAGACGCCTGCGGATTTTCTTGAGCTAAGGCATGTTGCCGGATTGATCTGAGGGCTGGTCGCTGTTGCAGGCGATCTGCGGCCTGGACGGCAGGCGGGCGGCTTGCGGATGATAGGCGCCCGAACAGCTGTAGATCATCAAAGCCCATATCCCGATGGCGGCGCAGATGTATCCAGCCCTGAATGGCTTTCCTTTGGGCTCCATGCCTTGACGCTGTTTCCACTGGTCCATGGACCATATGCCGGGGGTGGCGGGGAGCCGACAAACGATTTATATGGCGGCTCTCCGTGAGGTTTCTTCACATGGCGCGGCGAAATCTTCCTCCCTTAAACGCCCTACGCGCGTTTGAGTCCTTCGGACGTCTAGGGCGGATGAACGCGGCGGCTCAGGAGCTGTTCGTCACCC
Source organism: uncultured Caulobacteraceae bacterium (assembly GCA_964451265.1). Taxonomy (GTDB): domain Bacteria; phylum Pseudomonadota; class Alphaproteobacteria; order Caulobacterales; family Caulobacteraceae; genus BOG-938. The sequence continues at coordinate 10,473 of CAYVHP010000185.1, read as the reverse complement.
ACGGGGCGGTCAGTCGGCAGATTCGCCAGTTAGAACAGTGGCTTGGGTGTCCGCTTACCGAAGGGCCCAAAACGGCCCTGAAGCTCACGCCTGACGCCATCCGTCTACTGCAGGCTACGACCGCAGCGTTTGACCAAATTCAAGCCTCTGTTCCAGCCAAACCCAAGGTCGAACAAAACGAACTCAACGTGGCCTGCTACGGCACCTTCGCCATTCGCTGGCTCATTCCCCGTCTGCCCGACTTCATGGCCCGCCGGCCGGATATCCCAATCCAGGTGCGTGAGACGTCTGGACTGATCGATTTCTCGGTTGAAGACGTGGACGCCGCTATTCAAATTCGCACCGCACCCGATGATCCGGCCTTGGAACTGACACCCGTCATCGCCCATGAGTACGGCCCAGTGCTTTCGGCCAGGCTTTGGCAATCGCGCCGCGAGGCCCTGGACTCTGCCGGCTTGCGACGATTGCATACACGGACATGGACCCAAGCCTGGAGTGATTGGGCGGGCAGCGCTGGCGTCGACTTGAAGGGGGCGGGCGCTGAACAGAGCTTCGCTCACTATTCCCATATGTTGGAGGCCGCCGTGGCCGGTCTGGGCGTGGCGATGGCGCCCTGGGTCTTTGTGGCGGACGATGTCCTGAGCGGTCGGCTGGTCGCCCCGCTGGGCTTCGTACGCTCATCAGGCTGGGTGGAGTTTGCGCGTCCCAAGGCCCGCAAAACCATGGCCGGGACCGCCTTTCGAGATTGGCTGCTGGAGCAGGCCTCGTACATGCCGTCAGCTCCGCCCATGCCGGAGGACGTAAATCCAGACCTGCGGCGCATGCTAGAGGTTTAACCGCTCGACCGTTTCGTTGCATAAGGGGCCATGGAGAAGCTTCTTCTCGTTTTCCTGGGCGGCGGCGTGGGTTCGGTGGCGCGCTATGGCGTGGGCGTGCTGGCGATGAAACGGCTCGGCGCCGGCTGGCCCTATGGCACTTTCACGGTCAATGTGGTGGGCGGGCTGATCATGGGCGCCTTGATTGGTTTTCTCGCCCATAGGGGTGGGGCGGATCAGGAGCGCTGGCGCGTGTTGTTGGCGGTGGGCGTGCTGGGCGGCTTCACCACCTTCTCCAGTTTCTCGCTGGAAGCGGCGCTGATGATCGAGCGGCGCGAATACGGTCAGGCCGGCCTCTATATCCTGCTGTCTGTGGTTCTGGCGGTCGGCGCGCTGTTTGCAGGACTTCTCAGCGCCCGCAGAATTTTCTCATAAGAACCAATGTCCTTATGAAAGAAGTTCGCACCCTGTTTGTAGCCGTTGGCGAGGACGGCGTGCGGCTGGACCGCTGGTTCAAGCGGCGCTGGCCCCATATCAATCACATCCAGATCAATAAGCTGACCCGCTCGGGCCAGATCCGGGTGGACGGCGCCCGGGCCAAGCCGGACACCCGGCTGACCGCCGGCGCCCAGGTGCGCGTGCCGCCCCTGCCCGAGGCGCCCGAGCCCGGGGATCAGAAGCCGGGGCTGTCGGATCGCGACATCGCCTATGCCAAGTCCCTGGTTCTGTATGAAGATGACGAGGTTCTAGCCCTCAATAAGCCCTCCGGACTGGCGGTTCAGGGCGGGACCAAGACCGTCAAACATGTGGACCGGCTGCTGAGCGCCTGGGGCGAGGGGATGGAGCGGCCGCGTCTGGTCCACCGTCTCGACCGCGATACCTCCGGCGTCCTTTTGCTAGGCAAGGGCCCGGCCGCCGCCGCGCGCCTTGCCGGCGCCTTTGCCAAGCGCAAGGCCAAGAAGACCTATTGGGCGATCGTCGCCGGCAATCCCCATCCGCCCCAGGGCCTGATCCAGCTGGCCCTGGTCAAGAAGGGCGTGGGCGACCGGGAGATGGTCATGCCCGCCGAGCCCAAGGAGGCGGGCGCGGAAGAGGCCGATACCGAATATGTCACCCTGGCCCGCGCCGCCAAGCGCGTCGCTTGGCTGGCTCTGCGGCCGCTGACGGGGCGCACCCACCAACTTCGGGCGCATATGAAGGCCATCGGCCACTGTATCCTGGGCGATCCCAAATATGCCGATCAGCCCTCTATTGAGCTGTCGGGGGGGCTGAAACTACAGCTTCACGCCCGGCGTCTGACCTTGCCGCATCCGGGCGGCGGCATTCTGGTGATCGAGGCCCCGATCAGCGCCGAGCTGAAGGCCGGTTTTGACCGTTTCGGATTTGATTGGCGCGACGCCGATCCGGAGCCGTTCGAGCGCCTGGGCTCCTCGGGAAGTCGGCGTCGATGAGGCTGGCGGTGTGGGACGTCGACGGCACTCTGGTGGACAGCCGGGCGACCATTTTCGATTGCTGCACCCAGGCCATGCTCAAGGTCGGTTTGCCGGCGCCCAGCTATGACGAGGTCCGCAAGATCGTGGGCCTCAGCCTTGAACACGCCCTGTCTGTCCTGGCGCCGGACCTCGGACCAGCCAAGGTCGAACAGGCGGCCTATTTTTATAAGCAAAGGTTTGGCGAATATCGCGCCAAGCCGGATTTCTTCGAGGCGCTCTATGAGGGCGCCGCCGAAACCCTGGCGCGCCTGAAGGCCGAAGGCTGGCGAATGGCCATCGCCACCGGCAAGAGCCGGGCGGGCGTGCGGACCATTGTGGCCATGCATGGTTGGGAAGACCTGTTTCACTCCACCCACTGCGCCGACGACGGCCCGGGCAAGCCGCACCCGGCCATGCTGCTGGAGGCCATGCGGGCGTGCGGCGCAACGGCCGACCAGACGGTGATGATCGGCGACACCACCCATGATGTCACAATGGCCAGGGCGGCCGGCGTGCGGGCGTTCGGCGTCACCTGGGGGTTCAATACCGCGCCGGAACTGCGCTCAGCCGGCGCACATCATGTAGCCGATGATTTCAGCAGCCTGAATAAGGCGCTGGATGAATTTTCCAGCCTTGTAGCGACGGCTTAAACGACGCCCGTGGCCGGCGCTGCAGAGGCGCTGTCTGGGAAGATCGCCGTGTCCAGGGTGCGGCGCTCCACGCCCAGGTGCTCGACCAAAACGCCTTTGAACAACGAGCGCATGTCGAGCGTCGGGGCCGTGTCGCGGGATTCGAAAAGCTTGGCCGGTTGCAAGGTCGGCCAGTCGCCGATGATGCCCCGCCGCTTCAAGGCGCCGCCGAGCACGAGTGCGGTGGAGGCGGTCCCATGATCCGTGCCGCCGGTGCCGTTGACGTGGGCGGTGCGGCCGAACTCGGTGGCCGCCACAACCACGGTGTTGTTCCAGTCCGGACCCAAACCGTCCGCCAACCCATCCAACAGGTTGTCGAGATAGGTCAGCCGGTTGGCCAGCAGGCCCTGGGCGGCGCCCTGGTTGGCGTGGGTGTCGAAGTTGTCCACGGAGATGGCGACGATCTGGGGTCCGTTCTCGGCGGTCATGAACTTAGCCACGGTGACGCCCGCGGCGCGCACCGCCTGGGGATTGCCGCCGAGATTGGCTGCGGCGGGTTTGCCGGTCATCGCGGCCATCGAGTCCATGGCCTCGCCGGGCGTTTCCGCCTGTTCCTGAGCCATTGCCAGGGTGGAGGCGACCTTGGCCATGCTCTGGGTTTGCAGGCCGCTGGCCAGCGCCGGCCCCAACAAGGGGTCATGGGCGTAGAGGTCGGCCAGGATGCCGGGCAAACGGCCGTCGCGCCCCTGCAAGCCGCCTGGCGACCAGGAGGCGGCATGCACAGGACCGCGCAGGATCAGCGGCGCTTCCACGCCCACGGACAGAGCTTCGACCCTGCGCGTCGGGGCCAGGGCCTGCAGCGTACGGTTCAGCCAGCCGGAGGGCGTGCCGTAGACGAGGCTGCCCCCGCTTTCCAGCACGTCCTGAGCCTCGAAGTGCGAGCGGGCGCGGTCCGGCGTGGCCACGGCGGGGCAGATGCGGGCCTGACCGGCCAGGGCCAGGCGATGCACGGCTTTCAGCGAAGGATGCAGGCCGAAGGTGTCGTCCAGCTTGAGCGCGCCGTTGGGCGCATCAAAGGGTGCAATGGCGATGGTCTTTCGCAGGCCCGCGTAGTCCGGGTCGCCGACCGGCGGTGACACCGACAATCCGTCCATTCCGCCTCGGCAGACAATGACGACCAGCTTTCGACGGGCCAGATCGCCATCGCCGGCGGCGAATGCGGCGCGGCCTAGGAAGCTGACGGACAAGCCCAGGCCGGCGGCTCGAGCAAGGGCGGACCGGCGGGTTAGAGAGAGGTCGACTGGACGGTTCATCGGCGTTGAAACTCCGGCGACATAAGGAGAATAGCGAAGGCTTCGGGCCGGGTTTCAGCTCGGGCGATGGCCGTGGCGACAGCCGGCGTCAGGCGGGCGCCCAGGGCCGCCTTGCCCGTTTCACTTGGCTCCAGACCCTGGGCCGCCATGGCCGCGCCCGCCTGTTCGGCCCAGGCCAGCCGCTTGACCACGCCATCCGAGGAGGCCCAGTCGACCGCTTCATCCGACCAGCCCTTGGGCGAGTCCGGCGAAAACGGCCTTTGTCCCATGACGGCGAGCGAGCCTACAAACTTGAGCGGCGCCGACGGATCCGGCCCCTGGCCCGACGCGCGCCAGGAGGAGACGAGGAATTCGTAGGGCGTCTTGAACTTGGCCGCGTCCGGCTGCCAGGCCTCCGGTGCATCGATCAGGGTCTGGGCCAGATGATCCAGACGTCCCCCGCTCTGAACGAAGCTGGTCTGAAGCTTGGCGACCAAGCTGGGCGGAGGCGTGTCGGCCACAAAATGGCGCGCGAGCTTTTGGGCGATGTGGCTCGCGGTGGACGGGTGACCGGCGAGATCATGCAAAACGGCGCCCGCTTGGCTTTCGCCTGCCTGAGCATAGGTGCGGCCCATGACCTGACGAACCCCCGGTTCATGCAGATAAGGGCGGTACATGAAGGCGCCCAGGGGACCGCTGTCGCCTTGGCCTATGGGCGCGTCTCGACCGCGACTGACACTCCAGCCTGTCAGGGCGCGGGCAAATTCGGTGACATCCGCCTGGCTGTATCCCGCCGCGATTCCCACCGTATGCAGTTCCAGAATTTCTCGGCCCAGGTTCTCATTCAGTCCAGACTTGCGCCGCTGCCCGGCCGGGCTATTGGGACCGGCCGACTGGGCCTGGTCGAGGTAAAGCAGCATGGCGGGATGGCGCGATGACGCCAGCAGCATGTCCTCGAACCGGCCAAACACATGGGGGCGGATCGCTTCGCGCTCGAATGACCCGACCACCGGCGCTGCGGTCCCTTTCAGGGCCGATACGGTAAAATGGTTGGACCAGAATAGCGTCCAGCGTTCGGCAAATCCGTTGGGGGTTTGGGCCGCCAATCGGCCGCGCGCGGCCATTTCGTTGATCACCAAGCCGCGAATCTGTTGCTGCACCTGTTTGAGCGCATCGGCTGCGTCCTCGGCCTTGGCCGCCTGCCTGGCCTTGCGCAGCCCGGCGTAGACGTAAAGGTTGTCGCTGCTGGATTTCAGATCGCCTTGGGGCTGCTCCGCCCCATCCGCCCTGATCTGCGCCTTGAGGAACCCGCGTGGGTCGCTCTTGGCTGCGTCGATCTCACCCGGCCGGGCCCCGAGCCCAAAGCGAGTGACCGCGATAGCCGCCATCAGGTCGGAATTATTCGCCAGCGCCAAGGTCAACTCCCGTCAAGCCGGTTGAATTGCAAAGAACGCGCCCTGATACCCTGCGTCCTCGTTATATGCGCTTGGAGGCGTAATCATGGCCGATGCCGTCGAACCGCCCAGACGGTTCTACAAATCTGTCCGCGTCGTGGAGGGCGAAGGCGGGTTCACGATCCGGCTGGACGAGCGCGGCCTGCGTACGCCGGCGCGTTCTATACTGGCGGCGCCGACAGAGGCCCTCGCGCGATTGATGGCGGCGGAGTGGGAGGCTCAAGGCGAGCGCATCATCATGGCCTCCATGCCTGCCACGCGGCTGGCGTTCACGGCGATTGATCGCGTAAGCGTCGCGCGCAGTGAGGTTTGCGCCGAGATTGGCCGCTATGCCGGTTCGGACGTGCTTTGCTATTTCGCCGAAGCGCCCAAGACGCTTGAGGAGCGCCAGGTTCAGGCCTGGGGGCCGCTACTGGAGTGGGCCGACGAGGCGCTAGGCCTGCGCCTGGTCCGCACTGTCGGGATCGCCCATGTGAGCCAGCCGCGCGAAACCCTTGAGCGCGCTGCGGCGCTGGCCGGCGAACTGGACGACTTCGCCCTGGCCGGTCTGGCCCACGCCACCGCACTGTTCGGATCGGCGGTGCTGGCGTTTGCGCTTGCGCGCGACAAGCTGGGCGGCGCGCTCGCTTTGGATTTGTCCCGGCTGGACGAGATCTATCAGGCGGAGTTCTGGGGCGTGGATGCGGAGGCGGCGATACGTATCGAGGGTATGACCGCAGAGGCGCTTATGCTCGAGGCGTGGTTTCAGGCTTTGGCCACCTAATCAGCCGCCAAGCGTGCGCCTTCGGGTGGTCCGCGTCCGAGCTTGTCGGGGAGGGGATCGCTCGCGGGAATGAACTCAAGAGACACCGAGTTGATACAATAGCGGTGGCCCGTGGGCTTGGGGCCGTCGGGAAAGACATGGCCCTGATGGCTGTCGCATCGCGCGCAGCGGGTCTCCACCCGCACCATGCCGTGGCTCACGTCGCGCACCAGCTTCACGTGCGTTTCGTCGAACGGTGCGAAAAAGCTGGGCCAGCCGGTGCCGGACTCAAACTTGGTGTGGGAGCGAAACAGCGGAAGGCCGCACAGGCGGCAGGCATAGACGCCCGGCTCCTTGTTGCCGAGCAATCCCCCGCAGAAAGGCGCCTCGGTGCCGTGGCGCAGAAGGACCTGGGCTTCGTCGCGGGTTAGGGTGGATTCCAGCTGAGCGCGTTGGGCCGGCGTGGGCGGCGACAGATCGAAATCGCTGGTCGAGCGGGCTTGCTCCGGTGAACTCATGGCTAAATCTCCGCCGCTCGTATCGATAACCGAGTTAAGCTCGCCCCCTGGGCGCTGTGCAAGTCGGCTCAATAGGGGAATCGACTGGATCGGCGAGACAATCGCGAACACAAGGGCGCTGCTGCTGTGCGTCCTGGATGCCCGGCCCAAGGTAACCCATTCGTTTTTTGGGCGAGTTATACGAGGATGATAGAACGTGCTGTGTGAGCGAGGAATGCAGCCATGACCTTGTGGCAGACGCTGTTCGGGCTGAACGGACGCATTGGCCGCGGCACATTCTGGCTGCTGGTCGTGGCCATCGCGTTGCTCGATCTGGCGTTTGTCGCCCTGGTGTCGGACTGGATTCACACCGAGTATTTGAACGGGGCGATACCGCGTCGCCCGGACGGGCATTTTGTCGGCGCGGGTTTCGGCGTCCTGGTCGTCGCTGTCCTTTCGGTCTGGACGCTGCTGTCCCTGGGCGTCAAACGCGCTCATGATCGCGGGAAAAGCGGTTGGTGGCTGCTCATCGGGCTCATCCCGGTCTATGGCGTTCTGCGTGTGACGTGGGAGCTTGGCTTTCAGCCGGCGGATTCGCGACGCAATGCCTATGGCGATCGGGTAGGGCGCGCCGCTCGAGATGCTCCGGCCGAACGCCGACCGCTGACCTTGGACGATGCGCCCGCCGCCGCCCCGCAGCCTGAGGCCCCGCAGGCCCAAGAGGCCCATGAGGCTTTAGAGCCGCAGCCCGACCTGTTTTCCAACAGCCCTGTGGACGACGACAGACTCGTCCCGGCCCCGGTCGTCACCGGCGAGTTGTTGACCCCAGAGCCTGAAAGTCCAGAACCTGAAAGTCCGGAACCCGAACCCCTGGTCGAGGCGGTGGCTCAGGCGCCCGTATCAGCCGCGCCTCAGCCTGGGCCGTTGGCCGTCGACGAAGTCGGGGCTGACGAGACGGCGGTCCCTGAACATCCGCAAGCCGAACAGCCCGCCAAGGCGACCCATTCGGCTATGGATTGGGGCCGAGCCTATGGCGCCGATCCGAACTGGCCTGTGTTTCAGGCTGCAACGCCGACGCCGGTGATCGCGTCGCCCGAGCCTGACGCGCCGGCGCTGGGCGAACAGCAGTCTCCCCCCGGACCGTCCAACGCCCCTGTTTGGCCCGAACCTCGCGAGTGGTGGGAAGAGACCCGGTTTTCATCTGAGGGTCTTGGCGAAGAAACCCCGGCGGTTCCGGATCACGAGCCGGCCGCGCCGGCCCCCGGGCCGCAGACCGTTGAGGCTGACGCCGGAACCGTCCTACCCGAGCCCGCCGCCCCGGACGCCTTGGTTTGGCAACCGGCGCCCTCGCATGAGGCCTATGCAGAGCTCGGTTCGATGAGCCCGCGACCGGCCAATGATCCACACCCCGAGCGCGAGGAAGGTTAGATCGCCACCGCCGCGTACTTCACCGACAGATATTCGTCAATTCCTTCTCGGCCGCCCTCGCGGCCCATGCCGGACGCCTTGACCCCGCCGAAGGGGGCCGCGGGGTTGGAGACGATGCCGCGATTGACGCCGACCATGCCGACTTCCAGCCGCTCCACCACGCGCAGAGCGCGTGAGAGATCGCGGGTGTAGACATAGGCGGCGAGGCCGACGTCTGAGCTGTTGGCGATGGCCAGGGCTTCGTCCTCGGTCTCGAAGGCGCGTACGGGGGCGACGGGTCCGAAGATCTCGGCGCGGTTGATCTCGGCGCCTTCGGGCACATCCGTCAGAACCGTGGGTTGGAAGAAGTAGCCGGGCCCCGGGGCGGGACCGCCGCCGGTCAGCACCTTGGCCCCGCCGGCCACGGCGTCCTGCACCAGATGGGTGACGCCGTCACGGGCCTTGGCGTCGATGAGAGGGCCGACCTGGGCGCCGGACAGGCCGTGGCCCAGGGTCAGGGCGCCCATCTTGGCGGCCAGTTTGTCGGCGAAGGCGTCGGCTACGTCGCGATGAACCAGGAAGCGGTTGGCGGCGGTGCAGGCCTCGCCGATGTTGCGCATCTTGGCCAGCATGGCGCCTTCGACAGCCGCGTCGATGTCGGCGTCGGCGAACACCAGGAAGGGATTGTCCCCGCCCAGTTCCATGGACACGCGCAGCAGCCTGCGCCCCGCCTGCTCGGCGAGCTGGCGCCCCACCTCTGTGGAGCCGGTGAAGGAAATCTTGCGCGCCGCAGGGTGATCCAGGCAGGCGGTCACCACCTTGCCGGCGGTTTTGCTGACCACCACGTTGAGCACCCCGTCCGGCAGGCCCGCCTGCTGAAAAATCTGCGCCAGGGCCAGCATGGACAAGGGCGTCTGCTTGGCCGGCTTGATCACCATGGTGCAGCCGGCCGCTATGGCCGGGCCGATCTTGCGCGTGCCCATGGCCAGGGGAAAGTTCCACGGCGTGACCAGCACGCAGGTTCCCACCGGCTGTCTCTGGGTGATCAACCGCGCCGAGCCGTCGGGCGCCAAGGCGTAGCGGCCGTCGATGCGCACCGCTTCCTCGGCGAACCAGCGCAGGAACTCGGCGGCGTAGCGCACTTCGCCGCGGGATTCCTCCAGCGACTTGCCCATCTCCAGGGTCATGATCGTGGCCAGACGTTCCTCGTCCGCCAGCATGCGTCGCCAGGCTTCGGTCAGGATTTCACTGCGTTTACGCGGCGCCGTAGCGGCCCAGGACGCTTGGACGGCGGCGGCGTCCATGGCGCGGCGCGCTTCGTCAGGTCCGGCGTCGGCCACCTGGGCGATGGTCTGGCCGGTTGCGGGGTCTTCCACGTTAAGGGTTTGGCGTGCGTCGGAGTCGGTCCAGGCGCCGGCGATGAACAGGCGCGTCGGCGCATCCTTCAGGGCCTGCGAGGCGGTCATGGTCATGACTGTGATCCCTTTCAGGGCAGGACGATCTGCCGGATCGCCGCGCCGCTCGCCAATTCGTCCAGCAGGCGGTTGATGTCGGAGAGCGGACTGGTGGAGGTCAAGAGCCTGTCGACGGGCAGGCGGCCCGCGCGCCACAGGGCGATGTAGCGCGGCACATCGCGCGAGGGGATCGAGGAGCCCATGTAGCTGCCCATCAAGGTCTTGCCGTCGCCCACCAGAGAAACCGCAGGGATGGACAGAAGTTCCGCCGGATTGGGCAAGCCGACGCTGACGATGCGGCCCCCGCGCCGGGCGGCCTTGTACGCAGCCGCTAGGACGACGGCCTTGCCGGCCGTCTCGATCACCACCTCGGCGCCGCCGCCGGTCAGATCGGCAATCGCCTCATGCGCTTCGCTTGGATCGACCGCCGCCGTGGCGCCCAGCTCCAAGGCCAGGGCGCGCTTGGCCGGGACCGGATCGATGGCGATGATCGGTTGGGCGCCGGCGACTACGGCGCCCAGCACCGATGAAAGACCTACGCCTCCCAGGCCATAGACCGCCACGCTCTCGCCGGGACGCACCTGGGCGGTGTTGAGCACCGCGCCCACGCCGGTCAGCACGGCGCAGCCGAACAAGGCGGCGATTTCGGGCGGAATGTCGGAGGGGATCTTCACCGCCGAGCGCTGATCGATCACAGCGTGGGTGGCGAAG
>CAYVHP010000184.1:0-17728 GCA_964451265.1 uncultured Caulobacteraceae bacterium | reverse complement strand
ACGCCGATGAAGCGCGCGGCCCCCGCCTTGAAGGCCGCTCCGCGGTGCAAGGCGATGATCGCGATCCCGTAAGCGCCGGCGTCGGAGAGCATGTCCAGCGCATCGGCGAGCAGCCCGGTGGATTGGGCGACAAGCCCTGCGACCAGGCCAACGACGAACATCGTGGCGTTCAGCGTCAGAGCGATGGTCAGGACCCGCCGCTCGGCCGGAGATTGCCCAGACGGCGCCTCGCACCCGCAGCTCATGCTACTCTCCTGCTCGGCTGATCTCGGATGGAAACGACGCCACCACGGGCGCGGCGCCGGGCCGGGCGAGCACCCACCCGGCGAAAGCGGGAAGTCCCATGAGCGTCAAGGCGGTGGCCGTGATCAGGCCACCGACGACCACGGTGGCCAGCGGCCTTTGCACCTCCGAGCCCGGTCCCATCGCCAGGGCCATGGGCATGAAGCCCAGCACCGCGACCAGCGCGGTCGTGAGCACAGCCCGCAGGCGAGCCAACGCCCCCTCAAGGGCAGCCTCCGGCGCGGAAAGCCCGCCTGCCAGCCGTTCCTTGATCGCCTGCAGCAGCACCAGGCCGTTCAGCGTGGCGACGCCGGATACGGCGATGAAGCCGACGGCCGCTGAGACCGAGAACGGGATGCCCCGCAGGGCGAGCGCGACCACGCCCCCAATCAGCGCCAAGGGAACACAACCGAACACCAGCAGGGCCTCCCCAACGCTGCCCAGCGCGAAGAACAGCAGCACGCCGATCAGTAGGAAGACGGCGGGCACAATGATCGCCAGTCGCGCCTGAGCGCGCTGCAGGTTCTCGAACTGGCCGCCCCAAGCCAGCCAGTTGCCGGCGGGCAGCTTGACGTCCTGCGCCACCGCGGCCTGGGCGGCCTTCACGAACCCCCCGAGATCGCGACCGCGGACGTTGGCCTGCACGACAATGCGCCGCTTACCGTTCTCGCGGCTGATCTGGTTTGGGCCTTCGGTTTCGCGGAAGTGGAGGATCGAACCGAGGGGCACCATTGTCGCGCCATCGTTGACCGAAATCGGCGTCTGGGCGGCGGCGGTCAGGTCGTTTCGCATCGACTCCGGCAAACGCACGACCACGTTGAACCGGCGATCCCCCTCGAACACGCGGCCGGCTTCGCGCCCCGCGAGCGCAGTCTGCAGGGCTTCGGCGGCGTCGGCGGCGTGGATGCCGTAAAGCGCCGCCGCGCCTCGGTCGATGTCGGCGGTTACGAGCGGCAGACCCGAGACCTGCTCAACCTGCACATCCGCAGCGCCGTGCACCTTGCGTAACGTCGCCGCGATCTCGTTGGCCGTTCGCTGCATGGCATTGAAGTCATCGCCGTAGACCTTCACGGCGACGTCCGACCGGACGCCGGAGATCAGCTCGTTGAAGCGCATCTGGATGGGTTGTGTGAGCTCGTAGGCGTTGCCGATCTGGGTGCGACCGGCCGCTTCGAGCTTCTTGATGACGTCGGCCTTGCTCAGGCTGCGGTCGGGCCACTCGCGCGGGGCCTTCAGGACGACGTAGGTGTCGGTGAAGCTCGGCGGCATCGGATCGGTGGAGACTTCCGCGGTGCCGGTTTTGGAGAAGACGTAGGCGACCTCGGGGACCTTCCGCAGCGCCGCCTCGAGCCGACCTTGCATGTCGACTGACTGCTCGAGGGAGGCGCTGGGCACGCGCATCGCCTGCAGGAGCACGTCTTGCTCGTCGAGGGTCGGAATGAACTCGCGGCCGAGCGCGAGAAACAACAGCAGCGCCAGAAGGGTGCCCGCGACGGCGCCGATTGCTAGTGGCTTGGGGTGTCCCACGGCCCAGCGGATGGCGGGCGCTAGCTGCCTCCGTGCGACCGCCTCGGCTCGCGTCTCGTGGTCCGCCGCCGGCGGCCGGACGAAGAGCGCGACCAGGGCGGGGACCAGCGTGAAGGTGAGGACGAACGCCCCGGCGAGCGCCAACATGACTGTCGCCGCCATGGGCTGGAACATCTTGCCTTCGACCCCTTGGAGCGACAGCAGCGGCAGGTAGACCAGCAGGATGATCGCCTGGCCGAAGGCCGCCGGGCGGATCATCTGCCGCGCGGCGGCGGTGACCTCGTCAAGCCGCTCGGCGAGGGTGAGCGCCCGTCCGGCGGCCGCCCGGCGGTGCCCGAGCCGCCGCAGCGCGTTTTCGACGACCACGACGGCGCCATCGACCAAGAGGCCGAAGTCCAGCGCCCCAAGGCTCATCAGATTGCCGCTGACGTGCAGCCGGTTCATTCCGATCACGCCGTAGAGGAAGGCCAGCGGGATGATCAGGGCGGTGATCACCGCCGCCCGCGCGTTCCCGAGCAGCAGAAAGAGCACGACGATCACCAGCAGCGCCCCTTCGGTGAGACTGCGCTCGACCGTGTGGATCGTGCGGTTCACCAGGTCCGTGCGGTTCAGCACGATCCGCAAGGTGACGTTCGGCGGGAGGGATGGCTTGATCTCATCGAGGCGCTTGGCGACCCGCTGGGAGACCGTGCGGCTGTTCTCGCCTGCCAGCATCAGCGCGGTGCCGGTCACCACCTCGCGGCCATTGAACTGAGAGGCGCCAAGGCGGGGCTCCTGCCCCATCTCGACCGTGGCGACGTCGGAAACCCGCACGACGAGACCGTTGCGCGTGGCGATCGGCGCGGCCGCAAGGTCCTGCAGCGACTTCACCGCCGCATCGGCCCGGACCACTAGCGCCTCGCCGCCGCGCTGGATGTACCCGGCGCCCGCGACGCTGTTGGCGTGCTCCACCGCCTCCACCAGCTCGTTCAGGCCGATATGGTAGGCGGCGAGGCGCGCCGGATCGGGACGGACGGCGTACTCCTTCACATAGCCACCGATCTCGTCGACCCCGGCCACGCCCTCGACGGTCTTCAGCTGCGGCCCGACGATCCAGTCCTGGACTGTGCGGAGGTAGGTCGCCTTGGCCCGCTCGCCGGTGAGCCGCTCGCCTTCCGGCGTCAGGTAAGACCCGTCCGGCTGCAGGCCGGCCGCGCCCGGGCGGACCGAGGGCTTGCCGCCATAGTCGAGCGTCCACATGAGGATTTCGCCCAGGCCCGTGCTGATGGGCGCAAGTTCCGGATCGGCGCCGGCCGGGAGCTGGTCGCGGACGGACTGCAGCCGCTCATTCACCAAGCTGCGGGCGCGATAGATGTCGGTTTGGTCGGTGAAGACCGCAGTGATCTGGCTGAAGCCGTTGCGCGAAATCGAGCGGGTCTCGGTGAGGCCGGGCGTTCCCGCGAGCGCGGTCTCCACCGGGAAGGTGACGCGCTGCTCGATCTCCTCCGGCGATAGCGCGGGGGAGATGGTGGTGACCTGGACCTGCCGGTTGGTGATGTCCGGTACGGCGTCGATCGGCAGCTGGGTGAGCTGGAAGGCGCCCCAGGCGGCGATGGCCGCCGCGATCAGCACTACCAAGATCCGGTGGCGGACGCTCAGATCGACGAGTTTGCCCAGCATGGGTCAGTCCTCGTCCTTGGCTTCGCCCTTTGAGAGCTCGGCTTTCAGCAGGAAGGCTCCTCGGCCCGCGACGCGTTCGCCGGCGGACAGACCGCTTACGATCTGGGTGACTCCGCCACCAGATGCGCCCGGCGTCACCGGTCTCAGCTTGAACCCTCCCGGCGCCTGCACGAAAACGGCGGAGCGGCCGCCTACCGTCTGCACGGCCTCCGTTGGCACAGTCGGAAGCTGCGCCCCGCTAGCCCCGATCAGCGCCGTCACGGCAGCGCCTGGACGCAGGCCAGGGCCGCTGGGCCGCGCCCTGAGAACACTCGCCCCCGTCTGATCTGAGGCGAGCGGCGCAACCCCGGTGATCACCGCATCAACCTGCGCCCCCTCCGAGTCGGTGACCATCACATGCGCGCCGGGCCGCACCTTGGCGGCAGCCTCCGGGGTGGCGTTGAACACCACTTCCACCCGAGCCGGGTCCACCACCTCGGTGACCGCGCCGCCCTGAGCCACAAAGCCGCCCGGGGCGACCTGGACAGTGGTCACGACGCCTCGGATGGGGGAGCGAACGACGGTCTGCCCGCCCGCGCTGGGAGACCCGGAAGCCGCAGCTCGCGCGCGGGCAGCGGTGGCGCCGGCTTGCGCCTTGATCGCGGTGGCGCGTGATGTTTCCCAATCCTGACGGGCGATAACGCCTTCCTTCAGCAGCCGCTCGTCACGGGCGGCGGCGAGACGGGCGGCCTCGGCTTCGGCGTTGGCCGCCACGGCCTGGGCGCTTAGGTCGGCCCCTTCGGCGCTACGGATGATCACCAAGGGCGCGCCTGCCCCGACCGCGCGGCCGGGGGCGACGAGCACCTGTTGTACCGCGCCCGCCACGGGGCTTGCCACTGCGGCCCGGGCGTCAGGAGCCGCTTCGACCCGGCCCGACAGACGCAGGTCGGCAGCGCCGCCGAGCTGGGCGGCGACGACCGTGATCCCGGCCGCGCGGGACTGGTCGGCGGTGAGTTTCACCGTATCGCCCGATCCGGCTTCGCCCTTCTCTCTGGCTTCGCCGCCTTCGCCTTTCTCGGCCCCTTCACCCTTTTCTCCGGCCTCCTTGGCCGCGGGCGCGTGGTGCTCCATCAGCTTGGCCGCCGCGAACCCGGCCCCTAGGGCGACGATGATGGCGACGCTCGTCAGCAGCGTCCGGCGGGAAGAATCCATGGTCATGATCCGAAGGCCGTGCGGCCCGAGAGGCGTGCGAGTTCGGCGGTCGCGCGGACGCGCGCTAGCTTGGCCTGGACGGTGCGGCCCCGCGCTTCGGCATAGGCGCGGCGTGCGGCGGTGAGTTCAAGCAGCGCCACCTTGCCGGACTGATAGCCGATGCGGGCCAGGCGGTAGGCCTCGGCGGCCGCGCGCTCGCTTGACTGCGCCGCATCGAGCTGTGTCTGCGCACTGCTCTCAGCGGCGGCGGCGGCGCGGAAATCAGCGGCAAGGTCCAGTTCCGTCTGCCGCGCCTTGGCCTCGGCGGCGCGAAGCTCCGCCTGGGCGGCGGAGATGCCACCGGCGTTGCGGTTGAACAGAGGAAGCGGCACCGAGACCCCGGCGACGATCCCGTTGCTGTCAGTTTCGGCGAAATGGCGCACACCCGCAGAGAGCTTGACGTCTGGGATAGCCTCGGCGCGCGCGCTTCGGACCCGAGCGGCGGCGGCGGCCACGTCACCCCGAACGGCGTCGATGGCGCTCGCTGCAGGGGACAACGGGCGAGCCGACTCGGGCGCGCTGTCGAGAAGGCTGACCGCGATGCGGTCCCAGATTTGGTCGACTCCGGCGAGTGCGGCCAGGTGGGCGAACGCGGATGACGCGGTCGCGTCGGCTTCCGCCAGATCGCCGCGGGCGCGGTCGGCTTCCGCCGACGCCTGCAACGACCTGAGCTCGGCCTCCCGGCCCTCCTGGAACAGCAGGCGGGCGGCCCGGGCATCCGTTTCGGCGGCCTCCAGCGCGTCGCGGGCCACCTCCTGCCGCCGTTGCGCGGCCTCGGCTTCGGCGTAGGCAACGGCTAGACGGGCCGCGAAGTCAGTATGGGAGAGGGTGAAGCGGGCCTGCGCGGCGTTCAGCTCGCCTTGGGCGACGCCGACGCGAGCCGCCCGCTTGCCGCCGAGTTCGAAAACCTGGCTGACGGCGGCCGTAGTCTCGGTCGGGTCTCGGCCGCCCCGAGCGGCTCCGGCGCCTTCCACCGTGAAATCGACTTCGGGATTTGCCCAGACGCCGGCTTGGCTGCGTCGCGCCTTGGCGGCGGCCAGCTCGGCGGCGGCCTGCGCGCCGGTTGGCGTCGATTCCGCACGAGCCAGCAACTCAGGGAAACTCGGCGCCGGATCGGCCCACGCCGGAACGGCCGCCAAGGCGGCGCCCAGGGCGCTCCAGCGCAACAGTATGGCAAGCGGCTTCATCAAAGCGCAGGCGTCTCCCCGTCCGCGGACACCGCGGGCGTCTAAGTGCCAAGCCGGCTCCTTGCATCCTCTAGCGACTAGAGGATCAAGTGCTATGTTGAGATCATGACATCGCTCTCCATCGGACAGCTGGCGCGCGCCACGGACGTGAAGGTCCCGACCATCCGCTTCTACGAGCAGATCGGGCTTCTGCCGGATCCCGAACGCACCCTCAGCGACAGGCGCGTCTATCGGCCTGACGCCATCCGGCGGCTGGCCTTCATCAAGCACGCCCGCCAGCTCGGCTTTCCCGTCGAGGCGATCCGCACGCTCATCGAGCTGGCCGAAACGCCGGACCGCTCGTGCGAGGACGCAAATGCGCTGGCGCAGGAACAGCTAGCCACCGTTGAGGCGAAGATCGCACAGCTCACGGCCTTGCGCGCCGAGCTGAAGCGCATGGTCGACCCTGGCTGCCGGACAACAGCGGCTCAGTGCCGGGTGATTGAAGCCTTGGCTGGCGCGGAGCGCGGCTCAGGAACCGCTTAGAGAGAGGAAGCCATCCGGCATCGCCAGGGCCCGAGGGGTCAGTTGATGCGCTTGAGGGTGTTGATTCCGGTGCTCTGATCCGTCTCGGGCGGCGGCGGGGGGACCTGCCGGTCACGGTAGGATGGCAGGTCGGGGGCGTTGGCCGGCGTCGGGTGGGCCTCGAGGCGGGCGATGTACTGGTTCATCTGCGCGATCTCGCGGATCTGCGCATCGATGATGCCGTCGGCCAGCTTGCGGACGTCCGGGTCTTTGATGTGCGCCCGCTCGCTGGTCATGATGGCGATCGAGTGGTGGGGGATCATCGCCTTCATGTAGGCCACGTCCCCGATGGTCTCCTGACTGCGGACCAGCCAAAGCGACAGGGCGAACACGACGACGCTGCCGGCCAAGATGGCCAGGTTCAGGCGCTTGTTGTCGTACATCTTCATCATGAAGAGCAGCATGATGACCGCCATGGCTGCGCCCATGAGAATGGCCATGTAGACGCGCGTTTCGCTGAACCGCACATGTTCGAGCGCATAGGTGTTCAGGTACATCAGGCCGAACATCACGACGGTCGAGGTCGCGATCATGGCGGCGAAGCGGCCGTAACTCATCTCATCCTCCCATCATCGCAACTTCGTCCGTCCACTGTGAACGCCCGAGGCCCGTCCAGGCGCCTTCGCCCGCTTAAAACCAGGTCCTGATGCCCACGACGAACGTCGTCGATTTCGGGTCCTCGCCCGCGGCGCGCACGTAGTCGGCGGTGCGGCCGAGCCGCCGATCGTAGGAAACGCCGATGTACGGGGCGAACTCGCGGCGGATTTCGTAGCGCAGGCGAAGGCCGAGCTCGGCGTTCGACAAGCCCGATCCGGTGCGGGTCTCACGCGTGTCCTGGGCGGCGAAGTTGAGCTCCGCCCGGGGCTGGAGCACCAGCCGTTGGGTCAGGCGGAAATCGTAGGTTCCTTCGGCGCGCGCCAGCAGCTCGCCCTTGGTGGACAGGAAGAGCGCGCCTTCGAGGTCGAACCAGAACGGGAAGAGGCTCTGCGCGCCGATGGTGAGGTAAGTGCGCCCCACCGGCGCGAAGTCCTGGCGCACGCCAGTCTGAAGATCGGCGTAGCGGCCGACGGCGCGGGAGTAGAGCGCCTGGACCTCACCGCTATCGAGCCCGTCCTTGACGCTGCCTTCGCCCTCGGAGCGGAGCACGAAGCGATTGAGGTCGCCGCCGAACCAGGCCTGGCCATCCCACCGGTAGCCGTCGCCTTTGGCCCCGGTCTGGTATTCGCCCAGGTTGATCATGACCTTGGAAAAGGACGTCCCACCCATCTCCATCCGCATCATGTGCCGCGAGGCGGCCATCGCCGCCGGATCATAGTAGCGGTCCGCGAGATGGTCCTTGGCCGCCGCCGGGGGCGGGGTGTCAGGGATCGCAGGCTCGGCGGGCGCGGGCATCGCCATCCCCGCCATGCCGGGGCCTTGCGCCGGAGCGGCCGCGGGCGCTGTGGCGCCTTCACCGCCGGGCGGGAGCGCTGGCGCCATGACGTGTCCGGCGTGACTGGACATGTCCATCCCGGGCATGGCCGGCCCGCCCGCGAGAGGCGGCGAGGCAGGCTGCGCAGCCGCCGCCGCAGCGCCGTGCTCGTCGTGCGCTGCGGCTGGCGCGAGAGCTTTCTTCTTCAGCTTGGCGGCGGGGGCCGCATGGGACATCCCGGGCATGTTCATCCCGGGCATGTTTTGCATCGACTGGGCGGCGGCCGGTGCGGCCCATATGAGCGGCAGGACGGCGGAAAGCGCGAGCGGCCTCATGCGGCGCCCCCGTCGCCACGGCGGACGGCGAACACCTGCATCATGCCGGCTTCCATGTGGTAGAGCATGTGGCAGTGGAAGGCCCAGTCGCCTTCCTCGGCCGTGAAATTCCAGCTCACCTTGCCGCCCGGCAGCACATTGACGGTGTGCTTGCGCGGACGCCGCTCGGGTGACGCCCCCTGCACCACCTCGAAGAAGTGCCCGTGCAGGTGAATCGGGTGGGTCATCATGGTGTCGTTGACCAGGGTCACCCGTACCCGCTCGCCGGCGCGGAACGTGTAGGGATCGGGCCCATCGCTGAATTTGCGCCCGTCGAAGCCCCACATGAACCGCTCCATGTTGCCGGTGAGCCGGATCTCCAGGGCGCGGGTCGGCGGCGTTGCATTGGGCGTGGGCTCGAGCGCCATCAGGTCGCGATAGGTCAGCACGCGATGGCCGACGCTCTCCAGGCCCTGGCCGGGCTCGCCGGTGCGATCCTGCGGCAGGGGTGCGATCATCTGCACGCCCGGCCCGAGCTTGACCTGCGGTGCGTTGGCGGGATCGCGCATGGACATCTGCATGCCCTTCATCGACCCCATGGCGTCGGAGCCGCGCGGCTTGGGCGACGTCATGCCGGGCGCGGGGGCGGCGGACATGTCCATGGCTGCCCCCCCGGAACCGTGACCCATGGCGGCGTGGTCCATGCCGGGCATTCCGGCTCCGGACATCGGCATGCCGGCCATGCCGCCGCCCATGTGCATCTTGGACATGTCCATGCCCATGTCCTTCATGGTGTCGAGCGGGCGGCTCCGCAGCGGCGGGACCGGTGCGGTCATGCCGGGGCGCGGCGCGAGCGTCGCCCGACCGATGCCGGAGCGGTCCACCGCCTCCGCCACCAGGGTGTAGGCGCGGTCTTCGGTGGGCTGGACGATGACGTCATAGGTCTCGGCATTGCCGATCTGGAATTCATCGACCTCCACCGGCTGCACGTTCTGCCCGTCGGCGGCCACGACCGTCATCTTCAGGCCCGGGAGGCGGACGTCGAACACCGTCTGGGCGCCGGAGTTGATGAAGCGCAGGCGCACGCGCTCCCCGGGCTTGAACAGACCGGTCCAGTTGTCCTTCGGCCCGTGGCCGTTGATCAGGAAGGTGTACGCCGCGCCCGTCACATCGGAGATGTCGGTCGGGTCCATCAGCATCTTGGCCCACTGCACGCGCTCGGCCAGCGTCTGGTCCTTGCCAGCCAGGAGTCCCGCGATCGTCTGGCGCTGGTAGTTGAAGACGCCGCCCTCCTGCTTCAGCTTCTCTAGAATCCGGCGCGCCGGCAGGAAGCTGTAGTCCGAGAGCACCACCACGTGCTCCCGGTCGAACTGGACCGGGTCGGCGTCCCTGGGGGTGATCACGATCGGGCCATAGAGGCCCTCTTGCTCCTGGAACGCGGTATGGCTGTGGTACCAGTAGGTGCCGTTCTGCTTGACCTGGAACTGGTAGGTGAAGTTCGACCGCGCCGGAATCCCGGGGAAGGTCACGCCGGGCACACCGTCCATCTGGAACGGCACCAGCATGCCGTGCCAGTGGATCGAGGCGTCCTCGTCCATCCGGTTGTCGACCATGAGCCGTACGGTCTGACCCTCGCGCAACCTGAGGACCGGGCCAGGCAAGGTGCCATTGATGGTGATAGCGTTGCCGGCGCGGCCGTTTACGGGCCAGCTCGCGCGGTCCAGCACCAGCCGGATCTCGTCGCCCGACACGCTCGCTAGATCGCCCGGCAGGCCCGGCGTCGCGCTCTGCGCCCAGCCTGGCAACAGGCCTTGAGCCAGGGCGCCCCCGCCCAGGAGGGCGCCGGCGCGGAGCAGCCGGCGGCGATCGAAGTCAGCCATGAACACGTCCCGAGGCGAGCCTCGCCGCTTTCATCGCGGCGACCACCCGGGTTACGCGTCAGCGCCGGGTCGCCCCTTAGAAAAAGACGCCTGCACAAATCACCGGACTGCAGCACAGCCAAGCTGGGCGTGAGGGGTGACGCAGAGCCGGCGCGTAGCCTCCTTGAGACCCGTTCTGGAGGAAACCCATGATCCGTCACACCGCCGTCGCCGCCATCGCGGCGCTTGCCCTTGCCGCCACCGCCAGCGGAGCCTCCGCGCATGCCAGCCTGGTGAAGTCCGACCCGCCGGCCAAGGCCACGGTGGCCGCACCCAAGACCATCACCCTGACCTTCGACGAGGAACTCGCGCCCGCGTTTTCCAAGTTCGCGCTGACCATGCCGTCCATGAAGAACATGGCGGTCAAGGTGAAGACGGCGGTCTCCAAGGACCACAAGAGCATCGTCGGCACGCCGCAGGCGCCGCTGTCCCCCGGCGCCTACAGCATCGCGTGGACGGCTGCGGCGGCCGACGATGGCCACAAGACCACGGGCAAAGTCGCCTTCACGGTGAAGTAGCCGGTGCTGTCGCCGGCGCTCATCGTCCTGAGGCTGGTGCAGTTTGGGGGAGCGATGATCCTGTTCGGCTCATCGCTCTTCCTCGTCTATGCATTGCCTCGGCAAGGCGTCGGCTCGGGCGCCGACCTGCCATGGGCCCGCAAGCTCCTGGCAGCCTCAGCCGGCGCCGTGCTCGTGGCCAGCCTGGCCGGGCTGGTGACCCAGACCTCGATCCTGGCCGGGTCGCTGAGCGAGGGTCTGAAGCCCGACTCCCTGAGCGCGGTGATCACCACCATGAAGTTCGGCCCCGCCGCCCTGGTCCGCAGCGCGGCGGCGGCTCTGGCCTTAGGGTTCGCGCTGACCCTGCGGCCCAGTCGGGGCCTGTTCCTGGTCTGCGTCCTGCTGGGCCTGGTGGTGAACGTCTCCATCGCATGGATGGGCCACGGCGCCGCCACGGCAGGTCCCGAGGGCTTGCTGCACGCCGGAGCCGATATCCTCCACGTGCTCGCCGCGGCTGTCTGGATCGGAGCGCTCGTCATGTTCGTCGGCCTGCTGCGCGGCGTGGGCCGCGCGCCGGGCGCGGAGCAGGCGCTCCATAAGGCGCTGCATGGATTCGGCGGCATCGGCTCCGGCCTGGTGGCGGTGCTGATCGTCACCGGCTTGGTCAACAGCTGGTTCCTGGTCGGCCCGGATCACCTCGCCGGGCTCTGGACCACGGGCTACGGGCGACTGCTGTCCCTGAAGCTCATCATGTTCGCGGCCATGCTCGCACTCGCCGCGGCCAATCGGTTCCGCCACACCCCCGCGCTCGGGGCAGCGCTGCGGACGGAGGTGGGGGCGGCCCCCACGCTCCCCGCTCTCCGCAGGAGCGTGCTGATCGAAACGCTGATCGGTTTCGCCGTGCTGTTCGTGGTGGCCTGGCTCGGAACCCAAGAGCCCATCTCGGCCATGTCATGAGCTCCCGTGCGCCGGCCGGAAAACCGATGTAGAAGAACCGTGATGCGCCTCGTCCTCGTCCTCTTGGCCGTATTTGGCCTGCTCGCCAGCCCGGCTGCCGCCGCGGCGGCTCAGGCGGCGTGCCAGGATCACGGCGGACAGATGATGACGGACGCGGCGATGGCGGACATGCCTGGCATGAGCCAGGCGGACGGCCACAAGGCGGACCCGTGCTGCGATCCGGGCAAGGACCAGGGCCAGACGAAGCACGACGCCACGAGTTGCTTGCAGGCGTGTGCGGTGATGTGCGGCATCGTCGCCGCCCTGCCGGTCGTTATGGCGACTCCGATGGCCCCGCCCGCCGACGTGGTGCTGAAGCCGGCCGCTGTGGCCTCTCTCAGAGCCCACGAGCCCAGTCGGCTCGAACGACCTCCCAGATCGATCGCCTGAGCCCGCGGGCCTGAGGCCTGCGGGAACGCCTTCGCGCGTCCACGGCCGGACTCCGTCCGGCCGCTCGATCGATCATGACGGGAGTTTCCCATGCGGCCGTTCTGGCTGACCTCTGCCCTGGCGCTGCTCTCGAGCGCAGCCCAGGCCGCCCCCCTGACCTACGATGCGGCGCTGAAGCTCGCTGACCAGTCCGCGCCGAGCCTTCAGGCCAAGGCGTTGGACATCCGGGCCGCGCAGTCCGCCGCCATCGCGGCCGGCCGGCTGCCCGACCCGAAGCTGCGGCTCGGGCTCGACAACTTCCCGATCTCCGGGCCGCCGGCCGGGCGGTTCGGACCGGACAGCATGACCATGGCGACCGTGGGCGTGATGCAGGACGTCCCGAACGGCGCCAAGCGCCGCGCGGAGCGCGACCGTGCGACAGCTGACATCGGTGCGGCCCAATCGAGCGAACGGGTCGAGGCGCGCAACATCCGTCTTTCCGCGGCCGTCGCATGGGTCGACCTCTACTACGCCGAGCGACGGCTTACCGCGCTGGATCAGGTGGAGGCGGCGCTCAAACCGCTGCGGGAGACTGCGCCCTCCCAGGTCGCCGCCGGCGCCGCACGTCCGGCGCAGACGCTGGAGGCGGATCAACTGCTGGCCGCGCTGGGGGACCGCCGTGCGGATCTGGCCGCCGAAGTCGCCAAGGCGCGGGCGGAACTCGCGCGCTGGACCGGCGATCCCGATCCCGAGGCCGCCGGGTCGCCGCCCTCGTTGGACGTCGATCCGATCGCGCTGCGCGCCGGCCTCGACCGCCTCCCGCAGTTGCGGGCCTACGACGCCATGAGCCGCCAGGCCGAGGCGGACGTGGCCTTCGCCAAGGCCGGCAAGCGGCCGGACTGGAGCTGGGAGCTGGCGTATCAGCACCGTGATCCGATGTGGGGCGACATGGTCTCGCTCGGCGCGACGGTGAGCTTGCCGATCTTCGCCGGCAAGCGGCAGGACCCGGTCATCGCGTCCAAGGTGGATGTCGCCGGCCGGGTTCGCAGCGAACGCGAGGCGACGCGACGCGCGCTCGCCGCCCAGCTCGACACGGACCTGGCCGACCACACCATGCACCATGATCGCCTGCACCGGGCGGAGGGCGTGCTGGTCCCCCTCGCCCAGAAGAAGGCGGAGCTGGAGCGCGCCAGCTATGCCGGCGGGAGCGCGAGTCTATCCGACGTCCTGCAAGCCTCGATCGCCTTGGCGGAAGCCAAGGTGGACGCCCTGAACCGCGAGGCGGACGTGGTCCGCGACACCGTCCGCATCGACCTCACCTATGAGCCCGTCCAGCCATGAGCCCGATCTCCGCCTCCCGCACACGCTTGGCCCTGGCCGCCGCGGGCATCGCCCTCCTGGCCGGCGCCGCCGGCTACGGCCTCGGCCATATCGGCAAGCCAAGCCCCGCGCCGGCTGCCGCCCCGCAGCTGGGCCGCAAGGTCCTCTACTGGTACGACCCGATGGTCCCGGCCCAGCGGTTCGACAAGCCGGGCAAGTCGCCGTTCATGGACATGCAGCTGGTCCCCCGCTACGCCGGCGAAGCCCCGGCCGAGGGCGGCGTGCAGATCGATCCGGCGCGCCTGCAGAGCCTCGGTGTGCGCTACGCGACGGTCCAGCGGGCGTCCTTCGCGGACGACCTCACAGCGCCCGGCGTTCTTGAGTTCAACCAGAGGGATATGGCCATCGTCCAGGCGCGCGCGGCAGGTTTCGTGGAGCGGGTTTACGCGCGCGCGCCCGGCGACGTGGTCCGCGCCGGCGCGCCGATCGCCGACCTGCTGGTCCCGAGTTGGGGCGGCGCCCAGGCGGAGTACCTGGCCGTCAGAAGGACGGGCGACGCGGCGCTCGAGACCGCCGCCCGCCAGCGTCTGCGTCTGCTGGGCATGCCCGATCCTCTAATCGACGCGGTGGCCAAAAGCGGCCGGCCGAGGACGGTCGTCACGATCGCGACCCCCATCGGCGGGGTGATCCAGACCTTGGACGTGCGCCAGGGCATGACGGTGAACATGGGCCAGACCCTGGCCCAGGTCTCCGGCCTCGGGACCGTCTGGCTGACGGCCGCCGTGCCGGAGGCGGAGGCCGGCAACCTGCGGGACGGCGCGCCCGCCCGCGTCGAACTCGCCGCCTTCCCAGGAGAGGCGTTCTCGGGCCGCGTCAGCGCCATCCTACCCGCCGCCCAGGCGGAGAGCCACACGGTGCAGGTGCGAATCGAGCTGCCGAACCGGGCCGGCCGCCTGCACCCGGGCCTCTACGGAACGGCCCATCTGGGTGGCGCGGCGCGACCGGCCCTGGTCGTCCCTTCCGAGGCGGTGATCCGCACCGGCAAACGCGCCTTGGTCATGCTCGCGCTGTCCGGCGGGCGCTTCCAGCCACAGGAGGTCCAGGTCGGCCGGGAAGCCGGCGACCGGATCGAGATCCTGGCCGGCCTCGCCGAAGGCCAGAAGATCGTCGCCTCCGGACAGTTCCTGCTCGACTCGGAGGCAAGCCTGGCCGGCATGCAGGCCCGGCCGACCTCGGCCACGCCCACAGCGCCGCCCGGCGGCGCGCCAAGGGCGCAGCCGTCGCTCTACGAGACGCGCGGGCGCGTCGAAGCGCTCAAGGGGGACCAGATCACCTTCAGCCATGAGCCCGTGCCGGCGATCGGCTGGCCGGCCATGACCATGACCTTCAAGCTCGACCCGCCGAGCTTGGCGAAGGGGCTGAAGGTCGGCGACCGCGCGGCCTTCGGCTTTGAGCAGAAGCCCGACGGTCCGGTCGTGCGCGAGATCCAGCCAGAGGGCGGCCGATGATCGCCGCCCTGATCCGCGCCTCGGTCCGCCACCGCATCTTTGTCATCCTGGGCGCGATAGCCCTGATTGTGGCAGGGCTCGCCGCGCTGCGGTCGACACCCGTCGACTTCCTCCCCGATCTGTCCGACGTCCAGGTGATCATCCGCACGACCTATCCCGGCCAGGCGCCGCAGATCGTCGAGAACCAGGTCACCTACCCCCTGGCGACCACCATGCTGTCGGTGCCGGGCGCGAAGACGGTGCGCGGCTATTCTTTCTTCGGCGACAGCTTCGTCTATGTGATCTTCGCCGACGGGACCGACCTCTACTGGGCCCGCTCGCGGGTGCTGGAATACCTCAGCCAGGTGCAGAGCCAGCTCCCGCCGAGCGCGAAACCGGCGCTCGGCCCCGACGCGACCGGCGTAGGCTGGGTCTACGAGTACGCCCTCGTCGATCGTACCGGCGGTCACGACTTGTCGCAGCTCCGATCGCTGCAGGACTGGTTCCTGCGCTACGAGCTCAAGCCCCTGCCCGGGGTCGCGGAGGTCGCCTCGATCGGCGGCATGGTCAAGGAATACCAGGTCGTCCTCGACCCGGTGAAACTCGCCGCCTACGGCGTCACCCAGGAGCAGGCGGTCCAGGCCATTCAGCACGCCAACCAGGAGGCGGGCGGCTCCGTGCTCGAAATGGGCGAGGCCGAGTACATGGTCAGGGCCGGCGGGTACCTGAAGACCCTGGACGAATTCCGCGCCATCCCCCTCAAGACGGCCGCCGGCGGAACGCCGGTCCAACTGGGACAGGTGGCGAGGATTCAGATCGGTCCTGAAATTCGGCGCGGCGTGGCCGAGCTGAACGGGCAGGGCGAGGTCGCCGGCGGCGTCGTGATCCTGCGGTCGGGACAGAACGCCCGCGCCACGATTATGGCGGTAAAGGCCAAGCTGGCCGAGCTGAAGAAGAGCCTGCCGGCCGGCGTCGAGATCGTGCCGACCTACGACCGCTCGCAATTGATCGACCGGGGGATCGGCAACGTCCGCGAAAAGCTGATCGAAGAATTCATCGTCGTCGCCGCAGTTTGTGCGCTCTTCCTCTGGCACCTGCGCTCGGCGCTGGTGGCGATCCTGACGCTTCCGCTCGGCGTGCTCTTCGCGCTGCTGGTCATGCGGCTGCAGGGTGTGAACGCCAACATCATGTCGCTGGGCGGCATCGCCATCGCCATCGGCGCCATGGTCGATGGCGCCATCGTCATGATCGAGAACGCGCACAAGCGGATCGAGCAGTGGGAGGCGGAACACCCGGGCGAGCCCCTGCAAGGGGCCGCACGCTGGCAGGTGATCACGACCGCGGCGTCGGAGGTCGGCCCGGCCCTCTTCTTCAGCCTGGTGATCATCACCCTGTCGTTCGTGCCGGTGTTCTCCCTCCAGGGGGAGGAGGGCAAGCTGTTCGGGCCGCTGGCCTTCACCAAGAGCTACGCCATGGCCGGCGCGGCGATCCTGTCGGTCACCCTGGTTCCTGTGCTGATGGGGTGGTTGATTCGCGGCCGCATCCCGCCCGAAGGTCGCAATCCGCTCAACCGCTGGCTGACCCGCGGCTATCGGCCGGCGCTTGACTGGGTCATGCGCCGCCCCCGGACCACGCTCCTCATCGCGCTCTTCGCCTTCGCCACCACGGCCTGGCCGCTCACCCGGCTTGGCGGCGAATTCCTGCCGCAGATGGACGAGGGCGACCTGCTCTACATGCCATCGGCCTTGCCAGGCATCTCGGTGCAGAAGGCCGGGGAGCTGCTGCAGCAGACCGACCGGCTGATCAAGACCGTGCCGGAGGTGAAGACGGTGTTCGGCAAGGCCGGCCGCGCCGAGACCGCCACCGATCCCGCGCCGCTGGAGATGTTCGAGACCACGATCCAGTTCAAGCCGCGCGACCAGTGGCGGCCGGGCATGACGCCGGAGAAGCTGGTCGCGGAGCTGGACCGAACGGTGAAGGTTCCCGGCCTCGCCAACGTCTGGGTCCCGCCGATCCGCAACCGGATCGACATGCTGGCCACGGGGATCAAGAGCCCGATCGGCGTGAAGGTCTCCGGCCAGGACCTCGCCGAAATCGACCGCATCGCTCATGACGTGGAGACGGTCGCCAAGGCCGTGCCCGGGGTCTCCTCCGCGCTCGCCGAGCGCCTGACCGGGGGCCGCTATGTGGACGTGAAGATCGATCGGGCGGCGGCGGCCCGCTACGGGCTCAACATCGCCGACGTGCAGGACATCATCTCCGGCGCCATCGGCGGCGAGACCATCGGCCAGACGGTCGAGGGCCTGGCCCGCTATCCGATCAGCGTCCGCTATCCCCGCGAGATCCGCGACAGCCTCGAAGGCGTGCGCCAACTGCCGATCCTGACCCCGGCCGGCCAGCAGATCACGCTCGGAACGGTGGCGAGCGTGCAGATCGCCGACGGCCCACCGATGCTGAAGACCGAGAATGGTCGCCCCTCGACCTGGGTCTATGTCGATGTGCGGGACCGCGACCTGGCCTCGGTCGTCGGCGATCTGCAGAAGGCAGTCGCCAAGGACGTGAAGCTCTCGCCCGGCGTTTCGATCGCCTACTCCGGCCAGTTCGAGTACCTGCAGCGGGCGGTCGAGCGGCTGAAGCTGGTCGTGCCGGCGACCCTGCTGATCATCTTCGTCCTGCTCTACATGACCTTCGGCCGCTTCGACGAAGCGGCCCTGATCATGGCCACCCTTCCCTTTGCCCTTACGGGAGGGATCTGGGCGCTCTACCTGCTCGGCTACCACCAGTCAGTGGCCACTGCCGTGGGCTTCATCGCGCTTGCCGGCGTCTCGGCCGAGTTTGGCGTCGTGATGCTGATCTATCTCAAGCACGCCCTGGCCGACAAAGGGCCCAGCCCGACGTCCGAGCAGGTCGAGGCGGCGGTGCGCGAGGGCGCGCTGCTGAGGGTCCGCCCCAAGGCGATGACCGTC
>CAYVHP010000183.1:0-9277 GCA_964451265.1 uncultured Caulobacteraceae bacterium | reverse complement strand
GGCGCCCGGATGCTGGCGCTGGACGCCTTTCGCACCGATGGCCGGCGGGTCAGGCTCACAGCCGGACTGAGCGCGCCTTGCCGAGACCCCGCGCACCTGATGCGTCTTCTCAAGGAGAAGGGGCTGGAGCGGCTGGACCTGGGTTTCGGCGCCGACGCCCTGATGCTGAGCACCCTGGCCGCCGAGCCCCTCAGCGCCCGCCAGGACGCCTTGCCCTCGGGCGATCAGGCGGGACCGCGCGCGGACGGAACCGAAGCCCTGGCCGGGCTGATCGACCGGCTCAAGGCCAAGCTGGGCGAGGACGCCGTTCGCCGACCCGCGCCCTTCCAAAGTCACCTGCCTGAACGCAGCGAGCGCTGGCTGCGCGCCGGACCTGTCGCGCCCGACCCCTCTGCGCCCGGCCCCGGCCGTCCGCGTCCGCTGCTGCTGCTGGAGCCGCCCGAACCGGTGGACGCCATCGCCGAACTTCCAGACGCGGCGCCCTCGCGCTTCGTCTGGCGCCGCGCCGCCCACCGGGTGGTCAAGGCCGAGGGGCCCGAACGCCTCAGCGCAGAATGGTGGCGGAGTGCGGCCCACGGCCCCGCCCGCACCCGCGACTACTACGCCGTGGAAGACGACGCCGACCGCCGCTTCTGGCTCTACCGCGAGGGGCTCTATGGCCGCGAAGACGCCGATGCGGCGCCGGTCTGGCGGATGCATGGGGTGTGGGCGTGAGGGGGATTTTTGATCGCACACGTCACGCTTCAGGAGCGGTCAAACGTGGTAGGCGGCTTCGGCGCGAGATGACCGTGCCTGAAAGGAAGCTTTGGGCGGCGCTCAGAAAGCTTGACCTGCCCGTCCGACGCCAAGCACCCATCGGCCGGTACATCATCGACTTCGCGATCCATTCGGCGAGCCTAGTGATCGAAGTGGACGGCGGGCGTCACGACCTACCGGAAGCGCAATTGCACGATGCCGTTCGCGACGCGTGGCTGCGCTCTCAGGGATATCAAATCCTCCGCTTTCGCAATGAGCAGGCGCTCAATGATCCAGATGGCGTGGTCCAAATGATTTTGAACACCCTTCCCCCTCGATGGGGGAAGGGCAGGGATGGGGGTGGACACGCTGGGGATTCAGGAAAAGCATTAGAGGCGACGCCGCCTCTTGCGCCAAACCATCAAACTGACTGCCCACACCCCCTCCCCTGCCCCTCCCCCATCGAGGGGGAGGGAGCGCCTAATTCTGAAACTCCAGCGAGGCGGGGGAGAGGAGCATGACTTCCTTCGCGGAACTCGACTGCCTCACCCACTACAGCTTCCTTGAAGGTGCATCCTATCCGCGGGAGCTGGCGTTTGAGGCCAAGCGGCTGGGGCTGGCCGCCGTGGGGGTGGCGGACCGCAACAGTCTGGCGGGGATCGTGCGGGCCTGGCAGGCGGGCAAGGCGGAGACGCTGGACGTGCTCACCGGCGCCCGGCTGCAATTCACGGATCAAACCGAGCTGATCGTCTATCCCCGCAACCGGGCGGCCTATGGGCGGCTGTGCCGCATCCTGTCCATTGGGAAGGCGGAGGTGGACGCCGATACGGCCAGCCTTCCCAGCGAAGAGGGCCAGAGCGATTGGAAGCCCATCCCTAAGAACCAATGCCGCCTCTCCTTCGAACAGGCCTGCGCGCTCGGCGAGGGTCTGGTCGGACTGGTTCCCGCGCCGACCGTCATCGACCCCGCGTTCGAGGCGCGGCTCAGAGCCTGGCGCGCGGCTTGGCCGGACAAGCTCTACCTTCTGGTCTCGCCGCTTTACCGGGGTGATGACCGGGCGCGGCTGAACGCCCTGGCGGCCATGGCCCGGCGGGAGGACGCGCCCATGCTGGCCAGCAACGGGGTGCTCTATCACCAGTACGAGCGGCGACGCCTGCAGGACGTGCTGACCTGCATTCGCCATGGGGTGACCATCGATGAAGCGGGACTGAAACTGCAGGCCAACGCCGAGCGACACATCAAAAATGCTGCGGACATGCTGCGCCTGTTTCGCGGCCACGAGGACGCGGTGGAGCGGACGATGGAGGTGGTCCAGGCCTGCCCCTTTCGGCTGGACGATCTGAAATATCAGTATCCGGACGAACCGATTCCGCCCGGCAAGACCGCGACCCAGCATCTACGCCGTCTGTCCTTCGCAGGCCTGCGCAGGGCCTATCCGGACGGGGCGCCCACAGACATCCGCAAGACCCTGTGCAAGGAGCTGCGGGTTATCCGCAAGCTGAAATACGAGCCCTATTTCCTGACGGTGCACGACATCGTCCGCTGGGCGCGGGGCCAGGGCATCCTGTGCCAGGGGCGCGGCTCGGCGGCCAATTCGGTGGTCTGCTACGCCCTGGGGATCACCTCGGTGGATCCGACCAAGCAGGACGTTCTGTTCGAACGGTTCATCTCCGAGGAACGCAGCGAGCCGCCGGACATCGACGTGGACTTTGAGCATGAGCGGCGCGAGGCGGTGATCCAGTACATCTACCGCCGCTACGGCCGCCACCGCGCCGCCATCTGCGCCACCCAGATCTGCTACCGCCCGCGCTCGGCCATCCGCGACGTGGGTAAGGCCCTGGGCCTGACCGAGGACGTCACCGCCGCCCTGGCCGGCACGGTGTGGGGCTCCTGGGGCGAGGGGTTGAAGGAGGACCATGTCAAACGCGCGGGCTTGGACGGGGAGGCGCCGCGCCTGAAACTGGCCTTAGAGCTGACCCAGGAACTGATCGGGTTTCCGCGCCACCTGTCCCAGCACGTGGGCGGCTTCGTCCTGACCCAGGCGCCCCTGGTGGAAACCGTGCCGGTGGGCAACGCCGCCATGCCCGACCGCACCTTCATCGAATGGGACAAGGACGACATCGACGCCCTGGGCATCATGAAGGTGGACGTGCTGGCGCTGGGCATGCTGACCGCCATCAGCAAGAGCTTCGCCCTGATCCACCAGGCCTATCCGGATCATTGGGATGGCCGTCCCCTGACCCTGGCGTCCCTGCCCAAGGAGGACCCACGCGTCTACGACATGCTGTGCCAGGCGGACTCCGTGGGGGTGTTCCAGGTGGAGAGCCGGGCGCAGATGGCCATGCTGCCGCGCCTGCAACCGCGCGAGTTCTACGATTTGGTGGTGGAGGTGGCCATTGTGCGCCCCGGCCCGATCCGGGGCGGCATGGTTCATCCCTATCTGAAATCCCGAAAAGAGAAGCGCGAGATCGAAGCGAACGGCGGCGTCTTTGAGATCGACTTTCCGGCCCCCGGCCCGAAATACCCGCCCGACGAGTTGAAAAAGGTGCTGCGCAAGACCCTGGGCACGCCCCTGTTCCAGGAGCAGGCCATGCGCATCGCCATGGTGGCGGCGGAATTCAGCGGCGATGAGGCCAACGGCCTGAGGCGCGCCATGGCCACCTTCCGCCACATGGGCACGATCCATACCTATGAGGAGATGATGGTCGGCCGCATGATCGGGCGCGGCTATGATCCTGAGTTCGCCCAAAGATGCTTTGAGCAGATCCGGGGCTTTGGCGAATACGGCTTTCCGGAAAGCCACGCGGCGGCCTTCGCCCAGCTGGTCTATGTCTCCGCCTGGATCAAATGCTTCTATCCGGAGGTATTCTGCGCCGCCCTGCTCAACAGCCAGCCCATGGGCTTCTACGCCCCCGCCCAACTGGTCCGCGACGCCCGCGAGCATGGGGTGGAGGTGCGGGCTCCGGACGTGGGGGCGAGCGATTGGGATTGCACGTTGGAAAACCCTTCCCCCTCGAGGGGGGAAGGGCAGGGATGGGGGTGCGGGCAGGTCGTTGACGGAAAAGCGCCAGAGGCGGTCCCGCCTCTTGAGATCGTCCGGACATCTCAGTGCAAACACCCTCATCCCCGACCCGTTCGGCCGCTCGTCTTCGGCGACCGACTTTCACCCCCTCGAGGGAGAAGGGCCATGCGCTTGGGCTTTCGCCAGATCGATGGATTCAAGGAGGGGTGGGCGATGCAGCTGGTTGAGGCCCGCGCCGAACGCCCCTTCGCTTCCCTCGATGATCTGCGCACCCGCGCCGCCCTGCCGGCTGCGGCGCTGGACGCCCTGGCGGCGGCCGACGCCCTGGGCGCGCTGAAGCTCACCCGCCGTGAAGGCCTGTGGACGGCCAAGGGCCTGCCGCGCGCCGCGCCCGCGCCGCTGTTCGCCGCCGCCGGCCTGGACGAGGCGGACGGACGCCCTCCCCTCACACTGCCCAAGCCCCAGCCCTCGCAAGAGGTGGTCAACGACTACGAGACCACGCGCCTGTCGCTCAAGGGCCATCCGGTGGAATTCCTGCGTGAACGGCTGAAGGCGCGCGGCGCGGTCACCGCCCAAGCTTACGGCCAGATGAAGGACGGGCGGTGCGCCTGCGTGGCGGGAGTGGTTCTGGTCCGCCAGCGGCCGGGCAAGGGCAATGTCACCTTCATCACCCTGGAGGACGAGACCGGCGTGGCTAACGTCGTGCTGTGGCCCAAGCTGTTCCAGCAATACCGGCCGGTGGTGATGGCCGCGCGCCTGATGCTGGTGCGCGGCAAGGTGCAGCACGCCGAAGGCGTCACCCACCTGATCGGCGAACATCTGGAAGACATCACCGCCGACCTGGGCTTGCTGTCACAACCGCCGCTCAAGACCGGATCGTTCCTGCTGCCCGCCGATAGCCCCAAGTCATCGCCCGACCCACGGGAAAGACCCGCCGCTGTCCGCCACCGTCATCCGCGCGACGTGCGCGTGCTGCAGAAGTCGCGGGATTTTCATTAGCCGGCGCCCCGGCTGCGCTTGCATCCCCACGGCCTTGGTTTAGGTTGAGCGCGTTGTTCTCCGGGGTGTCCCGCCACAGGGACTGAGAGGCCGCGCTGTTGGAGCGGCGACCCGCTGAACCTGATCCGGGTCATGCCGGCGAAGGGATGGGAACCGGCGCAGCCAGCGCCTCTTTTTCGCCTCTCGCCGTCTGTGATCCGTCCATATTGAGAAGGGTCCGCCGTGAATATCCAGACGCCGATGTCCAAGGTCGCCACCGGCGAGCGGCCGGGTTCGCGCAAGGTCTATCAGAGCGGCGTCCTGTGGCCCGACATCCGCGTGCCTTTCCGCGAGGTGGCGGTGCATCCCTCGGCCCATGAGCCGCCGGTCACCATCTATGACCCCTCCGGCCCCTATACCGATCCGGCGGTCACGACCGACATCCACAAGGGCCTGGACCGGGCGCGCGAGCCCTGGGTGGTGTCGCGCGGCGATGTCGAGATCGTGGCCAACCCCCGCGATGTGAAACCCGAGGACAACGGCTTCGCCAAGGGCGAACACCTGGCGCCCCAGTTCACCGCCCCGCGCCGGGTTTACCGCGCCAAGGGCGGCGCGGGCGTAACCCAGATGGACTATGCCCGCCGCGGAATCATCACGCCGGAGATGGAATATGTGGCCATTCGCGAGAACCTACGCCGCCAGGAAAACGATGGGGCCATCCGCGACGGTGAGAGCTTCGGCGCGGAAATCCCCGACTTCGTGACGCCGGAATTTGTGCGCAGCGAAGTGGCGCGCGGGCGGGCGATCATCCCGGCCAACATCAATCACACCGAACTGGAGCCCATGGCCATAGGCCGCAACTTCCTGGTCAAGATCAACGCCAACATCGGCAACTCCGCCGTGCTGTCGTCGGTGGCCGACGAAGTGGACAAGATGGTCTGGGCCACCCGCTGGGGCGGCGACACGGTGATGGACCTGTCCACCGGCCGCAACATCCACAACATCCGCGACTGGATCATCCGCAACAGCCCGGTCCCCATCGGCACGGTGCCGATCTATCAGGCCCGGGAGAAGGTGGGCGGCGTGGCCGAGGACCTGAATTGGGAGGTGTTCCGCGACACCCTGATCGAACAGGCCGAGCAGGGCGTGGACTATTTCACCATCCACGCCGGCGTGCGACTGCCCTTCATCCCGCTGACGGCCAAACGCGTTACCGGGATCGTCTCGCGCGGCGGCTCGATCATGGCCAAGTGGTGCCTGGCCCACCACCGCGAGAACTTCCTCTATGACCACTTCGAGGACATCTGCGAGATCATGCGGGCCTACGATGTGTCGTTCTCGCTCGGCGACGGCCTGCGTCCCGGCTCCATCGCCGACGCCAATGACGAGGCTCAGTTCGCCGAACTGCGCACCTTGGGCGAGCTGACCACCCTCGCCTGGAAGCACAATGTGCAGACCATGATCGAAGGCCCCGGCCATGTGCCCATGCACAAGATCAAGGCCAACATGGATGAGCAGCTCAAGCACTGCCACGAAGCGCCGTTCTACACCCTGGGGCCGCTGACCACCGACGTGGCGCCGGGCTATGACCACATCACCAGCGCCATCGGCGCGGCCATGATCGGCTGGTTCGGCACGGCCATGCTCTGCTACGTCACGCCCAAAGAACACCTGGGCCTGCCCGACCGCGAGGACGTCAAGCAAGGGGTGATCGCCTATAAGATCGCCGCCCACGCCGCCGACCTGGCCAAGGGCCATCCGACGGCCCGCGCCTGGGACGACGCCCTATCGCGCGCCCGCTTTGAGTTCCGTTGGGAGGACCAGTTTAACCTGGGCTTCGATCCGGAAACCGCCCGTGACTACCACGATGAGAGCCTGCCCAAGGAGGCGCACAAGACCGCGCACTTCTGCTCCATGTGCGGCCCCAAGTTCTGCTCCATGAAGATCAGCCAGGACATCCGCGCCAGCGCCGCCGCCCAAAACGACGTGGATGCGGGCCTGGGCGAAATGGCGCAGAAGTTCCGCCAGGGCGGAGGGGAGATCTACGTTCCGGCGGAGTAGGATGACCGGGTCTCGGCCTTTTTGAATAAGTGGCCGCGCTTTTCATTCCGCTCGCCCGAGGAGCTTAGTGATGGGGAATGGCGGGATGGCGGCTGGATGGTGCGCTATGGCCAATCGTGGGATATCCCGATTTCCGAGGAGCAGCCGTTACAATGAGAAGCCCCACTTTGGAGGCGTTGACCGGAGGGGATAGGCCTAGAAATGACAAAGGGCCAGTTTCCCGGCCCCTTTCACGGGAGCGGCTGGCTTGTCATCGCCGGCGCCGCCCTCGGCTACCCCGAAGGGTAGTCTCACAAGTCCCCTAGGGGAACGCTATGTATATATGCCAGATCGAGCGCATTTACAACCGCTCGCCGGATAGCCTCGAAATCGGCATCGGCAACGGCCGGAACAACATATTGCCTCTTGGAAACCTTGTAGCGATCTAACCGGGCCAGCGAAACGGTCGCCAGCATGTCGCACTTCGCCCAGCACGTCACCGCAGCCCTGCCGGGCAAGGGATTGACCGAAAGTTCGTGGTGATAGGCCTCAAGCGCCGTGGGGGCCGTCGTGGACAATGGGACCACGGTCACAAGTTGGCGATTCTTTCGATTTCGGGCCAGCACCACAACAGGCCGCACCTTGACCATCTCAGGCACGACGAAGCCTACGAAATCGCACATCACGACTTGTGCCGGCCGGGGCTGAAAGGCAAGCGCCACTAAAAAGCCCCTTCGGGCAAATCGGCGTGCTCGATAAGCAAACGCTTGGCCCGCCCGGCTTCGCCTCGCGCGAGCTTTTCTTCGATGGCCCTAAGCAAAAGCGGAAGGTGATTTTGGACCGACAGCGCCCGGTCGGAAAAGGTGCGGTAGTTCGTCCGGTCCAAATCGTCGAGGACTTCGCGAGATATCAACGCGCGATAGTCAGTCCCTCGATACCTCACAGACAGGCACACTCCGTCACCCCCATCGGGCGTCACAGCGTTGCTGTACTCCAACTCAACCTTGCGAAATCGAACGCCCGCGCCGCCGCCGTTTTCTGCAATGAACTCCACGCCTGCCGCCTCGAACGTCGCGATGATCGCCACAAGATTTTGACGCATCGGGACTCGGGCGTTGCGCTCAAAATCCGCAACGGTCGCCCGCGCGACTTGGGCATTTTCGGCTAGCTGATCCTGAGTCCAGTCGAGTAAGGCGCGGGCGGCGCGGCTCTGAGCGGCGGAAATTGACATGCAGCGCGACCTTATTCTATAAGTATAAGGTCAGTTAAATAGTGTAACCTACGCCTTGGTCAAGGCCTTTGGGCTAAAGCAGGCCAAAAATGGGCCTTAGGACGGGCCGGACGGCCTTCTGCGCGCCAGCGCGGGCAGGGGCGGCGATCATTCGGCTTCTATGCACCGGGCGACAAGCGCACCCCGAACTCGGACATAACTAAGGCCTGCGACTACTGGCGCGACTGGCAAGGCAGGAACGGGACTTAGGAGATTTGGCGATGAAAGACAGATCACACGATGAGGCCATGGCCGATCTCTATCGCGAGGATCCGGCCTTGGCTGTCGAACTGCTCAACAGCATCCTTGAGGAAGGCGATCAAGGCGAACTCATGATCGCCCTCCGCCAGATGGCCAAGGCGTTTGGCGGCGTTCCCAAGGTGGCTGAGCAAGCCCACCTGAACCCAACGCAGCTCTATCGAACGCTGTCGCCGGACGGAAATCCGGCCTTCAGCAGCCTATCGGCCATCCTCAAGGTGATGGGCCTGCGGCTGGCCGTGCAATCCATCCAGTCGCCGACCGTTCACGCATAGAATGCCCACCCCTGAAAACCTGCTGAGCGACTTGCCCGCCGCGAGGAACGAGGAGCAGTTCCTTGCCCTGCTGCAACGGCCCGGCGTCCGCCTGGAGCGCATCGTGTCGCACGGTCAAGCCACGCCGCCGGGCGAATGGCTGAGCCAGCCTCAGGAGGAATGGGTGCTGTTGCTTACGGGCGCCGCAAAGCTCACGCTGGAGGGACAACCCACCCTCACACTCGGCCCGGGCGATCATGTGCTGATCCCCGCCGGACAGGCTCATCGCGTGGAGTGGACACAGCCAAACGCGCCCACGGTCTGGCTTGCTCTGCACATCGGCTAGGCGAAAACGGGTGTTTCGCGCCCGCGCCCTTTGCGCGACGGGGCGATGAGGCCATATGAAGGACCGGGCGGCGGGGCGGAAAGCAGGCGCATGAACGAGGGTTTCGAAGACTGGAGCGTGGCGAGCGGGCTCCAGCCGCGCCCGGAGGATTTCCCCTTCGACGTCGATTGGAGCGTGTCCTCAACGGTGTTGTTGCGGGCGCATGTTCCGCACGACGCCTTCACCGCCCACACCCTGGGCGCCCTACGGGTGGGTCATGGCGTGACCATCGCCGAGGATCTGGTCCTGACCATCGGCTATCTGGTGACCGAGGCCGAACAGGTGTGGATGCAGACTTTCGAGGACCGGGTCGTCGCCGGCCACGTTTTGGGGTT
>CAYVHP010000182.1:0-26433 GCA_964451265.1 uncultured Caulobacteraceae bacterium | reverse complement strand
ACCGCTCTACAAGCTGCTCGGCGGCCTCTGCCGCGAGGCCGTTCCTGTCGCCCATATGGTTGGGCTGATGGACGACGCGCAGGCGGTGGACGAGGCGGCCGCGGCCGTCGCCGACGGGCTGTGCGCCCTGCAGATCAAGGGCGGGGTCGACGCAGTCCGCGACGTGAGGCTGATCGGACGGCTGAGGGCGGACCTGGGGGACCATGTCCTGCTCAGGCTGGACGCCAATCAAGGCTACCGCGACGCCAAAACGGGGATGCGAATTGTCGCGCAGCTCGCTGAGGCGGGGGCGAACTATGTAGAGCAGCCCGTCATGGGGCTGCGCGCCATGGCCGAGGTCACCGCCTCGTCCGACCTGCCGATCATAGCCGACGAATCCTGCTGGGACGTCCATGACGCACTGGAGGTAGTGGCAGATCGAAGCGCGGACTGTTTGTCGATCTATCTGGCTAAGGCCGGGGGTTTTATCGGCGCACGCAAGGTCGCTGCGGTGGCGGAAGCCTCGCTAATGGCCTGTGACATCAACGGATCGATCGAGTCGGCTGTCGGCAACGCCGCCAATGTCCACTTTGCCCTGGCTACGCCCTGCGTGAGCCTGGCGGCGGTGATCCCCATCAGCGCTCCCGCCGGGACCCATCCGCTACGCGTCGGCGGCGCCTATTACCTCGACGACCTCTGCACCGCGCCATTTCGGGTGAAAGATGGCGCGATCCTGCCCCTGGACGGCGCAGGCCTCGGCATCGAGGTCGACGAACGCGCCCTGCAGCGGCTGAGGTGCGACTGAGCCATGGACGCTCACGCGCCGCCGCCGTCTAAATGTTCAGAAAACGTCGGTCGATACCGGGTCGCCGTAGACATTGGCGGCACCTTCACGGACGTCGCGTGCCTGTCGCCGACCGGTGAACTGGTCACGCGCAAGGTCCCATCGACACCTGATGACTATGCCCGGGCCGTGCTGGACGGTCTGACGGCGGCGGCCGCAGCCATGGGACTTAAGGGCAGGGATTTCAGCGAGGTCTTGCATGCCTCGACCGTGGCCACCAACGCGGTGCTGGAAGGCAAGGGCGCGGTCACGGCGCTGATCACCACCGCCGGATTTCGGGACGTTCTGGAACTACGCCGCATCCGCGTGCCGCGACTGTACGAGCCGCTCTATGTCAAGCCGCCGCCGCTGGCGCCACGACGCCTACGATTTGAGGTGACCGAGCGGATGGGGCCTCGCGGTGAAGTGATCACGCCGCTGGATGTCGAGGCGCTCACTCGCCTGGCGTCTGAAATTGCCCCCAGCGCTGTGGAGGCCGTGGCGCTTTGCTTCCTGCACTCTTACGCCAATCCTTCGCACGAGGCCCAGGCGGCGGAGATCCTGCGTCGGCTCCTGCCGGATCGGTTCATCTCGGTGTCGAGCGAAATTCTGCCGGAAATCCGCGAATATGAGCGGAGCAGCACCACGGTGATCAACGCTTACATCGGCCCGCCCGTGGCCCGTTATCTGCGATCATTGCAGGCGCGCCTTAGCCAGGCGGGCGTTGTCGGCCGGCTTTTGATGATGCAGTCGAGCGGCGGGGTGATCGATGTGGAGCGGGTCATCGCCAAGCCTGCCCATGTGGTCGAAAGCGGTCCAGCGGCTGGAGTGATCGGCGCCGCCCAGCTGGCCTCGGCGGCAGGCTATCGCGACCTGATCACCTTCGACATGGGCGGCACCACCGCCAAGGCCTCCTTGGTTGAAGATGGCAAGGTGGTCAGCGCCGATGACTATGAGGTCGGCGGCGGGATTTCCCTGAGCAGCCGGCTAGCCAAAGGCGGGGGCTACGCCTTGAAGCTGCCGGTGATCGATGTGTCCGAGGTCGGGGCGGGCGGCGGAAGCATTGTTTGGATTGATCCCGCCGGGGCTCTCAAGGTCGGCCCAAAGAGCGCGGGCGCAGCGCCGGGGCCTGCCTGCTATGACGCAGGCGGGTCCGCTCCAACTGTGACCGACGCTAATGTGGTTTTGGGCTATCTGAATCCGGTGGCGCTGGCCGGCGGCGCCGTGCCGATTAACACGGAGAAAGCGCACGCGGCGTTGAGGGAGCATATCGCGGTCCCGCTGGGCTGTGATGTGCTCGACGCCGCCTATGGCGTCCATCGCCTCGCCAACTCAAATATGATGCGGGCCGTCAAGGCTGTGTCGATCTATCGTGGCCGCGATCCCAGGGAGTTCGTGCTGTTCGCCTTCGGCGGCAACGGCGGGGTGCACGCTGCAGCCCTGGCCCGGGAGCTGGACATGCGCACGGTGGTGGTGCCCCTGGCTGCGGGCGTGTTCAGCGCGGTGGGCCTGCTCTACGCCGACTTCGAGGCCGCGCGCTCGGCGGCGTTTCTCAAGCCCGTCCTGTCGACCGATCCGGCGGAACTGGAGGCAGTATTCACCCGGATGGAGGCTGAAGTGCTGGCCGAACTGGACGGGGCTGAGCCTGCGGTTCTGACTTGGAAGGCCGATCTGCGCTACGGCGGCCAGGCCTTCGAACTGCCGATCGAGCTTACGCGGGGCGTGATCGGTCAGGCTGAGCTGCAAGCGCTATGCGCGCGCTTCGAACGGGAGCACGTGCGCACCTATGGCCACGCCCTGGGCTCGGCTGTCCACTTCGTGACACTCAGGGCTATCGGCTCCGTGGCTCCCGCGGTGGGAAAGCGCTTGAAGCTGTCAGCGGCGACATCCGTGCAACCGACCTCGCGCCAAGTCTATTTCGGACCACACGGCGGTCTTGTCGAAACCCCGGTGATCGACCGTGCAAGCCTGTCGGTCGAGCCCCGGCGCGGGCCGCTTGTGATCGAGGAAGCGGAGGGCGCTACGGTGGTGCCGCCGGACGCGCTGGCCGCCCTGGACGGGTTCGGCAACATCGTCATGACTCTTGGAGCAGTCGGATGAGCGGCAATCTCGATCCCGTCCTGTTGGAGGTGTTCAAGAACGGCTTTGAGGCCATCGCCGACGAGATGGCCTTGATCCTCATGCGCACGGCTCACTCCGCTATCGTCCGCGATTCCATGGACTATTCGACGGCCCTTTGCGACGCCCGAGGTCAGACTATCGCCCAGGGCCTGACAACGCCCATGCACCTGGGCAGCTTCTACGACGCGATGCAGCACCTGATCGGCCAGTACAAGGGACGAATAGCGCCTGGGGACGTGTTCATCGCCAACGACCCTTACGCGGCCAGCGGTCAGCACCTGCCGGACATCTACATTATCAAACCGGTGTTTCACGACGCGTTGCTGTGCGGTTGGGCCACGACCATCGCCCACCACGCGGACGTCGGCGGTCTTGTGCCCGGCAGCAATTCCATCGGAGCAGTCGAAATCTACCAGGAAGGCCTGAGGCTCCCTTTCCTGAAACTCGTCGACCAGGGGGTGGAGAACGAGACCTTGATGGCGGTGATCGCCACCAATGTCCGCGTCCCCGATCAGGTCCTGGGTGATCTACAGGCCCAGATGGCCGCTTGCCGTGCGGGGGAGCGCGGCTTGCAGGCCCTCGTCGCGCGCCACGGCGCCGAGACCATTGCGCGCTACGGCGATGCCCTGCAGGACTATGCCGAGGCCCTGGCCCGGATCGCTTTCAGCGAAATCCCGGACGGCGTCTATGAATTCACCGACCATATCGACGGCCTGGGCGAGGCGCCCGAGCCGATCGTGCTGCAATTGAAACTGACCGTGGATGGCGCGCGGATCATCACCGATTGGACGGGCACCTCGCCCCAGGTCAAGGGCGGCATCAATGCGCCCCTGTCGTTCTGCAAGTCGAACGTCTATGCCGCCCTGCGTTCGATCATGACGACCGAGGCGCCCAACTGCCACGGCTACACGCGGCTGATCGAGGTCATCGCCCCGCCGGGCGCCCTGGTCAGCGCCGTCAGTCCGGCGCCATGCGGCGCGCGCGGCGTGACCGGCTACCGTATCGTGGACTGCATCTTCGGCGCCTTGGCCCAAGCCTTGCCTGACCGCGTCGCTGCTGATGGGGCAGGGGGCTCGACCCTGCCCAGCTTTGGCGGTTGGGTCGATGGCAAGCCCTTCGTCTTTTCCGAATGCGTGATGGGAACCTGGGGCGCGACCTCAAGACACGACGGCCAGGAGGGGGTGCC
Organism: uncultured Caulobacteraceae bacterium; assembly: GCA_964451265.1. Lineage (GTDB taxonomy): Bacteria > Pseudomonadota > Alphaproteobacteria > Caulobacterales > Caulobacteraceae > BOG-938. The sequence goes on along the minus strand of CAYVHP010000182.1, from coordinate 22,324 downwards.
GCACATGGCCTCCAACCAGTCCAACGTGCCCATTGAGATGATCGAGGCCGACTATCCCATCCGCATCGAAGCCTATGGCTTCGCGCCCGACACCGGCGGACCCGGCGCATTCCGTGGGGGGCTGGGCATTGTGCGACAGTATCGTTGCCTGGCGGACGACGTGTATTTCGGGGTCCGTTCGGACAAGCGCCGTTTTCGACCCCATGGCTTGTTCGGTGGTCTGGAGGGCGCCCCGACACTCAATCTGCTCAATCCAGGCCCGAATGAGGTCCAACTGCCCACCATGCCCACCGAGGCCATCACCTTGCGAGCCGGCGATGTTTTCCGGCACGTCATGGCCGGCGGCGGAGGCTATGGCGATCCGCTGGACCGAGATCCGGAGCGTCTTAGAACCGACGTGCTGGACGGCAAAATCACTCCGGCCCACGCACTGGCCGCCTATGGCGCGGTGCTCCAAGGCGATCAGGCCGACCTAGACCTCGAAGCGACCCTCGACACGCGCAACCGGATTCGGGTCGAGCGCCGATCGGGGCCGGCGTGAGCACGGTGCGCCCAACCAGCGACCTTGATCCCTTCTCGCCGGAGTTTCGCGCCGATCCTTATAGCCACTATGCCCAATTGCGGGCCTTAGGTCCGGTCGTCTGGCTGGAGCGCTACGGCATCTGGGCGGTCACGCACTACGAGGCCGTCAAGTCCGTGTTGCTGGACCACGGCCTGTTCAGCAACGCGGGCGGCGGCGGACTGGCCAACTATTTTATCGATCCGCCCTGGCGGCGCCCTAGCATCATCCTCGAGGTGGACCCGCCCGAGCACGAACGCGCGCGCCGCGTGCTCAATCATGTGTTCTCGCGAACCGCGCTGCAGGCCTTGCGCAAAGGGTTCGAAGTTCACGCCGAGCAACTCGTGGACGCCGCCGTATCACGCGGAACCCTGGACGCCGTCACCGATCTTGTTCAGCCCTTTCCCCTGACGGTTTTCGCGGACGCCGTCGGCCTGGCCAAGGAAGATCGCCAGAATCTGCTGACCTACGGCGCCATGGTGTTCGGTGGTTTTGGCCCTTCCAACCCCTGGTACGAAGAGCTGATGCAGAACGCCGAGGCCATCAGCGCCTGGATTCTGGCCCGCTGTCGCCGAGACAGTCTGACGCCGAACGGCTTTGGCGCCGCTATCCATGCCTTCGCCGATACCGGCGACCTCACCGAGGAAGAGGCCACGCTGCTGGTCCGCTCCCTGCTCTCGGCGGGTGTCGACACCACAATCGACTCCATTGGACTGGCGCTGAAGTGCCTTCTGGATCATCCCGATCAGTGGCGCCTGCTGAGGGACGAGCCGAGCCTGGCCCGCGCCGCCTTTGAGGAGGCGACGCGGTTTGACTCCTCCAGCCAAAGCCTGATCCGCACCACTTTGCGCGCCGCGGAATTTCAAGGCGTCCAGCTGGCCAAGCATGCCAAGGTGATGGTGTTCATCGGTTCGGCTGGACGCGATCCCGCCCAATGGGACGAGCCCGACCGGTTTGACATTCGTCGGCGTAATCCGGGCCAGATGGGCTATGGCGTCGGGGTGCACAGTTGTGTGGCTCAGATGCTTGCTCGCCTGGAGGGCGACGTGTTTTTCACCGCCCTGGCCAAAGCGGTGGACGGGCTGGAAGCCGCCGGACCGGCGGCCTTGCGACTCAATCCGGGCCTGAGGGGGCTATCCAGTCTGCCTATCAGGCTGACGTCCAAAGCCTGAGCCGGAGGGGGCCGCCGGCCCAAATTGAAGGAGAGTGCGTCATGGGCGTTGTGATCGTGGCAGGAGGCGCGCGAGGCATAGGCAGGGCCGTGACCCGGGCCTTCAGCGCCCAGGGCGATTGCGTACTGCTGGCCGACCGCAATCTGGCCGAGGCCCTGGAGGCCGCATCGGCGCCTGGGCCGGGCCCGATCAAGGTGCTCGAGCAGGACTTGATCGATCCTGTGTCCGCCCAGATCGTGGTGGACCGGGCCGTCGCCGAGTTCGGCGCGTTGGACACGCTCTATGTGACCGCCGCCCTCATGCCCGCCGCGCCCCTCGCCGACTGGACCATCGAGCTTTGGTCCCAATCCATGGCGCTGAACCTGCAGACGCCCTTCCTGCTGGCGCGTGCGGCGGCGCCTTTCCTGGCGCGCTCGGCCAATCCCAGCATTATCTTCACCTCCTCTACGGGCGCCTTGCGTGGCCATGCGGGGATGCCAGCCTATCATGCCTCCAAGACCGGGTTGCTGGGTCTCGCCCGCAGTCTGGCCGATGAGCTGGGCCCCTCGGGTGTTCGGGTGAACTGCATACTGCCCGGATGGATCGATACGCCCTTCAACGATCCGTACTGGTCTTACCAGCCTGATCCGGCCGGCCAACTCGCGGCCCTGGAGCAATCCATTCCCCTTCGCCGACAAGGGCTGCCCGAGGAAGTGGCCGGTCCGGTCCTGTTCCTTGCCTCGCGCGAGGCCCGCTATATCACGGGGACCACCCTGGTCGTCGACGGCGGTTACACGGCGGTTTGACGCTCCGAACATGCCCCTAATCGCGGACCCCTATTCCTCTCCCCAACGGCCCGTCTTACAAGGGGTCGGCGGCGCCGTCGCCGCGGCTCATCCCCTGGCGGTGGCCGCAGGCCAGGAACTGTTGCTCGCCGGCGGGTCGGCCGTAGACGCCGCCATCGCCGCCCAGGCGGTTCTGTGCGTCGTGGCGCCGGACGCCTGCGGTCTGGGCGGGGACATGTTCGCGCTCGTCCACCAGTTGGGCGATGCGGAACCCATGGCGATAAATGCTTCCGGCGCCGCGCCCTTGGACATGGAGCGGGCTACCGACGACGGCGCGAACAGCATCACCACGCCCGGTATTGTCGATGGCTGGGCCTGCCTATCGGAGCGCTGGGGCAGGAGGCCTCTAAGCCGCTGCCTGCAGCCCGCCATCCGCTTGGCGCGGACGGGATTCCCGATTTCGCAGCGTCTGGCGATCAATGTTCAGACTCAGCGCGCCCGGCTTGACGCCGGAGGGGCCGGATGCTGGGACCTGTTGGCGTTGGAGGCTGGCGCGCAATGGCGACAGGAGGCCCTTGCGCAAACGCTGGAAGCGATCAGCGATGATGGCGCGATGGCCTTCTATGGCGGGGCGATAGGCGCGGCGATTGTCCGTGCGGTTTCCGCGCTGGGCGGGGCGCTAACGCTGGAGGATATGGCTGCCCATCGCACGCCGATCAGCCGTCCAATCATGGCCAGTTGGGGGTCCGTTCGACTGGCTGTACAGCCGCCCGTCACTCAAGGGATATTGCTGGCCCTGGTGCTGACCGCGCTGGACCGCCTCGGCCCTTTGCCGGACAACCGCCTGGACCACGCCCTAGTTGAACTGACGGAAGCGGCTTTCGCCTATCGTGATCGTTCGGCCGAGGGCGAGGCGCTATTGGCCCTGGACCTGCCCATCGACCTTGAACGGCCGCTTGGCCGAGGCGGACCTAGGGCCTACCTGCATACGGCGGGGGTGGCGGTGAGCGACGCGTCGGGCCAGACCGTGACCTCCCTGGTCAGCGTGTTTGACGACTTCGGCTCGGGCGTGTTCGTGCCCGAGTGCGGCATGGTGTTGAACAACCGGGCGGGCGGCTTCACGGACGGCGGCAATGCGCCCGCGCCCGGCAAGCGGCCGGTGCATACGCTGGCCCCCGCCATGCTGTTCCTAGACGACGCTGTCTTGGGATTGGCGACGCCGGGGGCGGATGGCCAAGTGCAGACCCTGGCCCAGGTCATCGCGGCGCTTACACAGGGCGGGATGGATCTGGCCTCAGCCGTGTCCCAGGCGCGCTGGCGTAGCGAGGGCGGAGACCTGCTCATCGAGCGCGGCCATCCGGCCACGCAGGCGCTCACCGCCCTGTGCCACAGACTAAGGCCACTGGAAGCCGGTGATACCCGCTTCGGCGCGGTCGTTTGCGCGGGACAGATTGCGGGCGCGCCGATCGCCCTGTCCGATTGGCGCCGCTACACCTGGTCCGGTGTTGTGTGAACCGAGGCAGGCATAGTCGAGCGACGGAACCAGACGGGAAGCGCCAGCAGACTGATCAACATGCCGGCGCCGCAGACGAGCACATAGCCGGTCCAGACTTTCATCCCAAAGTAGATCGCGGGCGACAGGAAGGCGGCGATGGAGGTCATTTGCCCGACGACGCCCGAGGCCGCGCCACTTCGGGTCGGGTCTTTTATCACACTTGGCAGTAGCGCCATACCTACTGCGGACGCGCCGCCGAAGGCGAACAGCCAGACGATCAGGCCGCCGCTGGCCACGGCGAAGCCGCTGCCTGGAAAGAAGATGGTGAACTGGGCCGCCGTACCTACCGCAGCCAGGAGTGCGAATAGGATCAACGGGCTGGCCTTCCGCGACAGCACCTGACCCATGACCAATCCACACGCGATCATGGCCACTGCCTTGGCCATGGCGACCGTTGCCGAGGACTCGCCGATCGGAACGTGATGAGTCCGGGCCAGGTAGCTCGGCGCCACGAGGCTGACGCCATAGGAGATCGCCGAGGGAAGGGCGACGGCGATCCCAAGCCGAAGAACCGGAGCCTGACCAAACACCTCCAGGAAGTCGGTCAGCCGCCGCTTCAGCGAGGCGGTCGATTGGGGCGATGGCTCTACGGCCGGCAGGAGCAGGCCCACCCCCGCCAGGGCGGTCATGAGCAGGCCGTGCAGAATCATCGGCATGAACCACAGGGGCGAGCCGGCGAACGGCGCCGCCAAAAGCAATCCCGCGGCAAAGCCGGTCGGGGCGTAAGTCGACCACAGCGACATGGCTTTCACCCGGCGCTCACCCCGCATGGTGTTCACGATCAGGGCCGGCGCCGCGACGATGATGCCCATGAACCCGAGGCCTGACAGCAACAAGGCGATATTGAATATGGTGATAGAGCCCGCTAGGAGCGCGGCGGCATCCCCCGCCGCGCAGCTGACGGCCGAAAAGATCATCACGCGCCGCGCGCCAAACCGGTCGATGATCCCGCCGCTCAGGGCCGCTAACAGGGCGGAGGGCGCTGAAAACATGGCGATGGCCAAACCGACGCGCGCCTGGGGTACAGCCAGGACCAGGGCAACATCCTGTGTCAGGGACGCCACCACGCCAACAGTCGCCATGCTCAGGATCGTGAACAGATAGATCACGATGATCGTGAGCCAGCCGCCCGATTTTCGGTCGGTCATTAGCGCTCCCATGCAAGATCAAACAGACGAGGAACTCGTGTCATGCAAGTCAACCGCGGAGCGCTGGAATAACGCCATTTATAAGGGCCGAATCGGATCGCTGCGCTGGTGAAGGCAAGCTTGAGCCCAATGCGGGCGCTGACGCCTATTCATAGTAATCCGGCGCCAAGCGCATGCGCTGGACCGCATCGCTGTCGTGGAACAGGACGAGGGTCGAGCCGGGTTCGTTCGCCAGGGCCTTGAGCCGCAAAAGTGAGGTCCGCGCCGCTGCTTCGTCGACCAGGGCGCCGGGCAGTATTTCTCGATCAAAATTCTCCTGCAGGTCCCCCGCGTCAAATGCCAGAACCAGCCGACCGGAGGCGGGCAGGTCGATCAAGGCGGACTGGTGCCCGTGTGTATGCCCTCGCGTGTCGATCAGGCTGACACCCGGCATCAACGCCCAATCGCCGTCCATCAGTCGCCAAGTCACGTCGAGATCTTGGTAGTCGGATCGGGCATAGCTACCGGGTACGTTCGGGCCTTCGGCGAAATTCCATTCGCGCCTTTGCACGAACACCTCCGCGCCCTTCAGGTGTTTGAGGAAACCGGTGTGATCGTTGTGCATGTGGCTCAGGACGACCTGGCCAATATCGGCCGGCCGCACGCCTATGGCCTCAAGTTGGGCCTCCAGCCTGTGTTCAGCGCCCACGACAGGCGGATAGCAGCCGACACGGTCGAAGAAGGCCTGCAGGTCGGTTATCCGTCCGATGTGATCGGGGTCATAGCCCGCATCGAGCAGCACCCAGCCGCGCCGGGTATCCAGCAGATAGGCGCAGATTGGCGCGCTGATCACGAAACGCTCCCCTTCACGCTGGGTTGAGATCGACTTGCGCAGGATCTCGTAGCCGCACAGCAGAACGAAAAGCCTTACGACCTCGGTCACGTTTGAGCCTCGTCGGGCGGGGTCAGAATGCATGATGATCCGTTGTCGACGCCAAATCGACTCCAAGTTCAGCAGTCGGCCACATAGGCCCGCCAGCCGCCAAGGTGGGTAATGTCCTGGGCTCCGGCCAAGGCCCGCGGCTCGGCGACGAAGCCCTTGACCACTTCCCCGCTCGACAGGGTCACCGAGCCGACCGCGAGGGGCGCAGGAACCTCGTCGACGAAGCTCCCGAACCCCTCGACGGGCAGTTCATAGACCTCGACCTGGATGGAGCGCCCGTCGGAACCGACGTGGACGAGGGCGGGCTTGGGCGGAACGCTGTCGGACAGGGCATAGAGCCGGTAGACGGGCGCGGTTGTGGTGCTCGCAGCGAGGCGGGCGAATCGTGAGGTCAATTGCCAATGCAGCGGCATGCCATGCAGGTGCGCCCCTACCACCGCCAGCCGAACGACTTCGGGACGCGGCCCGACATCCGGCGGCGGCGCCTGCTGCGCGGGGCCGGCCGCTTCGTACCGGGCCGCCAGGTCCAGCAGCGCCCGGTCGGCCCAGGCCGGGCCGATCAAGGTGACGCCGAAGCCGGTGGCGTTGTCCCTCCAGCCGGCCGGGACCGCCACCGCGCTCATGTCGAGCAGGTTCACGAAGTTGGTGTAGAGCCCAAGGTTGCCGTTGAGCGCCTCTGGCTCGGCCAGCACCTCCGCGATGCGGTAGATGGTGGGGACGGTCGGGGTCAGCAACACATCGACTGTCCGCCAGATCGCCTCGGCGGCGCGCATGTGCCCCTGCAAGGCGTACAGGCCCCGGAATGCATCCACGCCGCTGACGCCGAACCCGCCTTGTAGGATGGCGCGCACCACCGGATGGACCGCCGACGGATTGGCGCGCAGCAGGCCCTCGACTGCCGCCGTCCGCTCGGCGACCCACGGGCCGCTGTAGAGCAGGCGAGCCGCGTCCAGCAGGGGCGAGATATCGATGTCCACCGGAGTCCCCCCGGCCGCGGCCAGGCGTTTGATCGCGCCCTCGAACAGGGCCGCGGACTGCGCATCGCCAAGGAATTTCCGCTGTTCAGGCAGAGGCGCGCCGAAACGGAATGGAGCGGGGAAGCCTGGCGCGTCTGGGGGTTCGTGGCGGGAATAGGGGTCCTCCGAGTCGAAGCCGGCGGCGACGCTGTCAACCAAGGCGGCGTCGGCGGCGTCGGCGGCCAATACGGTGACGCAATCGAGCGACCGGCACGCGGGGACGAGGCCCCGGCTGCTCCAGCGTCCCTTGGTCGGCTTGAAGCCTACGAGGCCGTTGAAGGCGGCCGGCACGCGTCCGGACCCAGCGGTGTCGGTGCCCAGCGCGAACGGTACGAGACCCGCCGCCACGGCGACCGCCGAGCCGGAGCTCGATCCACCGCTGATGTAGGCCCGGTTGAAGACGCATCCAGGCGCGCCGTGGGGGCTGCGCACGCCCACAAGGCCGGTGGCGAACTGGTCGAGATTGGTCTTGCCGACGACGACGGCTCCGGCGGCCTGCAGGCGTGCGACCACGGCGGACGAGGCGCCGGGCTCATAGGCGAACGCGGGGCAAGCGGCGGTGGTGGGCAGGCCTGCCACGTCAATATTGTCCTTGACCGCGAATGGGACGCCGGCAAGGGGGAGGCATTCGCCTGTGGCCACACGCCGGTCGACGGCGATGGCCTGCGCCAGCACCTGATCAGGTTCCAGCCGTGAAATCCAGGTTTGCGGCTGGATAGGGTCGTAGGCGGCGATGCGCGCCAGGGCGGTGTGAGCGACGGTCTCGGCGCTTGTCCGTCCGGCCTGCACGTCGGCGGCGATCATTCGGGCGTTCTGCGTCGTCATCTGGCCAACTCCAGGGCGATCAAAGGGGCGCCCGCCGAGATATCCTGGCGCTCGACGGCATAAACGTCCCGCACGACGCCCGCTTCGGGGCTGGAGACTTCGCATTCCATCTTCATGGCTTCGATGATGGCGACGATGTCGCCGCGCTCCACGCGGTCGCCGGATTTGACCAGAATTTTCCACACATTGCCGTCGAGCGGCGCCTCGACCAGTTCGCAGCCTTCCGGCGCCTTGATCGTCGTATCGGCTCCGTTGGCGGCGGGGGCGGACGTGAGCGCCTCGACACGGCCGAACTCGCCTTTGCGTTCCCAGTCGGCGCGTTCGCGGTCGAAGGCGGCTTGGCGCTGTTGCTGGAAGGCGGTTATGCCGACGGCGTTCTGCGCCAGCAGCCGGCGATAGTCCGCCAGTCGGAACACTTCCGGTCGGATCTCAATCTCGCGCCGCCCCAGTGGGAAGTCACGCCGCCACGCCGTCAGTTCTTCGGCCGAGACGGGGAAGAACTGCACCTGATCGAAGAAGCGCAGCAGCCAGGGCTTGCCATCCTGGAAGGCCTGTGTCTGACGCCAAGTGTTCCACATCTGGATGGTGCGCCCGAATAGCTGGTATCCGCCGGGGCCTTCCATGCCGTAGATGCACATATAGGCGCCGCCGATGCCGACGACGTTGGGTGGCGTCCAGGTGCGGGCGGGATTGTATTTGGTGGTCACTAGCCGGTGGCGCGGATCGATCGGCGTGGCGACCGGCGCGCCGAGGTAGACGTCGCCAAGGCCCAGCACCAGATAGCGCGCGTCAAAAATGATACGGCGCACGTCTTCCTCTGACGCGAGGCCGTTGACGCGGCGGATGAATTCGATGTTGTCCGGGCACCAAGGCGCGTCGTCGCGCACCGCGGACATGTACTTGTCGATGGTCTCGTAAATCGCCGGGTCTTTCCAAGACAGGGGCAGGCGGACGAGACGCGAGGGAATTTCGAAGTCATCCAGCCCGCCAAGGCGGTCTTCCACGTCCGCCAGGACTTGCAGCAAGCGTCGCTGGGGCAGGACTCGGCTGTCGAAATGGATCTGCAACGAGCGGATGCCAGGGGTGATGTCGATCACGCCGGGCAGGTTCATCCCCCGCAGCTCCAGCATCAGGGCGTGGACGCGCAGGCGCAGTTCGATATCCAGAACGATGGGGCCGTATTCCACCAAGAGGTTCCGGTCGCCCTGGCGGCGGTAGACGACCTCCGGACGCGAGCCCACGGCCGCGCTATGCCCCAGAATCGGGCTCTCTGCGGCGACCGACTGCAAGAGTGGGGCGGGAGGCAGCAGCTTGGCGACGAGAGCGTCCTGCAAGCGCTCGGAGTGGGCGGCGCTGTCGTCATCGACGGGTTCGAAGCGCACGCTGTCGCCGGGCGACAGTTGGCCCACCTTCCACAGGTCGGCCTGGATCACCACGAAAGGGCAGACGAACCCTCCCAGCGAGGGACCGTCCGGACCCAGGATGATCGGTAGGTCGCCGGTAAAATCCACCGCCCCGACGGCGTAAGCGTTGTCGTGAATATTGGACGGATGCAGACCGGCTTCGCCGCCGTCCAGACGCGCCCATGCCGGTTTGGGGCCGACTAGGCGCACGCCGGTGCGGTTGGAGTTGTAGTGTACCCGCCACTTCGCAGTGAGGATCATGTCGATATCGTCGGGCGTGAAAAAGTCGGGCGCGCCGTGAGGGCCGTAAAGGACGCGCAGGGTCCAGGCCTTGCTGATCGTGGGCTGAAGCGCCGGCTCCAAGGCCGCGCCGGCGGCGCCGGCGGCCTGGGACGTCAGGTGCAGCACATCGCCAGCGGCCAGGGCGCGGCCTGCGTGGCCGCCGAACCCGCCCAGGGTGAAGCAGGAGCGGCTGCCTAGGCATTTCGGAACGTCGATGCCGCCGCGAAAAAGAAGATAGGTGCGCAGCCCGGCGCCTGAAATGCGTCCGAGCTTCAGAGTCTGCCCCCTGACGACCGCAAACGGAGCGTAGGTCGGCGCCGGCGCCCCGTCGAGGCTCGCCTCGATCTCGGCGCCGGCCAGACAGACCAGGGCGTCGGTGTTGAACAGAAGGGTCGGGCCCTGGGCGGTGATTTCGAGGCCCGCCGCGCCCTCGTCATTACCGAGCAGGCGGTTGCCAAGGCGAAGCGCCAGGGCGTCCATCGGCCCGGACGGCGGCACGCCCACATCCCAGTAGCCGAGCCGGCCCGGGTAGTCCTGCACGGTGGTCGCCGGCCCGCCGCTTAGCACGCGGACGGTGGGGGCGGCGTATGGGATTTCGGAAAGGGAGCCGGTGGATGCCTGGCCGGTCACGAACGCTTCGCTGGCGGCCACTTCGCGCAGCCAAGCCACATTGGTCTCCAGGCCCTCAAGCCGGGTCTCGGCGAGAGCCGTCTGAAGGGCGGTCACCGCGGCTGCTCGGTCCGCCGCCGTCACGATTAGCTTGGCCAGGAGGGGGTCATAGTAGGCGCTGACCTCAGCGCCGTCGGCCACCCAGGCGTCGACGCGGGCGTCGGCCGGGAAACGGACTTCGGTCAGCACGCCCGAGCTTGGCCGGTAGTCCTGTCCGGGATCCTCCGCGTAAAGCCGGGCTTGGATCGAGACGCCGCGCGGTTTGGGCGTCCCGCCGTCCATGAAGCTGAAATCCCCCGCCGCGCCGCGGACCATCCATTCAACGAGATCGATCCCCGTTACCTGTTCGGTGACTCCGTGCTCCACCTGCAACCGGGTGTTGACCTCTAGGAAGAAGAAATCGTCGCGGTCGCAATCATAGAGAAACTCCACGGTTCCGGCGGAGCGATAGCCGACGGCTCGCGTCAGCCGGACGGCGGCGTCAATCAGCGCCGCCCGCGTGGCTTGTCGAAGGTGCGGCGCCGGGGTTTCCTCGATCACCTTCTGATTGCGACGCTGTAATGAACAGTCCCGCTCGCCCAGCGAGAGGACGCGACCTGCGCCGCCCCCGAACACCTGCACCTCAATGTGCCGGGCCCGGCGGACATAGCGCTCGAGAAACACCCCGGCATCGGAAAAGTTGGCGCCCGCGAGGCGCGCCACGCCGGCAAACGCCTCGGCCACGGCGGCGGAGTCCTCGCAAACGCGCATGCCGATCCCGCCGCCGCCAGCCGTCGCCTTCAGGATCACGGGAAAGCCGATCCGTTCGGCGGCTTGCAGCGCGGCGTCGGAGTCGACCAGCAGGTCTGTGCCCGGCGCCAAGGGTACGCCGAGTGTCTGCGCCAGGTCTCGCGCGACGTGCTTGAGGCCGAAGGCGCGGATAGTGTCCGGCGTCGGACCGATGAAGGCGACGCCCTCCAAGGCGCAAGCCTCGGCGAAGGCGCTGTTCTCGCTCAGAAAGCCATAGCCGGGATGGATTGCCTCTGCCCCGGTCGCCTTGGCGGCAGCCAGGATGGCCGAGACGTTGAGATAGCTCCGAGCGGGAGCGGCGGGACCCAGCCGCACCGCCTCATCCGCTTCGCGGACATGCAGTGATCCGGCGTCGGCGTCGGAAAAGACGGCCACCGAGCGGACCCCCATCCGGCGTAGAGTCCGTATGATGCGGCACGCGATAGCGCCCCGGTTGGCGACTAGAACCTTGGAAAACAACAAACGCCTCCCTTCATCCGGCGATGATCATGCGCACGGGCGTGGGATTGAAGCCGTTGCAGGGGTTGTTGATCTGCGGGCAGTTGGACACCACTGCCACGATGTCCATTTCGGCCCGGATATCTACGTAAAGCCCTGGGCCGGAGATGCCGTCGACGATGCCCAGCGAGCCGTCGGACTCCACCGGCACATTCATGAACCAGTTGATGTTTGACACCATGTCTCGCTTGCCGCGGCTCCAGCCGGCGTTGGCCTGCAGAAAGTTTTCAACGCACGCATGCTGCGACTTTGTATGGTGGCCGTAGCGCAGGGTGTTGCTCTCGCAAGAACAGGCGCCGCCGATGGTGTCGTGGTATTGCACCGACGTGTCGGTCACGACCGCCATTGGCCGTCCCTCATTGGACAGCAGCACCGATCCGGTCCGAAGGAATATGTTGCGTTGCGCGGCGATGGTGTCCTGGGCGCTGTAGCGCTCGGCGTCGTCCTCCAGAGCGTACATCAGAAAGTCGACCGCCTGATTGCCTTCCAGATCGATGATGCGCAGCGTCTGGCCCCGGCGAACCGCAGCGGTCCAGGGGGCGCGGGCAGGGACCACCTCGTCGCGTAAGACGGCGCCGTTCAGCGGGGGAGGCGCGGTCACCGGCGTAGATCCTCTTCGACGTTCAGGAAGGCGCGCAGGGCTTCGGGGGTGGCGTTGCGGATCGGGTCGTCGGCGGTCGTCGGCGGCCCGCGCCAAGCCAGGACGCGCGCAGGCGTGACCGTGTATTCGGACCGGGGATCAAGCACATGCGGGCAGTTGGCCAGCACCAGGATGACATCCATCTCGGCGCGCAGGGTGATCGACTGTCCCGCCCGCCCGCCGGGCTCGAACCGCGTCTCGCCGGCCGCCCCGATATCGACACCCTTGAACCAGTTGATGCAGGGATGGACGTCCCTGCGGCCAAGTCCGAACTTGGAGGCGGCCAGCAGGAAACGATCACGGGCGTTGGGGTGCGCTCCCCAGTTGTCCCCGTCGCCATACTTGGCTGTGTTAGAGGCGGTGTTGGAGGCGCCGCAGAAGGCGTCATGCAACCCGGCGTCATCCTCGATCACTCTCATCAGCACCTTGCCCATGTCCGACAGGAGCAGGCTCCCCTGGCCGATGTAGGCCTTCCACTGGACCTTGAGCGTATCGGCGACATTGAGGCGTTCGACCGGCCGATGTGCATTGAACACGAGCATCGAGACGCAGGCGTCGCCCTGCAGATCGACGAGGCGCAAGCGTGCGCCTCGATCCAATTGTTTGGCGGCATAACCGCCCGGAGCGATGGTTTCGGCCCAAAGCATCGTCTCCGCCGCGACCCCGGCGGGGCGGTCCGACGCCTCCGTGGCGGGCACGGTGGGCATGCTCTCGACTTGCGTTCCGGCCATGGCCCGAGCGTGAGCCCGCGCGCCGGCGGGATCGGCCGTGTTCGATGGCGTCATGCTAAGCGTCCGGACCGTGGAAATCGTCGCCCCCGGCATGAGCGTGCAGCGGCGGCAACAGCGCGCGGGTCGTTACCAGCGTAATCTGCCGCACCCCGCGAATCTTGCGCATTTGATCGCACAGCGCGTTGAGTCGTTCGGGAGGCCCCTGGACCAGCAACACCTCCAGATTCTGATCGTCCTCAAGAAATACGTGCTGGGAGGAAATGACCTCCTTTAGGAATTTAATCTGGGTCTGGGCCAGGGCATGCCGGACGCGGCCGCGTTCGGCGCGGTAGATCAGGGTGATCGTGCCGGCCAGCACCGCCCCCTGCAGACCTTCGCTGTGCTCCGCCAATTCATGGCGGATGAGTTCCGCGATCATCTGCGAGCGGCTCGGCAGGCCCCGCTCCTCGACCATCGCATCGAGTTGGTAGAGCAGTTCCGCCGGCAGGCTTACGCTAAGGCGCGCTAAATTGGGGGACGCATCGTTCATCGGGTAATCGCCCTTGTCATTTATTACTAAATGCAAAAAACGTAATACGATGCAAGTGGCGGGTCCGGCTTTTGTGCGGGGGCCAGGAGAGCTTAGCAATGCTCTCCGATACGCCTAACCGGCGGAAGTGTCGGGGTGGTCTGGGGGGGCAATCCAACACCTGGAGTCCAGGGGGACTGCCTGGTGGTGGGGGCAGTCCAACGAGGACATGTCTCCGCCAATCCTGTGGAACAGCCCGTCGCATCCAGTTTGCGCAGGCCGCCGTTTACATCGCCTTCAACTTCAATCGCACTTGATCTAATGACCCCGCCTTTGTGCACTGCGACCCCAAGCCCGTACGGAGCAGATCACTGCGGGCCCAGGCCGCTTGAGCAAATCCGAGATTGGGCAATTCGCGCCGTGGCAAAGTTTAGTAGCAAAGTTTAACAGCCGCCCCCCTCCGCTATTCCAAAAAAAACGCCCCGGGGTGAACCCCGAGGCGCTGCTTTGTTGTCCGCGCCGTAACGGCGCGCAGATCGCCAGATTTACTGGTCGTTGCCGGCGAGCGCGCGGACGGGCGTGGTAACTGCGTCCACCGCGTTGCGCTCGTAGGCGGCGGTCACCAGGGGGCGGTTCACATTGCGCACGGCTTGGGCGATGGCCTGATCGACACAGGCGGCTTCGGGGCGAGCGAACGTGGGATTGGAGGAATTCATCGTGCAAACGTCGCGCGCCGTGGCGGCGATGCGCGCGTAGACGCGATCAGCTTGGGTGCGGTTGTTGAAGTCAACGCCCGTGGTCTTCACCACGGCGGTGTGAACTTCATCGGCCATCGCTTGGCCCGACAAGATGGCGGCTGCGGCCGCTGCGGCGAACAGAATTTTGGTCATGGTCTCGTCCCTGGATCTTTGAGTCTGCTCCTGAGGAGCTGTGCTGCGAGTAAATAGATCATGGATCGAAAAATGCAACAGAAGAGACGGATTTTTTCGAAGAATAAAAACAATAGAATATTAATATTGCAAAGCAACATAAATGCGAATGCCTAAAAATGCCAATTAACTAAGCACGGCGCCTGCCCATAAAATGTGCGAACAGCTCGGGGTGACTGAGGATGCGTCTGAAATTTGCAAATAAAGTCAGTTGGTTGTCAGAAAATAGGCAATTTTTCGAATCGGGCCCTGGGTCGCCCTGACGAATGGAACGGCCAAAGACGCGCAGCGCTTTGCCTCAACGACGCAGCCGGTCATCAGTGTGGTCTGGCGCAGGGCAAAATTCGCAGGCCTGCGAATATCGTCGCCCAAAACATCGGCAATCGGCGGTTCCTTATACGTCCAATGCCGCACTGACTTTCAGCGGGGAACGCGATGGGTTGCACTGGAGCCGAGGCGCGGCGCCTTGGGCAATCAAGATTCAAATCCGATGAACAAATTTGCACTGAGTCTGCTGGCCCCGGCGGTGCTATGGGCGGGGTCTGCGTGGGCCCAACAATCGGTCGGCTCCGCCGTCTCTACGGCCTCGGGCGCTACATCCGCCGCGGTGGGCGAGCGGTCCACTCAGACGAGCGAGCATCGTGCGCTGCAGTGCTCTAAGGACAATCCCTATATTGAATACCGCGATTGCGTGAACGCCTCCACCCGGGATTCCAACGCCAAGGTGCGTATGGCTCAGGTGACGTCGATGTCCGTACGACGCGGTTAATCCTCAAGCCGCCTGCGGGGCGAGCTGACAGCGTCCATATAGTTGAAACTGAGGCGCCGGCTCCCTCCGGGATAATCGTACAGAATGTTGTCACTACTGATCGATAAAATGGCAGTATCTGGGCCGGGCGCGACCGGCATTCGCGTCGACGTTACGAATTCAGACCTTATGCACACGCCATGATTGTTTTGGTCGCTTTATAGCGACTGAAGTCGGACGGCTGTGACAAGAATGCTGCAGCGCAGCAGTTTCAAACAATATCTTAAAACGGATCGCCGCCGTTGGCCCTCTAATGTCTGCGCGGCCACTCGCATTGCCGCGACCAATGGAGGGGTATATCCGATGAAGCTGTCCCGTTCGGCCAGGGGGCTCATGACGAACAGCGCGCTAGGGACTATGGTCCTGGCCGCTGGACTATTGGCCTTGGGCGCGCCTGTGCTGGCCGCCGAGGTCGCTCAAGCCACGCCGGCGCCAACCGGCAAGATCGACGAGATCGTGGTCACGGGCACTTTGCGCTCACAGCGCCTGCAAGACGCGCCGCTGGCGGTGACAGCCGTGGCCTCTAAAGAGTTCCTCAATTCCGGATTTAAAGAACCACGCGACTTGCAGTTCCTATCGCCCAGCATCCAAGTCTCGATCCAGGGCGCCAACGCCATCTACATCCGCGGTTCGGGCACCAACAGCCAGAACGGCGGCACCGAACAGTCTGTGGGCATGGTGCTGGACGGGGTTCTGCAAGGCTTCGTCGACGACATCGGCGGAGACATATCGGACCTTGACCACGTGGAAGTGTATCGCGGTCCGCAGGGGACCCAGTTCGCCAAGAACGCATCGGCGGGCGTGATCTCGATCATGACCAAGAACCCGCTCATCGGCGATTACAGCGCTACGGCGCATGGCAGCTATGGCGAGCACAGGGACACGGCGGACGACGCGACGGTCAATGTTCCGATCAATGATCAGATGGCGGCCCGGTTCACGGCCGGCTTCCAGCACCGCGACGGCGTCTACTACAACAATCAGCTCAACTTCAAACAGGGCGGACGTGAGCAAAAGAGCGTGCGCGCCAAGTTCCTCTACAAGCCGGCGGACAAGATGTCCTTCTTGCTCGATGTGGACGCGCGGCTGACCTACGACAAGCCGAATTTTCCCCAGGCGTGGGGCAAGTGCGGCCCGGCGACCACCACTACCTTCATCAACTACACCGGCACCAAGTCGCTCCCCGGCTGTAACGGGGCGTTGGCGGCCGGCATCACGCCCTCGGCTTCAAACTCGGTTATCGTCGAACAAGACGACGCCTTCCGCCATACCCAAGCCGGCGGTGTGGGCCTGACGTCCAGCATCCCGCTAGGCGACTTCACCCTGACCTCCATCACCGCCTTCCGTTTCATGTCGCGGGAGTTCTTTGGCCCATCGGGGTCGGGCATCGACACCAACAGCTACCTGCACAATTGGTATAACGGCGGGCAGACGTCAGAGGAGCTACGCATCATTTCGCCGGTGGGCAAAAAGCTGACCTATGTCGGCGGCCTCTACCTGTATGATCGAGACACGGTCACCAAGTCGTGCAGTTGCGGGCCGGCCTATTATCAAGCCCAAAACCAGTATCCCAACACGCCTTATGGAAAGAACGTGTGGGTATCCAGCGCCGGAGGCCAAACCAAGTCGCACAATGTGAACAAAAGCTATGCCGTCTATGCTGACGGCAGCTACCACATTACCGACAAGCTGCAGATCAACGCGGGCGCGCGCATCACCTATGACGACGTCTTCGCATCCATAGCCGACGTCCCGGTTCCTGGCGTCTATAACAGCTCAGGCACGATCCTTACGGCCAGCGGCCCGGTGGTGATCCCCGGGACGGTTAATCTGTCGGCCAACCCCACGGTGTATCTGCTGCCGTTCCGCACGCTGAAGACCAACCACACGGGCTACACCTACCGGATTGGTCCGCAATACTTCGTCACGCCGGATATTCAAATCTACGGCACCTATGCCCACGGCTATAAGGGCCCGCTCATCGACACCAGCGTTAACACGCTAGACGCCATCCTGCCTGAAGAAGTCGACATGTTCGAAGGCGGGCTGAAGACCTCCTGGTTCGAACACCGGCTGACCGCCAACGTCACGGTGTTCCACCAGTTGTTCAAAAACTATCAGGTCTCCGTCCTGAACCAGCAGGTTGTGCCCAACGTGTTCCAGCTCGGCAACGCCGGCGGCGAATTAAGCCAAGGCGCCGAATTTGAGCTGACCGCTCGGCCTGTTGATGAACTGCAATTTTCTGCTGGGCTGACCTACAACGACAGCCACTATACGGACTTTATTACCTCGTGCTGGAACGCCGGCGAACCGATCAAGCAGGCGACGTCCGGCCTCAACGGCTGCTACATCCATCCCGGCCAGACAACGGCGGCCACCAACGCCGCCGGAACGCCTCTGATCAACAACAGCACCTACACCTACCGCATCGGGGCGACCTACACCCATGAACTGACCATGGGCTGGCAGGTCGACGCCACGGCCAACTACCTGTGGCGGTCGAGCTGGCTTTCGGCGCCTATGGATCCGAACATCGTCAACCCGGGCTACGGCGTCTTGGGAATGAACGCCGGGCTGACGACGCCTGACGGTCGCTTCAGGGTCGGCCTGTTTGCTCGGAACGCGCTCAACACCTTCTTCTTCGCCGGCCGTCAGTCCAACAACGGCGGCTGGACCAATGTGCTCAACCCCGAAGCCGTGCGCACCGTTGGCGTGAACTTTACCGGCAGGTTCGAGTAGCGCCCGTTGCTCTGCCGCTACGGCGCCCGTCCTGGCTCCAGCCAGGGCGGGCGTTTTGCATGGCCGGCAGGTTCACTGTGACGGGGTGGGCTGACCTTGTCCGTTGTAAAACAGGTTCAGCACCACGGCCGAAATCGTCGCCAACAGCACGCCTGAATTCAGCAGGGGCGAAAGAAAATGCGGCATGGCCTGGAAAAAGTTCGGAGCCAGCAGCGGGGTCAGGCCAATGCCGACCGAAATGGCGACCACGAAGAGGTTATTACGGTTGCCGGCATAATCCACCTTGCCCAGGATGCGCACGCCGGTCGCCGCGACCGTGCCGAACATCACCAGGCCCGCGCCGCCTAAGGCAAAGCTCGGCGCCGCCGCCACTAAGGCCGCGAGCTTCGGGCTCAGTCCCAGCAGCGCCATGATCAGGCCGCCCGCGACGCACACGTAGCGCGAACGCACGCCTGTCACCCCCACAAGCCCGACGTTCTGCGAGAAGGACGTGTAGGGAAAGGTGTTGAACACGCCCCCCAGGATGGTCCCGATGGCGTCGCCGCGCAGACCGCGAGAAATCGCCGCGCGGTCCAGAGGTCTGCCGACCATTTCGCCGACTGCGAAGAACATGCCGAGGGATTCGACCATCACCACGATCATGACGAGGCACATGGTCATGATCGGGACCAGTTCGAAACGCGGCAGGCCGAATTGGAATGGGCGCACGGCGCCAAACAAAGGCGCAGCGGCGAAGGTTTCGAAAGACATCTTTCCTGCCGCTGCCGCCAAGGCGCATCCGACGACGACCCCGATCAAGACGGCGCAATGGTTGAGCAGACCTTTGGTGAAACGCGTGATGATCAGCACGACCGCTAAGACCACGGCCGAAACGGCCAGGTGCAGCGGCGCGCCGAAATCGGGGTCCGACGGTTGGCCGCCGGCCGCCCATTGAATGCCGATGTTCATCAGGGTGACGCCGATGACCAGGATCACCACTCCCGTGACCACCGGTGGAAAAAGCCTGGCCAGGCGGCTGATGATCGGCCCGGCCACAAGCCCAAACGCGCCGGCGGCGATGACCGACCCATAGATCAACTGCAGGGTCTGGGTCCCTGGCGCCTGCGACGCTGCGCCGGCCGCGATCAAGGCCATCATCGGCCCCACCGAGGCGAAGGTGACGCCCATCATGATTGGCAGGCGGACGCCGACGCCCGGCAGGCCGAGAGACTGGACGAGGGTCGCCAATCCGCAGGCGAACAGGTCCGCGCTGATGAGAAGCGCCACCTGCTGCGGGGGCAACTGCAGGGCCCGCCCGATGATCAGCGGCACCGCTACAGCGCCGGCATACATCACCAGCACATGTTGCAGCCCTAAGACGGCAAGGCGGTGAATAGGGAGAATCTGGTCGACCGGATGAACCCCCCGGTCGCTGTGATCGGCACGTGCAGTGTCTGACATCTTATTCCTGGCCCCGAGCGCGATCCGGCCGCGCACAGGAAGTATGATGCAGGCTGCGTGTCCGCGAGCCTTAGGGCAACGTGCAACTGTTTCGCACAATCTTTTCAACTGCCTGACAACTGACGATCAAACAGATGGATTGCCGACCGGCAAGGCCTGCTCGCCGACGCCTGAGGGTCGCCACTCCATTTACGGCGAGGCATTGTCAGGTAGTGAATTGTCCGGTTGAGCGGCTAATCCATAAGGTCAAACGCTTAATCCTGCGGCGCCATGGCAGTGGAAAGGGCAAAAATCTTAATTTTGTTTCAATTTTGAGACGCTCGAGCGGCTAATCAACGGGGGGTGGCTGATCTGCGGATTGGCCTAACCTATCATGAACTGGGCGACGGACGATTGCATTACTGGAAGGCCCTTACACCGATGGACCGCCGAGATTTGAACTGGATTTCCGTTGCCTCAGTGGCGCTAGCAAGGAGCGGACTGCTCCTTTGGAGGACCAGGGCATGCTGAACGAACTCAAGGTCTATGTGCGGGCTGTCGAGCTCAAAAGCATATCTGCGGCGGCGAGAAGCCTACGTTTATCTGCGGCGGCCGCGAGCCACCGGATATTGCAGCTCGAGGAACAGGTCGGGGTCCGCCTGTTGAACCGCACGACCCGAAGCCTGCAGCCGACCGAGGCTGGGTGCATATTTTATGAGCATGCCCTCAATGTGCTGGAGGCCGTCGAGCGGGCGGAATCCAGCATGGCGGTGGCGTCCGGGATCCCAACGGGTTCCCTGCGTGTGGCTGCTCCGTTGGGATTTGGCCGGCGGATTCTTGCGCCGCTGGTATCAGAGTTCCACGCTCTTCATCCCCGCATCGAGGTGCGCCTGCGCCTTTCCGACCATGCAGTGGACCTTTTGTCGGAATCCGTGGACGTCGCCATCCGAATGGCCACCTTGCCGGACTCCAGCTTCATCGTGCGTAAACTGGCTGATTGTCCTCGCGTCCTATGCGCGGCCCCGAGCTACCTTGAGCGCTGCGGCGAGCCTCAGTTCCCGGCCGACCTGGTGAACCATAATTGCCTTCTTCTGCGCTCGCCGGGCAACACCGACTATCGCTGGACTCTGACCTCGCCGGACGGACCGCAAACGCCGCCTGTTTCGGGTAATTTCGACGCGGATGACGGCGATGTGCTGACCGAATGGGCCTTGGAGGGCGAGGGCGTTGTTATGAAGCCCTACTGGGAAGTGGCCGAGCACCTGCATAGCGGGCGACTGAAAGTTGTCCTTGGCGACTATCCGCCTGATCCCGTCAGCCTGGTCTTGCTCTACCCGCACCGCAACCTTTTACCGGCCAAGGTTCGTGTGTTCGCCGATTTCCTGATCGAGCGTTCACGGCTTTTGATCAAGGGACCGCCCGAGCCGGAAGCCGCCAAGGCGGCCTAGCCCCTGCAAAGCGGTCAAGTCTTAGTCCCTTTATTTGGCGGGCGGATCGCCGGCGTAGCGCTGGGACCAGCCTGGCGCGTCCGCCTCGCACACATATTCCCAAAGCTCCGCCGGGGGTTTGACCCGATGATAGGTGTGCACCTTGCTCCAGGGCTTGGTCAGGATCTTCGGGTCATCAAACGTCATTTCGTCGACGAGCGTGTCCGGCGATTTCAGATAGATTTTCTCGACCAGATGCGTGGTCGGCGAATGGACCCCCGCTGAACTCACAGGCTTTACGCGGTCGTTGAAATTGACCGTATCGACAATCAGGGTCGCGCCTTTCCAATGGCCGATCGAATGGCCGTTCCAACTGGGCTCCAAGTCGGCCGTGTGGGTCTTTTCGGTAAGATAGATGCTACGGGCCACGGGACTATATTCGGAGACCATCGTCACCCGGTCCTGGGTCTGCAGAATCTCGAAGGCGAACTCATTGACCATGAAGCTCGGCACCCCGACGGGCAGGCAGCGCTTGGCCGCGTCCGACAGCACCTGGCCCTGCTCTTCCACCGCCTTGCGCTGGACAGCGTCCAGCGCTGCGGCCGCAGGGGTCAAGGGCATGGCGTCGCGGCGGTCGTATTCAGACGGCGTCAAAAGCCATACGCCGGTGATGCCCTTGGCAGGCGCCGCCACGGCCGGCAGGGCTGCTGCGGCCAGGATGACTGCGGTGAGCACAGCGGCGAGCCGTCCGTCGGGACCGACAGGTGCGGATGGGGCGTAAAGGGAGGGGATCATGGCGCGCGACCTCGCTGTCAGGGGCTCAGTCTTTGTCCTTGAGGACTTCGCCCTTGGGCGTCACCACACTGACCATCAAGCCGTAGTTGCTGCCGTCCTTCATGGGATGAAGCGTCAGTTTGGATATCTTGTCCCCGACCTTCAGAGACTTTGAGGTCCATCCCTTGCGGCCGATGATGTTGGGGCTGGACAGCTCGACGTTCCAGGTATCGGACGTGCCGTCCGGCTTGGTGGTCATCAGGGTCATGTAGACGTGCGGGTTTTTCCAATCCCAGCTTTTGACGGTTCCGCTCAGGGGCACGTACTGGTCGTTGTTGTACATATTGAAAGCGTGGTGAGCGAAGGCCGGGCCGGCGGCGGCGGACAATGCAGCTATGGCGAGGACGGTCTTGGTGTTCATGAGAATCCCTGTGCGAGAGTAACGGAAGGATTGCGGTTTAGGGGGCCTTCGGGACCGGATCGCCGGCGTAGCGCTGGGACCACCCCGGCGCGCCGACCTCACAGACGTACTCCCACAGCTCGGCAGGCCCTTTGATGCGGTGGTAGGTGTGCGTTGAGACAAAGGGGCGGCTGAGATAATTGGGGTCTTCGAAGGTCATTTCGCCGACCAAAGTGTCGCGATCCTTCAGATGGTAGCGCTCGATCAGATGGGTGGTCGGCGCGTGGATTCCGCGGCCCGTCACCGGACCGATCCGATCATTGAAGTTCACCGTATCCACCACCAGG
>CAYVHP010000181.1:0-7457 GCA_964451265.1 uncultured Caulobacteraceae bacterium | reverse complement strand
CACAGGTCATGCAGAGCGATGTCGATGGCGCACTTAGCGTAGCTATGGCCCACGACGACCGGATCCATAGCCAAGCGCGCCGCCGTCACCGCCGTCGGATCCAGGCCAATCAGCCGCGGCGCCAGCACGGTGTCGATGATCGATTTGACCCCCGCCACAGTCTCGCCGGACCGACGGCCAAAGTCACCGCCCCAGTCCGGCAAGGGCGTGGCCTCGCCATAACCGATCAGCCCATCGTCGGTGCGAACGCGCACCAGGACAAAACCGCCGAGGTCCTCCACCAGACCCGCCCAACGGAAATCTCGCCGCGTCGGCAGTCGGAAAGGAATAGCTTCAATGGACTGAATTTTCATGGGTGGCCGAAATGTCCTAGCGGGTCAGCGTCAGCGTCTCAAAACGCCGGCGTAGATGCTCGCTCACCGTAATAGGCGGGTATGCAGGCGACTGCCCATCTTCCCAACATCCCGGAAGGACCTGGATAAGGTGGTTCGCGGCGCCGCTAAAAAAGAAGGGCGCGGAGTAGCGGTCCTGGCCGGACAGGTTGCGCACACGGTGAAGGGTTGAACGGTAGCGGTCGTTGGTCCACCGCGCGATCAAATCGCCGATGTTGACCAATAGGGCCTGGGACCTCGGCGGAGCGTCGATCCAGCCGCCGCTGGCGGCGTCGAATACCTCCAGCCCGCCGAGATCGTCCTGCAGCAACAGCGTCAAAGCCCCAAAATCGGTGTGGGGCTGGGCCGTGTGGGCCTGGCCGTCGGCAGCGCCCGATGCCGGATATCGCACCAGGCGCAGAGCGGCGAGCGGCTCGGTGCAGAAGTCCGCGAAATGATTGTCGGTCAGATCGAGCGAAAGGGCGATGGCGCTCATCAATCGCTCGGCGATCTCATGCATGCGGGCGATATGGCTCAGCAGCACCGGGCGAAAGCCGGGCAGATCGGGCCAAAGATTGGGTTCCTCGTCACCTTCACAGCCGAAATAAATTTCCTCCTTGGCGTCCCCCATCTCGGGTCCCATGCGGTTGTATCCGTGCGCGCCGGTCCCTTTGGCTAGAGCCTGCTTGTCGAGAAGGGAAAGCGCGAAGAAACGCCGCGCCTGATCCAACACATCGTCTGACGCTCCGGGCGCTCCGGTTACATAGAAAAATCCTCGATGGCGGCAGGCTGCGCCAATCGCATCGGCCACAACCCGGCGTGCGGCGCCATCTCCCTGCCAAAGCGGGGCGACGTCAATAATCGGCAGGGGATTCACACCCATGACAAGTCCCCTCGTCCTAACGAAAAAATGGGGGGCGGGCCGATTTGCGGCGGCCGCCCCCCAGTCCTACTGCGCAGGGAAGTCGCAGAATGGGTCAGTAGCGATAGGTGGCGGTCACCCCGATCGTGCGGGGCCGATAGGTCTCGCGATAATAGACCTTGGAGCCGATACCGTCGTCCGAGCGGGTGATCGGCGCGTTGGAATCGGTGACGTTGTTGACGAAGGCGGAGACGTCATAGGACTTGAATTTGACGCCGAGCCGCAGGGCCAGATAGTCGCTGGCGGGCAAGGGAGGCAGGCCGGGATCGTAGCCGAAGTCGAGCGAATTGACGCCGACGCCCACCGACTGGAAGGTGTAGTCCGCGCGGATATAGCCGTCCATATTGGATTGGATGGGCCAGTCTCCCTGTCCGTAGAGCGAGCCGGTCCATTCCGGTCCGCCGATCTTGTCTCCGGCGGTGCGCAGGATCAGTCCTTTGCCGCCCTTAATCGTCTGGTCGAGGGTGGTGTGATTATAGCCCAGGCTGGCGCCCACTTGGAGCCAGTCCATCGGGCGATAGGACGCTTGGAAATCGACCCCCTTGCCAGTCGCACTGCCCAGATTGTCGACGTAGGAGAAACTGCAGGTCGGCAGGCGAACGGACTGCTGAATATTCTTCCATTGCACATAGTAGGCGTCCGCCGAGAAGACCACGCCGCCCAATGTGTTTTTGCTGCCCAGTTCATAGCTCCAAAGGCTGTCGGAGTTATAGCCGGTGGGGCTGGCCTTGATATTGAGGGTCGCGAGGTCGGCGGCGCAGAAGTTGGGATCGACCGGTAGTTGGGCGCCGCCGGGACGGAAGCCCTGGCTGGCCGAGGCGTAGATCATGTTGTGCGCGTCGAAATTATACTGCAGGGCGAAGCGTGGGGTGAAGGCGTAGTTGGTGATGTTGGCGAGGGCCAAGGTCTGCGCCCCGCTGTTCACCGGCCCATTGCGCAGATCGCTGAAGCCGAACTGAATGCGCGTATAGCGCGCGCCGACCGTGGCCTTGAGCTTGCTGGTGATCTTCCAGTCCACACTGGCGAAGGCGGCCGCCTGGTCATCCTGAGCGTCCACAATCTCCAGGAGGTTGAAGCGCCCGAGATACTGCGGATATCCGCTCGAAATCACGCCCGGCAGTCGCCCAGATCCGGTCAAGTTCTGGAAGTGCTGCTTGGTCTCCGCATAGTACAGGCCAACGGTCCAGTCGAACATATTGTCCGGCGAATAGGACTGGGCGCGAAGCTCCTGGACCAGGTTTTTCTGACCCGTATGCAGAAGGGTGTTGGAGTTGGTCGGGTCCTTGTTGGCGAAGGAGCCGAACTCGCTGCCCGTGCGCAGGAATGACTGGTAGGCGATATAGTTGACCACCTTGTCGTCGTTCCGGTCGAAGGTCGAGGTGTTAGACACCAGCGAAATCTTGTCCGTGACATCGTATTGGGCGTGCAGCGAGGACTGGAAGAACCTGTCTTCGTCGGGCTCGGGGGTCGTCGGAGCGGCGGCGTAGTTGTGGCCGCTCAGATTGCTAGACTGTTCCCACAACTGATCGCGTCCGCCGGACTTGACCCGCTGGAAATATATCGAGGGCGTCAGGGTGAGCGCCGCGGTCGGCTTCCAGGTAACCGCCAGACGCGCCGTCGCGGTGTCCTGGCTGTTGATGTCCTTATTCACAACGGTTGTGGTCTGCGGAATGACCTGATCGACATAGCCCCCGTCCCGCCTCAGCCAAAGGCTGCCGCGGAAGGCCAAGGTGTCGGTGATCTTTGAGCCCAAAGCCGCGCCCAGTTCACCGCTCGGCGAGCCGTTCTCGGTCGTGCCGGCTTCGCCCCGGACATAGGCCTTCATAGGCCCGAACGTGGGTTGGGGCGTGATGAAGCGGACGGCGCCGCCTTCAGCGCCCGCGCCGAACAGCGTGCCTTGAGGCCCGCGCAACACTTCCACGCGGTCCAAATCGAAGATGCGCGGATAGGGGTTGCCGCTGAAATAGCCCACGCTGCGAATTTGGATGGGGGTGTCGTCGATATAGATGGCGGTGGTCGCGGCGCCCACATCCGAAGCAATGCCGCGAATGGAGATATTGGCGCCGTTGTTCCCTGCGACGCCTGCGGTGCGCGCGAAGTGCAGGCTGGGCGCCAGCCGCGAAATATCGTCGATGGTCCGAACGCCCTCCTGGTCCATCATCGTGGTGGTGAGGCTCACGATGGAGATCGGCACGTTCTGAATATTTTCACTGCGCTTCTGCGCGGTGACAACCACAACATCCGGTGCGGTCTGGGCATGAGCGGCCAGCGGCGCGATGCCCGCCATAGCTCCAGCCAAAAGCAGAAACTTGAATCGGCCCGGCGCGGCCGCGCAGAGACCGACCTTTGTCGTCAAATTCGTCTTCATCGTTTTCCCCAGTCGTTGTGTCATGGGCCTGAATTAGCAATCGATCCCTGGGTAGCGCCCCTCCGCCGAATTCGCCGCAAGATAAGTATTAAGTTTGGCTAAATTCCAATAATTGATCAAATTTACGCCACGTTCGCCAAAATATAGATCAATAAATTGATATATATTAGATAATATCACGGCATTTTGCCTCGACAAAAAATTATTTTGTCGAGTTTTATTATGTTCAATTTTATTATATTGTAATTTTATTTGTACCTGGCCGTAACGGTCCAGTCGCCACCACAAGACGCGGGGCATTGCTCAGCCACGCGGGAACCAAAATTGTTCTATTACCGAACTTAAGTTCGATTTGTGAGGACAACGTACGATAGGACATTGCGACTGAATGTTGCTTCCTTCGTGGCGCCGCGTTGCCGCAATGGCGACACTCTTTGGGTTGAATTGAGTGGCCATCGGCCTTCAGCGGGGGTCTGATGGCGATGCCGCAACTGCGAAGTCAGGGCGCCTAGCAATGGCGCTGCTTTATATTTCGGATATCTGTTCGGTGTTCGAACGTTTCTAAATGGGATTGAGATGATCAGCGCCGAAAAGAACGCTCTCATGACTCAGATCGGCCCCGGCACGCCGGCCGGGCGCCTCATGAGGGCCTATTGGCAGCCCATCGCCCTGGTCGACGAGTTGAACACTGAACGTCCGGTCAAGGCCGTCGCCGTGCTCGGGCAAGATCTGGTGCTGTTCCGCGACACGACGGGTCGGCTTGGCCTGCTGGAGCAGCACTGCGCGCATCGCGGCGCCGATTTGGCCTTCGGTCGGCTGGAGGACGGCGGGCTGCGCTGCCCCTTCCACGGTTGGCTGTTCGACGCAGAGGGCCGTTGCCTGGAGACGCCCGCCGAGCCGCCGGGCTCTCGGCTCTGCGACCACGTGCGACAAGAATCCTATCCGGTTATCGAGCGCAGCGGCTTGATTTTCGCATTTCTCGGCGAGGGCGTTCCGCCGGCCCTGCCGGACATCGACTGCTTCGTCGCGCCGGAAAGTCACACCTTCGCCTTCAAGGGGCTGATCGAGTGTAACTGGCTTCAGGCCCTCGAAGTCGGATTGGATCCGGCACACGCCTCGTTCCTGCACCGCTTTTTCGGCGACGAAGACCCGGCCGATTCCTATGGCCGGCAGTTTCGCGCGGCCTCCATGGGTGCGGACATCCCCATGACCCAGGTGCTGCGCGAATACGTCAATCCGACCATTGCGGTCGACGGCGCCCCCTACGGCATGCGCATCATCGCGCAGCGAGCCCTCGGCGCCGAACGCGCCCATGTGCGCGTCACCAACCTGCTCTTTCCCAATGCGTTCATCATTCCCATGAGCGAGGAGATGACCATCAGCCAGTGGCATGTGCCGATCGATGACGTGTCCTGCTACTGGTACGCGATCTTCACCAGTTTCGGCGGACCGGTCGACCGCGAGCAGATGCGTGCGCAGCGCCTTGAGCTTTACGAACTTCCCGACTATCGCCCGCGCCTGGGACGCCACAACAACTACGGCTTCGACGCACTCCAGCAGAAAACCCAGACCTATACGGGCATGGGCGACGACATCAATGTGCACGATCAATGGGCGGTGGAGTCGCAGGGGCGCATCCAGGACCGAACGCGCGAACATCTGGGCCAGTCTGACAAGGCCATTATCGCTTACCGGCGACTACTCCTGACAGCCATTGACGACCTTTCCAAGGGCCGGCGCCCCCTGATGGTCCTGACCCCGGAGGAGGCCCGCTCCGTGCGCGGCCCGGCGGCTATAGACGGCATCTGCGATTCAGGGGCGACGGACGATTTTTGGGTGCGCCTGGACCATGATCGTCGCTCTGCGGCCAGTTGGAGCAAGCTCGCGCAGGCCAGTTAACCGGCCTCGCACAGGCTGTCGCCGGATCCGAGCGGTTTGCGCGGGCCGTTCGGGTGTGCCAGATGCAATGTCTTCGCCCACACAGCGCCTTGCTCCTGATCCATGCCCAGACTGAACCCCAAGGACGCAGCGGCGCGAGCGGCCAATTCCCTCGGATCTGATTATTCCGAAGCCCTGGCCAGGGGTCTTAGCGTGATCAGCGTTTTCGGCCCTGAGGCGCCGACCCTGACACTCAGCGAAGTGGCCAAACGCCTGGACCTGCCGCGGGCCACCGCACGCCGCGCTCTGCTAACCCTGGTCGCCTTAGGCTATGCCGAAGAGAATAATCGCCAGTTTCGCCTCACTCCCCAAGTGCTCAAGCTGGCCGCCGCCTATCTCGGTTCGAGCCTAGTCAGCACTCTGTTCCAGCCGGCCTGCGACGCCCTATCGGCTGAGCATGGCGAAACATTCTCCCTGGCCGCGCTCGATGGCGACGAGGTCGTGATGATCGCCTATGCCGCGCGGCGACGCCTTCACGGCGAAAACGGGGGCCTGGGGATTAGAATGCCGGCCTATTGCACGGCGGTGGGCCGTGTGCTGCTGGCCGGCTTGCCTCAGCCGCTACGGGACGGCTACTTGAAGCGCTTGCACCCTGTAAAGATCACGGCCTACACCGAGACGGACAAAGGCGCGCTGCGGCGAACGCTAATCCAGGTCGAGCAGGATGGATACGCCCTCGCCGAGGAAGAGGCCGAACTGGGCTTCCGCTCCCTCGCCGTGCCGATCATCCACCCCAGCGGAGGTGTGCGCTATGCGCTGAATGTGGGCCGCCTGGCCCGCTCTCAGGCGGATGACATGGACCGCTTTCTGCCTGTGCTGAAGGAGGCGGCGCGGCGCCTCCAGGCTTTACTGATCTGACGCGAACCCGACACGGCCGAGATGATTTGACGGGCCGTTGCGCCTTGCCTATCAGGCAGAACCGTCGGCGCGCCGGGGCGCGGCGGTATGAACCTGGGAGCGCATGTTGGTTGATCGACTGATCAAGAGCACCGACTCGGAGACGGTGGCCGCCCACTTGCTCTCAGCCGGCGTGATCCGGTTCTACAAGGACGAGCCCTTCACCTTTACCTCCGGCCTGAAGAGTCCGGTCTATGTGAACATCCGTGGGCTGTTGAGCGCGCCTCAGCGCGATGAGGTCATTCGCAGTTGGTGCGCGGGGCTGAAAACCTTGCCGGACTTCGATATCGCCGTCGGCGGGGAAACCGCGGGCATCCCCTACGCCGCCTTCGTGGCCTGGGCCTTGGGTAAGCCGATGGCCTATGTCCGCAAGAAGGGCAAGGAATTTGGCCTGAAAAACCAGATCGAAGGCGGCGAGATCGGCGGCAAGCGCTGCGTCCTGATCGAAGACCTGACCACCGACGGTGGATCTAAGATCACGTTCGTGGACGTGATGCGCCAGGCCGGCGCCCATGTCGATCTGACCACCTCGGTTTTCTATTACGGCATCTATCCGCAAACCGCCGACCGACTGGCCGAACATGCCCTGTCGTTGTTCTATCTGTGCGACTGGAGCGACGTGCTGAAATCGTCAGGCGCCAGTGGCTATTTCAGCGCTGACCAACACGAAGAGCTGTCGGACTTCCTGGGCAATCCCCAGGGCTGGAAACCGCGCAAAGGTTAGAGCGGGTTGCGATCTGATGGAATCAGATCGCCGCTCTAGGTTTTTGTATTGACGCGCGTTTAGTCCGAAAACCGGTTCCCACTTTTCGGAACGCGCTCTAGGGCCTGTTGAGAATTGGGATTCACGGCGTTGTCTTGATGTGATTCAAGCTTCGGATGGATCGCTTTATTTTGACGGACGCCCAGTGGGCGAAGATGGAACCGCACTGTCTGGGCAAGGTGACGGACCCTGGGCGCA
>CAYVHP010000180.1:0-3885 GCA_964451265.1 uncultured Caulobacteraceae bacterium | reverse complement strand
GGCCTATCAGCCTGTGGCGCCCGGCTATTTGGCGGGCGCCCTGATCGCCATGCCGTTCATCGCCATTGTCACAGCGGCCATTTACCGGGCCTATCTTCGGCCCGAAGAGGGCCGCTGGTGCTTTTTGCGTTTGGGCAAAGGCGAGTGGGCGATTTTTGTTCTGTTCGTCGCGTTCAACTTGCTCGTCATGACCGGCCTGTTTTTCAGCGCGGCCATGATCGCCGCTTTGGCGAACCTGATAGCGCTGGCCGATCAGGCCTTGGGCGGCTTGGTGGAGATCGTGGGATTGGCTGGGGCGGTGTTCGCTTTTGTGTGGAGCCTGGCCCGATTGTCGTTGGCTTGGCCCATGACCTTTCAGGCCGAGCGGCTGGTGCTTTTCCGGTCCTGGCGTTTGACCAAGGTCCACGCCTGGCCGCTGCTGGGATCGTTTTGCATGGCCGAAGGGCTGATGGTGTTGGTGGCGATGTTGTTGTTCGCGGTTTGCGGCGGATTGGCGGGCGCTGTGCTGGTCGCCATGGGCGGAACAGTGGACCAGATGGCCGACGCTCTTCAGCCGGCGACCAAGGTGACGGAGATATTCCAACCCCTGCCGCTGATCTTTCAGGCCTTCGAGGCGATCATGCTGGCCCTGGCGGCCGCCACCTTGGAAGGCGTGGCGGTCAGCGCCTTGCACAGCTTGGATACCGGCGAACCCGCTAAGCCCGTTTGACGCTAAGCTTGGCAACGCGCTCCAGCCGCCGTTGTTCGTGGCGCTCCAGCACCTGGGCCAGATAGCGCCCGGTCCAGCTGTCGGGCGCGGCGGCCACCTGTTCGGGCGTGCCTGAGGCGACAATGCGTCCGCCGCCGTCTCCGCCTTCCGGCCCGAAATCGAGGATCCAGTCGGCGGTCTTCACCACGTCGAGATTGTGCTCGATCACCACCATGGTGTTGCCCTGGTCCACCAGCTCATGCAGCACCTCCAGCAGCTTCTTGACGTCCTCAAAGTGCAGGCCGGTGGTCGGTTCATCCAGAATGTAGAGCGTGCGGCCGGTGGCTCGCCGCGACAGCTCTTTGGACAGCTTAACCCGTTGGGCCTCGCCGCCCGATAGGGTGGTGGCCGACTGGCCGAGCTTGACGTAGCCCAGGCCCACCCGCTCCAGCGTGGCCATCTTGTCGCGGATCGAGGGCACCGCCTTGAAGAAGTCGTGGGCCTCCTCGACCGTCATGCCCAGCACATCGGCGATGGACTTGCCCTTGAACAGGATCTCCAGGGTCTCGCGGTTGTAGCGGCGGCCCTTGCAGACGTCACAGGTGACATAGACGTCGGGCAGGAAGTGCATCTCGATCTTGATCAGACCGTCGCCCTGGCAGGCCTCGCAGCGGCCGCCCTTGACGTTGAACGAGAAGCGGCCCGGGCCATAGCCGCGCGCCTTGGACTCGGGCAGGGCGGCGAACCAATCGCGGATCGGCTGGAAGGCGCCGATGTAGGTGGCCGGATTGGAGCGTGGCGTGCGGCCGATGGGCGACTGATCGATGTCGATGCATTTGTCGAACTGAGTCAGGCCCTCGATGCGGTCGTGCGGAGCGGGGGCGTCCGACGCGTTGTTCAGGCGGCGCGCGGCGGCCTTGTACAAAGTCTCGATGGTGAAGGTGGACTTGCCGCCGCCCGACACGCCTGTGACGCAGGTGAACACGCCCACGGGAATCTCCGCAGTGATGCCCTTGAGGTTATTGCCGCGTGCGCCCTCGACCGTAATGACCTTCTTGCGGCTGATGGGACGGCGGTCCAGCGGCACCGCGATCTCGCGCGCGCCGGTCAGATACTGGCCGGTGATGCTGGCGGGATTGGCCATGATGTCGGCGGGCAGGCCCTCGGCCACCACGGCCCCGCCATGCACCCCGGCGGCCGGGCCCATGTCGATCACGTGATCGGCGGTAAGGATGGCTTCCTCGTCGTGCTCCACCACCAGCACCGAATTGCCCAGATCGCGCAGGCCTTTCAGGCTGGTCAGCAGCCGGGCGTTATCGCGCTGGTGCAGGCCGATTGAGGGTTCGTCCAGCACATAGAGCACCCCGGTCAGGCCAGAGCCGATCTGGCTGGCCAGGCGGATGCGCTGGCTTTCCCCACCCGACAACGAGCCGGAGCCGCGAGACAGGGTCAGGTAATCGAGCCCCACATCCACCAGGAAGCGCAGCCGATCGTTGATCTCTTTGAGGATGCGGGCCGCGATCTCCATCTGCTTGTCGCTGAGGATGGCGCGCAGGCCCTCGAACCAGTCGCGCGCCTTGCGGATCGACAACAGGCCCGCCTCGCCGATGGAGGACCCGGCGATCTTCACCGCCAGGGCCTCGGGCTTGAGCCTCAGGCCGCCGCAGGCGTCGCAGGGGGTGTCGGACTGATAACGGCCCATCTCCTCGCGCACCCAGGCGCTGTCGGTCTCGCGCCAACGCCGCTCCAGGTTAGGGATCACGCCCTCGAAGGTCTTGTTGACCTCATATTTGCGGGCGTTGTCGTCGTAGGTGAACTTGATCTTTTCAGAGCCGGATCCGAACAGGATGATCTTTTGCGCCGCCTCCGGCAGCTTGGCCCAGGGGATATCCATGGAAAAGCCGTAGTGGCGCGCCAGGGCCTGCAGGGTCTGGGTGTAGAGCGGCGAGGGGCCGCGCGCCCAGGGGGCGACCGCGCCCTTGTGCAGGGTCTTGTCCTTGTCCGGCACGACCAGATCGGCGTCGAACGCCAGCTTGGCGCCCAGGCCGTCGCACACTGGGCAGGCGCCGTGCGGGCTGTTGAAGGAAAACAGGCGCGGCTCGATCTCGGTGATGGTGAAGCCGGAGACCGGGCAGGCGAACTTTTCGGAAAACAGCAGGCGGCGCGGCTCTTGGCCCTCTTCCGCATCGGCCCATTCCGCTACGGCGATGCCATCGGCCAGGCGCAGGGCGGTCTCTAGGCTGTCAGCCAGGCGCTGCTCCAGGTCCGGCTTGACCACGATGCGATCCACCACCACGTCGATGTCGTGTTTGATCTGCTTCTCAAGGGCCGGAACCTCCTCGATGGGATAAAAGACCCCGTCGATTTTGAGGCGCTGAAAGCCCTGGCGCTGAAGGTCGGCGATTTCCTTGCGGTACTCGCCCTTGCGTCCACGAATGAGCGGGGCCAGCAGATAGAGCCGCGTCCCGTCCTCTAGGGCCGTGATCTTGTCGACCATCTGGCTGACGGTCTGGCTCTCGATGGGCAGGCCGGTGGCGGGCGAATAGGGCACGCCCACGCGCGCCCACAGCAGGCGCATATAGTCGTGGATCTCGGTCACCGTGCCCACGGTGGAGCGCGGATTTTTGGAGGTGGTTTTCTGTTCAATCGAAATTGCCGGCGACAAACCCTCGATCAGGTCCACGTCGGGCTTGCCCATCAGTTCCAGGAACTGGCGCGCATAGGCCGACAGGCTCTCCACATAGCGGCGCTGGCCTTCCGCGTAGATGGTGTCGAACGCCAGGGAGCTCTTGCCTGAGCCGGACAGGCCCGTGAGCACCACCAGTTGCTCGCGCGGAATATCCACGCTGACATTCTTCAGATTGTGCTCGCGCGCGCCGCGCACGCGGATGAAGCGATGGGGATCAGACATGGCGAGGCTCAAAAAGCCCGCCGGGGAGGGGCAGGCGCAGCCCCTCTATGTAGGCCTTAATCCGCGCTTCGCAGCAAGAACATTATGAGAACTTTCGAGGGACTAATCGCCCTGCCCATTTTCGTCCCAGTTGGCTTCTTCCTCCTGCAGTCCTAGGTAGGGTTCGAGACCGGCGTCCAGGCCCAAGCGACGTGCAGCCTTCAACAGGCGCCGGTCCCGAGTCCAGAACGTCGCGTCCGGCGTCAGCGTGGCGGAGGCCAATAGATGGCTGTCGGCATAACCGATG
>CAYVHP010000179.1:0-8680 GCA_964451265.1 uncultured Caulobacteraceae bacterium | reverse complement strand
AGAACGACGTCGGTCATGGCGGCTATTTAGCTGACCGGGGGCGGAACGTGTGCTGAATTTAACGACACTCGCGCTGTCATCCTCGGGGCGCCTCGAAGGCGCGTCCGGGTCCAGCCGCGAAGACCTCAAAGCGCGATTTGGCGCCCGGCTTTAAGCCTGGAGCGGCTGGGTCCTCGGACAAATGCTGCGCATTTTCCGAGGATGACGGAGCTTTTTGATCGTCGTGATCCTTGGCCGACCGCCATAAAAAAGAGCGGCTCCCATTCAGGAACCGCTCTTTTACCCCCTCGGGGCAATATTCTTGTCAACGAATAGCCATGATTGACGGCTACTCATATGTTTCCCGTGAGCCTTATCCCCCTCACTCACGGCGCCTTGGCCCGGTGAAGAGTCCCCTCTCACCGGGCCACTCTTTCTCCAAAGCGCCATTATCGCAAGGTCCGCCACGCGGCGCGGGACGCAATCTGGGCGTCTGTTACATCAAGAGCACACCACAGCCGTCGCCTTGGCGAAGGGATCGGAATTCGTCTATGGACTGCCGATGATCGAATTCTGGATCGCAGCGACTGTCCTGTCCGCCCTGGCCGCCGCCCTCGTGCTGTACCGCGCGGCCCGTCTGGCCCGCCGTCCCTTGGGCGATCCCACGCTGGACGTCTATCGCCGCCAGCTAAGTGAAATCGACGAACTGGCTGATCGTGGGCTGTTGGCGGACAGCGAGCGCCGCGCGGCTCACGCCGAAGCGGCCCGGCGGCTGCTGACGGCGGCGGACCAGTCTGCGGTGCCGGCGGCGGCGCCGACGGTCTCTTCAGCGGTTCGGCTGTGGGTGATCCTGACGGCGTTGATCGCGCCCATAGCGGCGGTCGGCGTCTATGTCATGCTTGGCGCGCCTGGCACGCCCGATCAGCCCTACGCCCAACGCCTGCAAACCTGGCGCAGCGCGCCCGACCCGACGCAACTGAAGCCGGCCGAAGTGGCGGCTGTTTTGCGGGACGTGCTCAAGAGCCGTCCTGACGACGCCCAGGGCCACCTATTGCTCGCCCGGGCGCAGGCGGCATCCGGCGACCTGCCCTCAGCGATTCAGACTCTGCGTACAGCCTCGCGCATGCCCTCCGCCGACTCCGACGTCTGGGCCACCTTAGGCGAGGCCTTGGTGGAGCAGGCCCAGGGCCAAGAGCCGGTCGGGGCGGTGGTCGCCTTCCAAAAAGCTGTAGCGCTCAATCCAACAGGGGCGGTTTCGGCGCGCTATCACCTGGGCCGGGCCAAGATCATGGCCGGGGACGTCAACGGCGGCCTGGCCGACTGGCGCGCCCTGGCGGCGTTGCTGCCTCCAGGCGAAGCGCGGCCGGCGCTCCAAGCCCAGATCGATGCGACGCAAAAGGCCGGACGCCTGGTCGAACACCTCGCAAGCCAGGACCAGCCGGCGCAAAGCGCCGGGCCTTCGGACAGTCAGGTGCAGGCGGCCCAGCAGGCCCAGGCCGGCGCGGCGCCCGCCGACCAGCGCGCCTTTATCCAATCGATGGTCGCCCAGATGGCCGCCAAGCTGCAGGCTGACCCCCACAACCTGCAAGGCTGGGTTCTGTTGATTCGGTCCTACGGGGTGCTGGGCGAGGCCGATAAGCAAGCCCAGGCCCAGGCCCAGGCCAGGGCCATATTCAAGGGCGACGCCGCCGCGCAAAAAGCCATCGACGCCGCGCCCACACAGGGCGGCTGACCTTAACCTCAGAAGGGGAAGGGATGGCTCCGCGGGTAGGATTCGAACCTACGACCAGCCGGTTAACAGCCGGCTGCTCTACCACTGAGCTACCGCGGATCAGCGCTCATCGAGCGGGGGCTATACGCTGGCCCGGGGGCGGGCGCAAGCCGGACTGGACAGGCGAGCGTCGCGGGTAAAGCCATTCACCCAAACAAAAAAAGCCCGGCGTGAAGCCGGGCTTAAAAGTCTGTGATGGTGGGTGTCTTCGAGAAGACGCTGTTAACCTGCGCGCATGTCCTTAACGCCGGGTTAACCCCGCCTTTCCACCGTATGAACATTGCGCGACGACGCGGGCCGCGTCGCGATCAGCGTTCGGCTGGGCCGCCTACCTTGTCGAAACCGGCGCCGGCGCAACCGGGCGCGCCGAAGTGGGCGAATTTCTGGATGCGCATGCCGGTGTCCACCTCGGCTGTGTAGATATTGCCTTGGCTGTCCAGGCTCACTTGGTGCAGCCAGTGGAATTGACCCAGCTGGCGCCCGCCGCTGCCCAGGCGTCCCAGTTCCTTCAGGGTTTTCCGGTCCAGAATATAGATGGTCTGGTTTGTGTTATCGCCGACGTAGAGACAGCTCTGGGCCTTATCGCGCGAGAAATTCATCGAGACCGAAGTCCCGGGCATGACCGGCAGGGTCTCGGTTTTTTCGCTGATCAGCTGTTCGGCGACATAACCGCATTTCCCCACCTGTCCGTCAGGATTGGCGCAGGGCTTGCCCAGGGTCGGGTCGGACTTGTCGAACACCTGAATGCGGTCATTGCCGCGATCACAGACATAGATCTTGCCGTCGTTGGCGATCTTCACGCAGTGCACGGGGTTGCGGAAGAAGGCGGGCCTGCGGTCGCCCTTGGCATAGGCGGGCGGCCAGCGGCCGGCGGCGGCCGCGCCGGCGTCGTCCACCGGATTATTTCCGTAGGCGCCGAAATGGCCGATGTATTGGCCGGTGTCGGCGTTGACGATCAGGACGCGCCGATTGCCATAGCCGTCGGCGACGTAGAGACGGCGGGTCGCTTCATCGACCACCATGTCGGCGGGCATATAGAGGGTCGGCGTGCCGTTGATCCCGCCATGGGTGTCGTTGCTGTTCGGCCCGGTCGGCGTGCCGCCGATGCGCATCTTGAAGTTGCCGTTCATGTCGAACTTCAGCACGAAGCCGTCGCCGCCATGGGGATTGGTGATCCAGGCCGAACCATCGGTGGGCGCCCGCCCGCTGCTGCCGGCCAGCCAGACGTTGTCCTGTTTGTCGATATAGATGCCGTGCTCCAGGTTGGGCCAGATGCAGCCCTGGTCTTCCTTGCACTTGGTCTGCATGAAGCCGGGGTCGGCCGGCCCGCCCCAGGCCCGCAGCAGCTTGCCGTCCATGTCAAATTCGAGCACCGAAGGCGCCGCCTTGCAGCAATCGGCGACAGGTCCATTGGGCCGCGCAAAGCCCAGGCCGTTAGCCGGGACGCCCTTGGCGTCCTTGACGCCGGGCAGGGCGCCCTCCAGCGCGGCCTCGTCGTTGGTCAGGGTGCGGGGGCGGTTATAGACCCAGATATGGTCGTGGGGATCGACGTAAAGCCCGCCGATCTGGCCCAGCACCCAGTTGTGCGGCAGGGGCTGGGGCCAGGTGGGATCCGCCATAAAGCCGGGCGTCCTGCCGGCCGGAGCGGCGTGATACACGCCGGTTTGCTTGGCCAGCCGCGCAGCGATGGTGCTGTTTTTGGGCGCGCTCGGCCCGGCGGGCGCGGCGGCCGAGGTTGCGGCCCAGGCGAGCATCAGCAGCGGGATAAGACCCAAGCGTTTCATGTTTCGGCTCCCTAAAGTCTTATGTTTGGGAGAGCCTAGCCGCTCGGCGCTGGATCGGCCACAGGCTAATAGCCGACGGGCCGGTCTGTCTTGGACAACCCAGGGGGTTGGAGGCCTGGCCGAGAATCGAACTCGGGTGCGCGGATTTGCAGTCCGCTGCGTCACCACTCCGCCACCAGGCCGGCAGCTCGCGGGGCGCCCCCGCGAGAGATGAGGGGTGCCTAACAGATGGCGTCGCGGGCGGCAATCTCCCGGTGGCTGCAAAATTCCTGCGCTTTGGCGCCTATCGACGCGGGGTTGGTCCCGCGCGGCGATTGCCTTGGCCGGGGCGCGGGTCCTATAAGCAGGCGGCCCGCCCCGATTGGCCGAGGAGCCCATGACCTTCGATTTTCAAGCCGCTCGGTTGACCATGGTCGAGAGCCAGGTGCGCACCAGCGACGTGACCGATCTGGGCGTTCAGGATGCGATGCGGCTTGCCCCGCGCGAGGCCCTTTGCCCGCCGGAAAAGGCTCAAATCGCCTATGCCGACGCCGAGATCGAATATGCGCCGGGCCGCTACCTGATGCGTCCCCGCGAGATCGGCAAGCTGCTTCAGGCCATTAAGCCCGTCCCGGGCCAAAAGGCCCTGGCCATCGCGGCGCCCTACGCCGCCCAGGTGTTGGCCCTGATCGGGCTTGAGGTGGACGTCGCTGAGCCGGACGCCGTGCTGAAGCCGGGCGCGCGCTACGATGTGATTGTGACCGAGGGCGCGGTGGCGCAAGTCCCTTCGAGTTGGACCTCCGCCCTGGCGGAAGGCGGGCGGCTAGGGGTTGTCGTGCGCGCCGGGCCGGTGGGCAAGGCGCGGCTCTACACCGTCTGCGCCGGTCACGCCGCATGGCGCGAGGTGTTCGACGCCACGCCGCCCTATCTTCCGGGCCTGGAGCCTCAAGCCCAATTCGCCTTTTAGTCCGCGCCATATCCGCGCGTTATTGGATCTACGGAACGCCTCGGGCTCACCTGCATTGCAGTAAAGCCCGGCGACGCATAGGCTAAGGGCGTGGAATCGCGATTCACCCCGACTGGGCGCCCCTGATGTCTGACCAAAACAGCCAAGAACCGACCATGGAAGAGATCCTGGCGTCTATCCGCCGGATCATCTCCGAGGACGATGCGCCGGCCGCACCCGCAGAAGAGCCTGCGGCTGTCCATGTCGCGGAGCCCGAGCCTCCGCCAGAACTGATGCACGAGCCCGACCTTGGCGGATCGGTGGAGGACGACGTGCTGGAGCTTACGGATCGTCTCGAGGACGCGCCGCCGCCCAGCCATGAGACGGTGGGCGACTTGGACGTATTTTCGCCGGGCGCGGCGCGGCCGGCCGTTCGTGAGCCGCCGCCCGAGCCCCTGCATGAGGAAACCCTTGTCAGCAGCCCCACCGCCAGCACGGCGGCCTCGGCCTTTGGCGCGCTTCAGCGGCAAGTGTTGATGCCGGCAGACGGCCGTTCGCTGGAGGATGTAACGCGAGAGCTGCTGCGGCCCCTGCTCAAGACCTGGCTGGACGAGCACCTGCCGGCCATTGTGCAGGCTGCGGTGGAGGCGGAAGTCGAGCGGATTTCTCGCCAGCGCCGCTGATCTCCGCATTTTTCGCTTGGGCGGGACAGATTTTCCCGCAAGGCCTTCCCATCCCTTGTTATAGGCGGGGCGCGTATGTCCTCGCCTAATCCCTTGCCGTGATGCTCGAAAAGACCTTCGACCCCAAGTCCGCCGAACCGCGCCTTTATCAGCGCTGGGAATCCTCCGGCGCCTTTGCGCCCAGAGCCGACGCGGCGGCGCCGGCGTTTAGCATCGTCATTCCGCCGCCCAACGTCACCGGCTCGCTGCACATCGGCCATGCGCTGAACAACACCTTGCAGGATGTGCTGACCCGCTATCACCGCATGCGCGGCGAGGCGGCTCTCTGGCTGCCGGGTACGGATCACGCGGGCATCGCCACCCAGATGGTGGTGGAGCGCCAGTTGGCCGCGCAAGGCAATGTGGGCCGCCGCGAGCTGGGCCGCGACGCCTTCGTCGAGAAGGTTTGGCAATGGAAGGCCGAGTCCGGCGGGACCATCGTGCGGCAACTGCGCCGCCTGGGCGCCTCCTGCGACTGGAGCCGTGAACGGTTCACCCTGGACGAGGGCCTGTCAGCCGCCGTGCGCAAGGTATTCGTGCAACTGCACAAACAGGGGCTGATCTACCGCGATAAACGGCTGGTGAATTGGGACCCTCAGTTCCAGAGCGCCATTTCCGACATTGAGGTCGAACAGCGCGAGGTGGACGGCGCCTATTGGCACTTTGCCTATCCGCTGGCCGACGGCCCGGTGGACGGGATCGAGGAGATCGTGGTCGCCACCACTAGGCCCGAGACCATGCTGGGCGACACGGCCGTGGCGGTGCATCCGGACGACGAGCGCTACAAGGCCCTAGTCGGAAAGATGGTGCGTCTGCCCATCGTCGGCCGGCTGATCCCCATTGTGGCGGACGCCTATGCCGATCCGGAAAAGGGCTCGGGCGCGGTCAAGATCACGCCGGCGCACGACTTCAACGACTATCAGGTCGGCAAGCGGCATAACCTGCCCCTGATCAACATCCTGGATCCCTTTGCCAAGCTGAAAGACGAGGTCCCCGAGGCCTATCGCGGGCTGGACCGTTTCGTCGCCCGCAAGGCCGTGGTGGCTCAGATGGAGGCGCTCGGGCTGCTCCGGCAGATCGAGAAGACCCGGCACGTCGTGCCGCACGGTGACCGCTCCGGCGTTGTGATTGAGCCCTATCTGACTGACCAATGGTACGTCGACGCCAAGACCCTGGCCCAGCCGGCAATCAAGGCGGTGGAAGAGGGCGCCACCGTGTTCGAGCCCAAGGCCTGGGAGAAGACCTATTTCGAGTGGCTCAGAAACATCGAGCCCTGGTGCATTTCGCGTCAACTGTGGTGGGGCCATCGCATCCCCGCTTGGTACGGGCCGGACGGCCAAGTATTTGTCGAAGAGACTGAGCCTGCCGCCATCGCCGCCGCCCGCACCCATTACGGCGAAAACAGGCCCCTGACCCAGGACGAGGACGTGCTCGACACCTGGTTTTCCTCTGCGCTATGGCCGTTTTCGACTCTGGGCTGGCCCAATGAGACGGCCGACGTGAAGCGGTTCTATCCCACCAGCGTGCTGGTGACGGGCTTTGACATCATCTTCTTCTGGGTGGCCCGGATGATGATGATGGGTCTGCATTTCATGGGCGAGGTTCCCTTCCGCAAGGTGTTCATCAACGCCCTGGTGCGTGACGAGCGCGGACAGAAGATGTCCAAGTCCAAGGGTAATGTGCTGGACCCGCTTGAGCTGATCGACGCCTATGGCGCGGACGCCCTGCGCTTCACCATGGTCGCCATGTCCGGCCAAGCGCGCGATATTAAATTATCGGAACAGCGCATTGAAGGGTATCGCAATTTTGGCACCAAGCTGTGGAACGCGGCGCGCTTCTGCCAGATGAACGAATGCGTGGCCGACGCCAGCTTTGATCCGGCGTCCGTTAAGCAGACCATCAACCGCTGGATTCGCGGCGAGACGGCCAAGACCATCGCTGAGGTGACCGCCGCGCTGGACTCCTGCGCCTTCGACGATGTGGCCAACGCGCTTTATCGGTTCATCTGGAACGTCTTCTGCGACTGGCATCTGGAACTGGCCAAGCCGGTGCTCAACGGCGAGGACGAGGCGGCCAAGGCCGAAACCCGCGCCACCACGGCCTGGGTGCTGGACGTTTGTCTGAAGCTGCTGCACCCGGTCATGCCGTTCCTCACTGAGGAGCTGTGGGACAAGCTTTCGGAATTCGGGGCCAAGCGTTCGGGCATGCTGATCAGCGCCCCTTGGCCGGTCGCCGGCGCCGAGTGGCTGGACGAGACGGCGTCCGCTGAAATTGGGCTGATCATCGCCGCGGTGACTGAGGGCCGCTCTGTGCGCGCCGAGCTGAACGTGCCGCCCTCGGCGCGTCCGCCCCTGCATCTGCCCGACGTCAGCGCGGCCAATCGGGCGGTCTATGAAGCCAATGAGGCGGTGATCGCCTCGACCCTGCGCATTTCAGAGTTGCGGTTCAGCCCGGCCCCTGCGGGCTCCATCCCGTTCGTAGTGGAGGGCGACACCCTGGCCCTTCCCGTGGCGCAGTTCGTGGACCTGGAGGCGGAGCGCGCGCGGCTGAACAAGGAGATCGCGGGGCTGGAGGGCGACGCAGAGCGCACCCGCAAGAAGCTCGATAATCCCGACTTCGTGGCGCGTGCGCCTGAAGAGGTGGTCGAAGAGAACCGCGAACGCCTAGCGGAGGCTGAAGCGGCCAAGGCTAAGCTGATGTTGGCCCTGCACCGTATTGAGGCGATGGGCTAGAGCAGCGATCTGATGGAATCAGATCGCTGCTTTAGGTCATTGTATTGACGCGCGTTTGATCCGAAAATCGGTTCCCACTTTTCGGAACGCGCTCTAGGCTCGGCGGCATGGCCCGCAAACGCATCGATGTCCTGCTCGTGGAGCGCGGGCTGTTCCAGAGCCGTTCGCAGGCCCGCCAAGCCATCGAGGCGGGCGGTGTGACGGTTTCGGGGCTTCCCTTGAGTAAACCCTCCGAACAGGTCGATGAACACGCCGAGATCGCGGCTGCACCGGCGCACGGCTGGGTGGGGCGCGGGGCCTTGAAGCTGGTCCATGCCCTGGAATGCTGGGCGATCACGCCCCAGGCCAAGGTCGTGCTCGACATCGGCGCCTCGACCGGCGGGTTCACGCAAGTTTGCTTGGAAGGCGGCGCGCGGCGGGTGTTCGCGGTCGATGTGGGCCGTGGCCAGCTTCATCCGCGCATCGCCAGCGATCCCAGGGTGATCAATCTGGAGGGCCTGGATGCGCGCAGCCTGGACCGCGACGTGATCGATGAGGCGCCCGACTTGATCGTCTGCGACGCCAGCTTCATCGGCTTGGAAAAGGTGCTTCCCGCCGCCATGGGCCTGGCGGCTTTAGGCGCGGACTTGATCGCCCTGGTCAAACCGCAGTTCCAGCTTGGTCCTGGGCGTGTGGGCAAAGGTGGAATCGTCAAGGACCCGCAGGCTCGCCTAGTGGCGCTGGCCGGGGTGGAGGCGTTTGTGAACGCTGCAGGCTGGCGGGTTCAG
>CAYVHP010000178.1:0-9501 GCA_964451265.1 uncultured Caulobacteraceae bacterium | reverse complement strand
TCGCGGTGCGTCTCACCCGCCGCCTTGCGCGCCAGCGCCCGCGACCGAAGATCAACCGAATAAGGAGCTGTCATCCATGCCGGCCTCCGTCCCGGCACAGATGATGAATCAGATCACGACTGATTTGGGAATCCTGATTCCGTCAAAACGGGCCATGCTCTAGGCCGCGTTCCTCTTTTCATCGAGGAGCGCGGTCGCTCCGTTTTGGTAGTAGGTCAACCCTAGGGCGCCAGCGATGAAGATCGCTCGGCGCTTGTCTTCGCTATCGCCGGGGCCGCGCTTCTCGGGCAGGCGCAATTCGAGCATCGGCAATTCGCGTGCCACTGCTTGGGCGATCTCGTCGCGCGTCTGTTCGCCTGCCT
This sequence comes from uncultured Caulobacteraceae bacterium, assembly GCA_964451265.1. GTDB lineage: Bacteria > Pseudomonadota > Alphaproteobacteria > Caulobacterales > Caulobacteraceae > BOG-938. The sequence goes on along the minus strand of CAYVHP010000178.1, from coordinate 9,139 downwards.
CCCCGAAAGTCTCTGCAACTTGGGCGCGGGAAAAGATCGCGACTTCGGCATTTCGCTCGCCCGCCAGGGCGACGATCGCATCGCACAGAACTTGGACGCGCTGCGAGCGGAGATCAGGATCGGCATTGTAGGCTTCGAGGACCACGGCTTCGAAGCGCCGCTTGCTGAACAGCTTGCGAATGCGGCTCAGGCAGGCCTCGTTTTTTCCCTTGCCCTTGCTGGTGCATAGACCGTGGTCGATGGCCTTGCGCGGGCCGGCGAGGATCACCCAGCCAAAGCCGCGTGCGGTCGGATAAATCGCCAGCACGAACGAGTCATTCCAAGTCGCGGCGATCATGACGCGATTTCGTTATCGGCCCGGTGCGGTAGGGACTCCAGTAATTCGCGCTTGGCCAGCGAGCGCCGATCTCGACGCCCCTCCAGGTCAAAGAGCATGTCGGCGGCGCGACGCATCAGCTTGTCCTGGGCGATCTCAAAGAGGCCTGGAAAGAGTTGGTGCGGCACTTGGTCGAACAGGATTTGAAGGGCGAAGGCCACTTCCAGACTCGGCCATCGGTCGCCGGCCTCGAACCACCGGATGGCGCGACCAGACCGCTGCCCGACCAGACCCGCCAATTCGTCCTCGGACAGGCCGTGCCGTTTGCGGAACATGGGTAAGTAATTGAAAGAACGATCAGTCATACGTGAATGAACTTAGCTGCTAATGCATTCATGCTCGCCGAGGGAACGCGCGTCCGCACGGCGTCGCTTTCGGACGCAGGGTTCCGGATCGGGAGGTTTTCCACGGGGACACTGGGGACATCGGGCTCCCGTGGAGGTCGGGGACGTAGCGCCGTGTCTACTCAGACTCATGCAGGCCATATCGCTCGGCAAGTGCTCGCGCCTTGACCCGATCTGCAGCGGGTACGACATAGACCCCGCCCGTTTTCATAGTCGCAAGGCCAAGGCGGCGAATAAAGCCTCCTACCCACCGATGCGTCATGGGTTTGCCGAGGTCAGCAGCGACGGCCGCGTTGAAACTTTCGGCGATCTCGCTGACAGGCGCTCCAGCGGTGTGCGATGCGTCGAACGTCTCATTGATCGCGCTGAGCATTGCGGCTTCGAGGGAGGAGCCGCGCTCGCTTAAGACGCGCGCCTCCTCGCCCGCAAGCTCGCGCGCGATGCAGTCTCGAAGGCCTGGATCATCGACGAGCGAAAGCAGCGCCCAGGAGGATTGCCGGTAGCGCGGCGAAACGCCTTGGGCCTGACGTGCCGGATCGAGGCCGACCGAGAAGCGTGAGCGGAATCGCCAAGCCAGCATTTTGTTTCGCAGCGCCAGCGCCTCGCTTGGAAACGACGGTGGCAGATGGATTGGGATGTCGGGCCGCAAGGTCCGCCCGCTGGTTTCCGAGGTGATGAAGCGGCTTTCAAGCGCAAGATCGGCGAAACGGCTGCGCATCGCCACCACCTTGGGGCCGAACACGCGGAAGGCTTGGGGGTTCAGCTCCCGGTTCCGGTTGGTCATGGTCCGCAGCACGGGAAGGCCCGCGGTCGAACCGTTATTGAGAATTTTGGTGAGTTGGGCGGAGGCATCGCTGAAGCGGAAGTCGGCTTCGTCTAGGATCAGCGTGCCTTGGAACGCATCTTGGATATGGAAGATCGGCGATGGCGTGGACGCGCCCGACGCGAAGAACGCCTTGTATGCGAGCGAGCCGAGCACGAGCAGTGTGCGGGTCTTGCCGGTGCCGTAGTCGCCGCGCAGCCGCAGGTACGGCAGGTCGGTGAAGGCGTCATAGACCCAGGTCATAAGAATGTAGTGCGCGGCAATCTCCTCGAATGTGTCGGGGAGGTCCACATAGGCGTGGATGAAGTCGCGGACCTCGGCGATGAGGTCCGCCTTGCTAGTGAACTCGCCGACTGCTGACGGCAATAGGACGCAGCCGCTGGCGATCAGGTTGTTGTCGGCGGCATAGGGGACCAAGCGTTCGCCCGTCGGCAACTCCACGTCCGTCTCTAAGGCGTGCAGCTCGTAGGGCCGGCCGACGGCAAGCGCGGTAGATCGCGCGGCAGGATCGTAAATCAAGTCGACGAGCGTGCCGTCTTCGAGCACGCGCGAAATGGTGGGAATGTTGGTGGTTTTGGTGGTCATGCCACCAGGCTAAGCCCCAGCCCAAGAACGCGGGAGACGGCACTTCCGGACACAGTCCCAAATTGCCGTCTGCACAGATCCAGTTGAGTGGGAGAGGCTGTGGCTATGCCAGCCCGCACCTATCGCCTCGGAGACATTGTTCTGGACCGCTATCTGCCTGACGCCGACGAGCCGACCCGCGGGGCCGCGCGCAGTCACTATCGCCGCTTTGTCGCGGCGCTGCTCAAGGTCGCCGTGCGGCAGGCGGAGGAAGAACGGGCGGCTGGCGATTCGCCAAAAACGGACCGGCGCCCCACAATTCCCAATATCCCCTGACGTATGGACGGCTACTTCGCCTACATCCGCGTCTCGACGGTCAAGCAGGGCGAACGCGGCTCATCACTCATCGAACAACGAAGCGCCATCGAGGCGTACGCGCAGCGTCATAGCCTCCGCATCATCGGATGGTTCGAGGAGCGCGAGACCGCCGCCAAGGAGGGCCGGCGGGAGTTCTCGCGGATGCTTGCCCAACTCCAGCGGCGCAAGGCAAAGGGCCTCATCATACACAAGATCGACCGGAGCGCCCGCAACCTCAGAGATTGGGCTCGTCTGGGCGACCTCATCGACATGGGCGTCGATATCCATTTCGCGCACGAGAGCCTGGACCTCGCCTCGCGGGGCGGCCGGCTGGCGGCGGACATCCAGGCCGTGGTCGCGGCGGACTACATCCGCAACCTGCGCCAGGAGGTCATCAAGGGCTTCTATGGCCGGCTCAAGCAGGGCTTTTATCCCTTACCAGCGCCGCGCGGATATCTGGACCGGGGCAAGGCGCAGGCCAAGGCGATCGACCCCGTCCTCGGACCCCTCGTCCGACAGGCCTACGAACTCTACGCGTCGGGGCGGTACACCTATGACACCCTTCGCGAGGAAATGGCGAAGCGCGGGCTGGTTTCCAAACTCGGCAAGCCCCTGGCGCGAGACGCCATCCATTCGATACTCCGCAATCCCTTTTATATCGGGCTGATCCGTATCGACCGGACCAACGAGATGTTCGAGGGACAACACCGGCCCCTTGTGAGCAAGGCGCTCTTCGACCGTGTGCAAGCTGTCATCGACGGCAGGGTGTTCGCCCGTCCGCAGAAGCACGCGTTTGCTTTTCGACGGATGATCCGCTGCGCTGGCTGCGAGCATGCCCTGACCGGCGAAACGCGCCGAGGCCACACCTACTACCGCTGCCACAGTAAGGAATGTCGAGCAGTATCGCTTCGCGAACCGGACATCGACGCCGCGATCCGCCAGACGCTGGCTCTCCTCGCGTTCACCGAGGACGAGATCAAGGAATGCCAAGCCATCGCGGAGGACCTGTTGAACGAGCAAGGCCGAACGGTGGAGGACCAGCAGGCGGCTTTGCGCCGAGACCTGGGCGCCAGCGAGGATCGACTAGCCCGTCTAACTGACGCGTTCATTGACGGCGCGCTCGACAAGGAGACGTTTGAAACGCGCAAGGCCCAGCTCCATGAGCAGCGTCGCTCGCTGCGGGATACTCTCGAAAACATCGAGCAGGCGGAGCCGTTGGCGACAACCGTGCTGAAAAAGTTCGGACAAGGGAATGTGGCCTGTTTGCAGTACGAAACGGCGAATGCGGAGGAAAAGCGGGAAATCGTGCGCGAACTGAGTTCGGACATCCGCGCGCACGGAAAAAACCTAGAAATCAGGCTGCAATTTCCGTTTCAACACGTCGTGGAATGGCGCAATTCGACCGACGGTGGACCGTCTCACGCTCTACTTCGGACAATCATGTCGGTAATCGCTACCGAGAGTGATTTTCATCTAGACCAAGCGGCATAATTGGAAGTCCCTAACGTCCCCCTGCGCGCTGGACCTCACGGCCTGCGCCAGGGATTATCCTAGTTTGCATCACGTGATTTACCGCTCGTGGTATTGAGAGCTGTCCGTTCGGAGCGAACGGGTTTGGCTCCTGGGGTCCATACTGTTGCGTTTGAGGGGTGTATTGCCGCCAATACTGCTGATTTGGACCGTAGGGGGCGTACATCTCACCGTTTGCAGATTGCGGGACGAATTGTGGGCTTAGCGTGTAGGGCTGCTGCCTGTAATAACCCGGCGCGTTGCCGCAAGCTGCTACCGTACCCGGCGGAGCTGTGACCCAGCACCCACTTCCCTGCTGCGCGATCGCGGGACGTGCCACGCCCAAGATTCCCGCCAAAATCGCAAAAAGCGCGGAGTACGAGAGACGCATCGAACCCTCCCCTTCAGCTAGGTTACTTTACGCTCGCGTAGGACGAGTGACTAGTCGGAAGATTAACCACCATAGCGGAGCGACACCCAGAAGCAGGAGAGGTGCGTAAATCGTGGACTGAGTAAGAAAATAGATAAACGGATGCGGAAAGGTGCGCGAGAATAAAAGCGCAATCCAAACTGCCACCCCATAAGCCATCGCGCAAGCGATCAACCAAATGGAACCAGCCAACGCAAAAAGTGCAATCCATCTCACCCCGTGTGCGGTATTTCGCTCCATGACGCGTATATTTCCTAATTTATAACACTATGTCATTATCATACCAAAGTTCGACTCCATTGCGGTTACTGTCACTCCGAGGCGGTGAATCCATCAAAACAAAATTGCACGGCAACTACGTCACTCTTGGCAGTGGAATTCTTCCCCATCCCGAGTGCGCCTTATCAGGGCTCACGTCCTATGCCCCAATCCCATACAACGAGTTCGAACGCGCCAGGGACTCGAACTTATGGAAACCAGCACGTCAAACGGGGTTGCATTACCTATGTCCAATAGAAAATAACCAAATACTTTTAATGTATTGTCAAGTGGACCGTCTCGCGCTCTACTTCGGACAATCATGTCGACGGTCGCTAACGACAGTGATTTCCATCTAGAGCAGGCGGCATGATTGGAAGTCCCTAACGTCCCTTACGCGCCATGGGAAAAGCCTGTCCTCTTTCGCTAGATAACGAAGGTCACGCTGTACCGCGCCCGAGTCACAGCCACATAGAACTTCGCCCGGTCGAGCACCGCATTCGGATCGGGTTTGGCGATGTAATCCCGCATGGGCTTGGTAGGAAATATAAGAACTCGATCGTAGCTCCTGCCCTTGACGAGTCCAAAATTATGGGCTGGAAGTCCCAGAGTATCCGTCTTCACGCTGTAGCGCAGTACAACCGGCCCATGGGTCGCCATGTACGCGGGCACCTGGGACGCGGGAATCTGAAATATGCCATCGTGTCCGGTGAGGCTCTGATTGCGTGAGGTCGTGCGAGGTAGATGCGGATACAAAGCGTCGGCAAAATCGCAGATGACCTGGTTGCAGCGCCAGCTTTCCGCGCGATGCTCTATGGCGATCAGCCCTTCCTTTTCCTTCTTTTCGAGCCAGGTGACGATGCCCGCCTTCGCCGCAGACTTGTGTTTGGCCGAATTGTTCGTCGTGTAGGTGCCTTGGCGAGGATCAGCGACCGCGAGAACCGTTATCTTCGAGCGGAATAGCCGCTCAAGCAGATCGAGATCGGGGCCCGACATGTCCTGGAGCTCGTCGATGAAGATGTGGGAATAGACCCCTTCGAGACGATTGATGACGAGGCCAGCTGTTTTTTGGTCGACCAGACAAATGAAATCCGAAACGCGATCACGATAGACATCGCCCGCCCGAGTAAAAAAGTAGCGGTCGACCTCCGTCTTCGGCACATAACGGATGCTCTGTGGAACACTTACAAAGGCAATTGCCTGCGATATGCCGACGCTCGAAACCAGATTCTGATAAGGGCGCACCCCATGCTTTAGAAGCGTGCTGTACCAAGTCTCGATTTCGATATTCCCAGGGATGTGGCCGAACCGTTCGAACACGCAGTCCCGGATGTTTTCAAGGTTCTCATTAGTATAAGTGGTGATCAGGATGCGTCCCTGCGGGAGGGCGGCGGCCTGAGCGATTAAGTGTGTCGTTTTGCCTGAACCCGCGCTCGCGACAACGACGGTGTCAGCCATACTTACAGCGCCTGCTGGATGTACGCAGGAAATTGAAACTCGACATCGCTCTCAAAAACCCGGAGTGCCCACTCGGTCTTGTTATCGATCATCCAGTTCGTGAGGCTCGTTACATCCGCATGCGCGGTGCCTAGCGCCTTGTTAAGCGTCTCCAGTGCGTTGCACTTCGCAATCTGTAGTTCGAGGGTGTACGCCGCATCGTCGTTATCGGCGCAGATCATGATGCCTTTCACGCCGTCATAGGGCTTGTAGCGCTCCACGATCTTTTTCTGATGGTTCCCGTCATTGTCGGTGACCACACAGACGGCCTTGCCAAGCTCCTTGGCAATATCGAGGAAGCGCGGGAACGAGAGGCCGCGCACGTTGATCACATCGACCCCATCGTCCGCAGGAGCATGCCCATGTTTGCGAATGTAGGCCTTCTGGACAATCAACTCGTCCGATGGGCCTTCAACAAGAATGCTCCGCTTCGCGAGGATGATCCGCAGGGTGTCGTAACCTGAGAGCTTCTTGAAATAGTCCTGGGTGCCTGAGGGCAGCTTCGCCAGGGTTGTAGTCGCCCCTGCATGGAGAAGAATGGTCTTCTCCATCCCAAGTTTATTGAGAACGTACGCACTGTGCGTCGTGACGATGATCTGCTTCCCAGCGCATTTTTCTTTGATCTTCGCGATCAGCGTCTGCATGGAGGAGAACGATAGATGGTTCTCCGGCTCCTCAATCAGGATCACATGGGCTTCGTCGGCTTGCCGCTCCAACGCTAGGAGGATCTTGAGGGCGCTTTGTTCGCCCTTGCCGATGAGATGGAACGGTAGATCATCCAGGTGAGGAACAAGGTTCGCCTCCCAATTCGCTTTTTGCGATACATCGACGGTGATCGATAGGTCTTTGTCAGTGATCGCGCCCTTGGTCTGGGTGAGTTTTTGGTTGATAGCTTTGATGGCTGCCTCACTGGAGAACTTCTCCTTGAGCCCGCGATACGCTAGCGCCAGCGCGACCCGTTCCTTCGGCTCCAGCCCGTTGTTGATGATGTTTTGCAGGTAGTAGTCAGTGCCGCTTTGGAGGCGGATGGTTGTCGCATCGATGTAGGACACCCCGATCGGCATACCACGTACCGAAATCGCATTGCCGGCAAACGAGCACCATTGGACCGAGTAATATTCAATGGGGATTGAGCGCACTGCGTCCCGGTCTTGGACGAAAGCCGCATACTCGGGGCCGAAGGCATCGTTGAACGCGATTTCCAACCGCACACCAAAGGCATCGGTCTTCGCGTGATTGATAGAACCACGTAGCGCAGCGACGGTCGGGTCATCAGAGAGGAAAACTTCGATCAGCATCCGCGGGAGCGGCGGGTTGCCGCCGGCACGGACCGCGGTCACGTACTCGTCGACCGCGTACTTGTTAAAAAGAGCCGCCGTCAACTCCGTCTCGATGGCGCGACCGTTTAGGCGTTTGGTCAGCGCAAGCCCAATCGCCTCCAGAATCGAGGATTTCCCAGCTTCATTATTCCCAACGATGATGTTGAGGTCAGGCTGCAGTTCTATCAGGAAATCGCGGAAGCCCTTGAAGTTATCTATGTAGGCTTTGGCGATCATGGATGCAGTTGTAGGGCGAATAACCTGGACTTTACAACCCTATGGTAGCGCTTGTTGGACGCCAATCCAAACTCGTGGAAACGCCGAGGCAGAAAAGTCGGCAAGCCGCAATCAAGTGCCCGGAAGTGACGCCGTGTGCGACTGCACGCGGGGAGTCCCCAACGTCCTGACCTTCCTGATGGCAATCCGCGTGCAGGGACACACCCAAGGAATCCCCATCGTTGTTAGGCCTCGCAGTAGATCTTCCCATGATATAATTTTTCCACGTGGCATTAACTTGGATTAATTTTCTGGAATACCTAAAAAGCGCAATATGCGGATTGGTTTCGTGGGCATTTTTTGGGTACATAATCGTTTTTGGCAACGTTAAGCTAATATGGAGAGTTGTCTCAATATTTAGGTTAGCCCCTCTCACGTATGGCAATATATATACCGCGCTTCCGATTATTAGCGGAATGTCGTTTCTGTTAGCCGGCGTTGCGTCGCTTGCGGCTTCGTTCTTGGTTGGTCTCGCGCTGCCGAACGCGCGACTGGGTCGGAGTTGGCTTAAAGTAACCTGGTCAACCCTTGTCTTTGGCGCCCTTCTAATCTTCACCCTTCAACGTGAAATCACTTCGAGCATGGGTGATGCGGCGCTGTCCGCCGAAACTGCTGCCCTGATTGTCCCGGCGCTAATTGGAAGCCTTGCCGGAACGGCTATGGCCCGCAGTATGCTGGGTTATCGCTAACTACCTTAGCAGGTCGCAGGTCTCGTGTTTTTGCAATTGATATTCGGGGCCTGGGGATAGTTAGGAGGTTGAGCCCAGGGAGCAACGTTTGGCAGTGGTCCAGTGGGCTGTCCGACTGGGCGAACTGCCGGCAGAACCCTCGGCGTCGGTGGTAGGGTCGCTGGGGTGGTCAGCGACATGTTGTTCGCCGGCGGCGACACTGTCCGCAACGCCCTTTTGAGTGGCGCAATCGGCATGGGTAGCTTCATGACGCCCTTCCTGCATGCCGTTCCGCGTTCGGAGGTGCGCCATCTGTGCCAACCGCCCAAAGCGGTGGGTACCGCCGATTTCGACATCCGCCTCACAACCCAGTTGGATACCTTGCTTGAGCCCGGGATGGCGCGCCCCGCCGTTGAGCTCAGTCCCGCAAGCCAAGGCGTTGGCCCGGGTCGGTATCGCGTTACTTCCTCGGTCACGCACTGGTTAGAGGGGATGAGGCCGGGGCCGGCCTTGCTCCACATCGACATGGATTATTTCAACAATCGGTACGACGGGGATAGTGCTTGGGCCGAGTTCGTGCCCCGGTTTGACCCTGCGCTCGACGAGATCGTGGCCAAGATCGATGAGCTGGTTACCGCCGTTTCACAACCAGGACTCCCGTGCCAGATTGAGGACGTCGTGATAGCCTACTCACCAGGGTTCTTTCCCGCCGAGTTCT
>CAYVHP010000177.1:0-16160 GCA_964451265.1 uncultured Caulobacteraceae bacterium | reverse complement strand
CGAACACGTCCCGCCGGATCAACAGGTTGGACGTGAAAACGGTCTTTTCAGGTTGCAGCCTGCGGCGAGCGGCGGGCAGGCAGTCCGACTTGGCAGCCATGGCCCGGTGCAGCGCCAGCCGCGGGGAGTTCGGCGCCTGTTCGACGGTGAATCCGCCGAACGCGACAGCCGGATCGGATTGATCGATCAGCCGCAGATAGGCCGCCAGGAAGTCTGCGGAATCCGGCAGCATGTCGCTGTCGAGAAAGAGAAAGTGGCGCGCCCGCGCATGACGGGCCAGCCGATTGCGGCCCTTTGCGCGGCCCTCATTGGCGGTCAAACGCACAAACCGGGTGGGGCAGGACATGGCCTGAACGACGGAGCCCACACCGGTGGCCAGGGCGTGGTCGCCGCTGCCGTCGTCCAACAAGACGATCTCGACACCAACCGGCGCCTGAGCGTCCAAGGCGCCCAGCAGAGCGCGAGGATCATCACGCAGGAACGGGATGAGCACCGAAAGACGCGGCACGGCGCCCTGCCAGGCCGGGTTGTCCACCACCCACTCTCTATGCGCCCGGGTCAACGCACGGCCTCGCGGTCGCCCAGCAACAGGCAGGGGATGGTCATGGCCAGGATATAGAGATCCAGCCACAGGGACTGACGCTCGATGTATTCCACGTCGAGTTCGACCCGGCGCCGGACCTCAGCCGGGGTGTGCACGGGTCCGCGCGAACCTCGCACGGCGGCCCAGCCGGTGACCCCGGGCTTCATGCGATGTCTCCAGGCATATTCACCCACCAACTTGGCGGATTCGACCTCGCCGGTTTTCATGCCGATGGCGTGAGGCCGCGGGCCGACCAGGGACATCTCGCCCTTCAGGACGTTGACCAGTTGGGGCAGTTCGTCGAGGCTGAATTTGCGAATGAAGCGGCCCACGCGCGTGACGCGATCATCATCGGCGACCACTTGGCGGGACGCGGTGGGATCTGCGCTCTCGTGGCGCATGGAGCGGAATTTCCAAACAACGATTTCTTCGTTGTTGAAGCCGTGACGTCGCTGACGGAACAGGATGGGCCCGGGGCTGTCTAGCCTGATGGCTATGGCCACGATTCCCATGATGGGTGCGGCCAAGATCATGGCCAGAGCGCCAAGCGCCAGGTCCTGCAACCGCTTGGCCAGGACGCGGCCATCGTCGGGTCCCAAGCCTGACACCCGAGCCAGGGGCGCCTCGGCCAGGCGCGATACAGCGGCGGATTGAGCGTCTTCGCCTTCAAAGTCGAGGAACAGGCTGACTTCGTTGGGCAGGACTTTGAGTTTTTCGATCAGCTGGCGTACGCGGCCCTGAGCATGCGGCGGTACGGTGATCACCACACGATCAACGTAGGGCATGATCCTATGACCTAGCAGCGCCCGTGTGTCGCCGAGGACGGGCACGCCCGCCACGTCGGACGGCGCCCGGCCCAGACGGTCGTCAAAGATGCCCAATACGGCGAGCTTGCCGCCTTCACGGGCTTTTTCGATCAGCTTGCGGGCGTTTTCGGTGGCGCCGACCACGACGATGTTGGGCGTAAGCCGTCCACTGGCGCGCCATTGAGTCAGACGTCGCCACCAGGCGGCCTCAGAGACCCCCAGGGCCACGGCGCTGAGCACAAACCAAGTCTCGGTGGCCAGAACGTCGGCTGCCGGCGGACGGACGGCGGCGATCACTAACGCCGCCGCCACAGCGCTGCCGAGCAGGGCCGATGCGACGCGCGCGAGAGTGGACGCCAGGCTTTGGCGATGCGCAAAGCGGGAACTGCGCGCCAGCCTCAGGCGCCATAGGAGGGAGACAATGGCTGCTGCGAGGGGCAGTACGCTGCCCACCGACGCCTTGAGCAGTCCCTCCGGATGAGCCAGAGCTGCGGCCAGCACGGCCAGCCCTAGGGCCGCCGCCCCATCGGCGGTGCGGAACAGTCGTTCAACCGCTGCGGCCTCGTGCCGTGCGCGGGTCGTGATCAACTGGGCGGGACGCAGGGCGCCGCGCTTATGTCCTTCAATCGGTCCTTTGGACACCGACTGTTCGGCGGCATATTCCGCGACAAGGGCTTGGCGCGCGCGGGCCGGAGACTGCGACGGATCGGAGGTTTCGGGTGGATTATCCACGCCGGACGCGAGATCACCCTCTGAGGCGAATTCAGAGGACCGATCACTCTGCAGCGGGCGGGCGAGGTGGGCAGTCATGGCCCGATCCTAGACCGCAGCCGGTATGCGGCCGATTAACGCGGCGCACAAAGGCATAGGGTTCGTACGATTTGTCGCTCACTCTGGGCTTGCCGAGCGGTTGGGCAAAATCAACCAGCGCAAGAACATTCCTTTGATTTTTGATCCGGCGCGTTAGAGCTTTGGGTTTGAAGCTTGGGAGAGCGGCATGAAGCGTTCGACGTCGGCGGTCCTGTTGGCCCTGACGTTCGTGCTGTGCTCGGGCATGAGCGCGTTTGAGCCGCAGGCGACCCGGAGAGCGGGCGCGGAGGCCCAGCCGCAATTCCAGGCGGCCGACCCTGAACTCGCCCTGCGACAGGACCAGATCAAGCTTCTGCGCGACACCTTGGCGGCGGCGCCCGCACACGGCTTTTCGGAAAACGAGTTCATGCCGCCGGGGCTGGACGCCCTGCTGCTTTCGTCTGACGACATGCGTCGCCAGGAAGGCCGGGCGTTGCTGGTCGGCCAGACCCTACGCTACGCTCAGGCCCTCCATAGCGGGCGACTGGCCAACGGGAATTTCGACAACGAATGGGGCATGCGGCCAGAGCCCTTCGACGCCAAGGCCGCATTTGACCAGGCTCTGCGGCAGAACCGCCTGAAGCGTTGGCTGGACGAGTTGCCGCCGCCGTACCTGGGGTATGATCAGCTTGTCGCCGGCTTGAAAACCTACCGGGACATCGCGGCGCGAGGCGGTTGGGCCGTCATTGCCGGCGGCCCGGTGATGAAGCTGGGGCAGGACGACGACCGGGTGCCGGAGCTTAAGGCGCGCCTGGCGGCGGAAGACCCGGCCGCGGCTAAGGTCTTTGCCCAGGCCCAGGCCCAGGCCCAGGCTCAAGCTCAAGCTCAAGCTCAATTCCGGCAGCCCGCGCCGAATGTGTCTGTCCCGGATCCGCTGATGTTTGATGCGGGCCTCGACGGCGCCGTGCGCACGTTTCAGAGCCGGCACGGGCTGGATCCTACGGGGGTGGTGGACCGCAGCACGTTGGCGGCCCTCAATATCCCCGCGCAGGAGCGGGTTGGTCAGATCCTCGCCAATATGGAGCGGTGGCGGTGGGCGCCGCCCGTTATGCCCACGGACCGGGTCCAGGTGAACATCGCGGCGGCGATTCTGACCCTGTTCCGGGGCGATGTGCCGGTGCTGTCCATGCGGGCCATCGCCGGCCGCGTGGCCGATCACACGCCCATGCTGCAGTCGACCATCCATAGCATTGTGTTCAATCCGCCTTGGAACGTGCCTCAAGAGATCGCAGCCAGGGAGTTGTGGCCCAAAGAACGGGAACATCCCGGTTATCTGGCCCGCGAAGACTACGCGATCGTGCACACCGCTGACGGGGGCGTGCGGCTCCAGCAAAGGGCCGGACGCAAGAGCGCTCTGGGCCAGGTCAAGTTTGATTTTGACAATCGCTACGGCGTCTACCTGCACGACACCCCGACACACTCCCTATTCGGCAACCAGAGCCGGCTGGTCAGTCACGGCTGCGTTCGTCTGGATCAGCCCAAGGCCCTGGCCCTGATGTTGTTGAACGATAATCCGGCTTGGACAGCTGAAGCCATCCAATCAATAGTCGACGACGGCGACACCAAACGGGTGCCCCTGACCCGTCCGACCGCTGTGCTGATCTTTTATTGGACCGCCTTTGCCGGGACCGACGGCGCGATGAATTTCCGCACCGATGTCTATGGCTGGGACAGCAAGCTGCTGCAGCGGATTGCCGCAGGGCGCACAGGCAAAGCTTGACCTGATCGTCGAAAATCGACGAGCGTGACTCGGGGGCGCCAATCCGTCATCCGGGGGGCCGTATGTAACGCGGCTTAGGTTTGGTTTGTTTCAAAGACGAAGATTTATGCAGCTCGGCGCGGGCGCTCTGGCCGCAGCGGCTTGTCCCGCGGGGCTAAACGCCTGGCAGGGCTCGGTCTGTGCGCAGGAGCGCCCCTTCGGGCCGCCGCGCCGTTTGACGATGCACAACCTCAATACGGGGGAGATGCTGGACGCCCTATACTGGGACGCCGGCGCCTATGTGCCTGACGCCCTGGCGGCCCTCAACAAGCTGATGCGCGACCACCATACGGGCGAACAGCATGTCATCGCTCCTGCGCTATTGGATGCGCTCAGCCTCCTGCATGGCCAAGTGGAAGCCAACGCCTGCTACGAACTGATTTGCGGATACCGCGCCCCCGGGACCAATGCGGCCATGCATCGCAAGAGCCGGCAGGTGGCCAACAACAGCTTGCACCTGGAAGGCATGGCGGCCGATGTCCGTATAAATGGCGTTTCGTTGGAACATTTGCAAAAGGCAGCGCTTGTCTTGCGTAGAGGCGGGGTTGGCCTATATCCCAAGTCTGGGTTTGTGCATGTGGATGTGGGTCCCGTTCGCCATTGGCAAGGGACCTGAGGCGACTGGAGGCTATTCATGTCGGCGGCTAGCGAGGACCATCGCCATTCCCATACGACCAGCCATGTGTTCATGGCCTTGGTCGCGGCGATCCTGGCGGCGGTCGCCGCCTATCTTTGGCTGACCGATGGCCCGGCGCCTTTGAATTGGCCCGTAATCTTCCCCGCCACCTCCACATCACCGTCTGCCCCTGCGCCGTCTGCGCCCGCTGTCAGGACGCAGGCGATTGTTCAGCCTTCGGCGCCGTTGGCTGGAGACGATCCTGCGCCCGTCCCGGCTCCCGTCGCGGCACGCCCTTTGACGCCCGAGGCAGCGCTGACGGCTCCGCAAGCGGTGGCTAATCCGCCCCCGCCGTCCCCACAAACCGGCGCCTTGGATCCTCAAGTGGCTGCCGACGCTGCGGCTGTCGGCATGACCTCCCGCATTCGGCCCGCAGACCCGGCGCCCGCAGGCCAATAGCGCCGACGCCCAGAAACAATTGCGTCTTCATCCCGAACGGGCTTGCCCAGGCGAGTTTGACGGGACATAGGGCTGCATGCGCTACCGGCTAGCCATTTTTGATTTCGACGGAACCTTGGCGGATTCCTTCCCCTTGGTGATCGAGATGATGAACGACGTCGCGGACCGTTTCGCGTTTCGGCGCGTGGCCGAGGGCGAACTTGACGAGTTGCGACTTTGCGATGCGCGCGAGATCATGCGCCGTCTGGGGGTCAAGCGGTGGAAGCTGCCCATGATCGCCCGCTATGTCCGCGCGCGGTTGGCGTCCGATGTGGCCAAGATCGGGCTCTTTCCCGGCGCCGATGAGTTGCTGGCCAAACTGGCCGCCGAGGGGGTCAAGCTGGCGGTGGTGAGCGCGAACAGCGAGGACACCATTCGCAAGGTCCTGGGACCGAACAACATCCCTCTGATCCAGGGCTTCGCGGGCGGCGTGTCGCTATTCGGCAAGCGCAATAAGCTGGTGCGAATGGCCAAGCTGACGGGGGTGGCGCGACATGACGCCATCGTCATTGGCGACGAGACACGCGATCTGGACGCTGCGCGGGCGGCGGGCATGGCGTTCGGGGCGGTTTGCTGGGGGGCCACGCGCGGGCACGTCCTGGGCGCCCGAGGCGCCCATTTCGTGTTCGAGCGGATGGATGAGATCGCGCCGACGATCCTCGGCGAGAAGGCTCAATAGACCAGGCTCAGATGGGCGGGGGCGTGTCGCTTACCGGCCCGAAAATGCGCTGGAAAGCCTTGCGCAAGGCGTGATCGGCATAGTTCATGTCCGCCGAAATCCCCAGGTCCGCCAGACTGGTGACGCCGTATTCGGTCTGGCCGCAGGGGACGATGCCGTTGAAGTGATCCAGCACGGGGCTGACGTTCAAGCTGATCCCGTGGAACGACACCCACCGCCGAAGCTTGACCCCCAGGGCGGCGATCTTGTCCTCGCGTGCGGGTGAAACGCGCTCCACCCAAACGCCCACTCGGCCCGGTCGGATCTCGCCTTTGACTCCAAGCTCTGCCAGGGCGTCGATGATCCAGGCCTCTAGGGCTTGGACGAAGCGGCGGGCGTCACGTCCCCGTTGGCGCAGGTCGAGCATGACATAGACCACTCTCTGGCCAGGGCCGTGGTAAGTGTACTGGCCGCCGCGTTCGCTGGCGAAAACGGGAAATCGATTGGCTTCAAGCAGATCGTGCGCCTTTGCCGATATCCCGGCTGTGTACAGCGCGGGGTGTTCGAGCAGCCAGACCAGTTCGCCGGCGCGCCCATCCAACATCGCCTCGACCCGTTCGCTCATGACTCGCACGGCATCGGGATAGGCGACCGGACCTGCGGAAATGGCCCAGTCGACGGGCGCGCCGTCCGGGTGCGGCATAAGCAGCGGGGCGGCGGAATTTAACGAGCGGTCAAGCATGTTTGCCCAATGTGAGGCGTGCGGGGGCTTACGCAAGTCCCCAGTGATTCTCCGGAGGATGGCGTTTGGCGGGCCAAATTGACTCGGTCAATGTCGAGATATCCGTGCTTCTCGGCCGCAGCGTGCTGCCCATGCAGCAATTGCTGAGAATGGGCCGCGGGGCGGTCATCCCTTTGGACGCCAAGGCTAATGACGAGGTGTGGATTTTGGCCAATAACCACCCGGTCGCCCGCGGGGAAATTCAGATCAACGAAGACAAGATCTGCATCACCGTGACCCGCGCCGCCGACGTCTATGACTACATGGCCGGGAGCTAAATCGGCCCGTTTGGCCGTTGCCCGCTAATTAGGCGGGGCACATTCGTCGGCCCTCCCTGGCCCGCGCCCTTCACAAGGCCCCGGCGGTTTGCTACTCCCCGCCGCTCACTGCGTCGCGGTCGTGGCGGAATTGGTAGACGCGCAGCGTTGAGGTCGCTGTGGGGCAACCCGTGGAAGTTCGAGTCTTCTCGACCGCACCAGTGAGCTTTCGCCGCGCGTAAAGGCTTGGCGTGACAGGCCCCTCGAATTTTCGAGCGATGAAACATCAGGCGTTCGCCTGACGCGTCGCTGCGAATTCGCTTTCCGAATGAAACCCCTTCGCGTTCCGGCGTCTATCTTGCTGGACAGGGCCGTGACGCCACCGCGTCTGTCCCATTCTGGATCATATCGGCTATGACTGCGCGCCATAAGGTTTCTTCAGCCGCCCTCGAGTTGATCATGCGCTTCGAGGGCTATCGCCGCCGGGCGGCCCGCTTGGCCGACGGTCGATGGACCATAGGCTACGGCCATACCCTGACCGCCCGAGAGGGGGCGGAGGTGTCGTTGGATGACGCCGCAGCCCTGTTGCTCTACGACGTCAGGCCTGTGGCTGACGCCGTCAATGAGCTGACCTATACGCCGCTGACGCAGAACCAGTTCGACGCCCTCGTGGCGTTCGCCTTCAATGTGGGCATTGATAATTTCCGTCGCTCTTCGGTGCTTCGCCGGGTGAATGAAGGGGCGATGATCCAGGCTGCTTGTGCGTTGGAGATGTGGCGCAAAGCGGATTTCGAGGGCGAACGGATCGTGGTGGACGCGTTGGTCCGTCGCCGGGCCGCGGAAAAGACCCTGTTCCTCACGCCTTCGGACGGCTGGATTCCGGCGCCGTCGCCGATCCTGCATCCTCGTGTGGACTATGATTTTGGTCTGCCGAAGAACAGCACTGAGCTGGAGACCTCTATGACCGGGGATGTGGCCGAGGCGCATCGCGCCACGCCTCAGACCGCTTCGGTCGGCGTCGCTGCGGTGGACGCCATTGGGGCCCGGCTGGACGAAATTGCGCCTGAGGCCACGTCGACTCCGGCTGTAGCCGACGCCGAGCTCGAGCCGGCTGACGCCGCGGTTGCGGAGAGCCCATCACCGGAGCCCGCGTATCTGGCCGCCCCTGCGTTGATAAGCACTCTGTTCGGCCCGGCGCCTGCAGCACATGCGGAACCGGACGCACCCTCTGAACATGAACTAACTGCCGCGCCTGTGGAGCCTGTCACCGAAGCTGCCGAGCCAAGCGCCGAGGCCGCCCAATCGTCGATGTATGACCCTCAGCCTCTCTCTCCCATTGAGCCTGAGCCCCTGCCTGAACTGCACCATCAGCCGGAGCCTGAGCCCATCGCCGACCCGGCGTTCGAAATCCCGACCAATGAGACCGGAGATTTGTCACGCCGTGTGGTGTGGCGCGAAGCGCCGATGGAAACCGAGGCCGAACGGCTGTTGAACGGCGGACTGAGCGGGGTTGCGCCGTTCCTGTTGCTTCTGTTGTTCCTGGGCGGTCTAGTGGTTTTCGCGGGCGGCATCGTGTTGGGCCTCAATGCTAAGGGCTCGGGTGTGGTGAGCTGGGGCTTGGGGCTTGTCGGCATCGGCTGTGTGGTCAGCGCCGTTTACGCCTATCTGGAGCGGCTGGGCGGGCGCGAAGACTAATCCGGCAGGCCCTGGCGTCCGAAGTCGGAATCGGCTTGATAGGCGCCATGAAAACCTCTCGCATATCTTCCGGCTCAAGCTTCGAAGCGGTGGCCGGCTATTCGCGCGCTATCGTGGTGGAGCATGACGACTACGCTGAAGTGCTGATCTCCGGCGTGACCGGCTTTAACTACGCGACCATGACCATCGAAGATAACGACGAGGCCCAGGCCCGCCAGTGCTTCGCCAATATCGCTCATGTTCTGGCGCAGGCTGGCGGCGGCTTGGAGCACGTGGTGCGTGTTCGATATTTGCTGACCGATCCGTCCCAGTTCGAGGCCCTGGCGCCGATATTCGGCGAGCACCTGGGCGCTGCGCGACCGGCTGCCACAGCGGTGGTTTGCGGCTTGGTGGACACGCGTATGAAGCTGGAAGTGGAAATCGACGCGCGCATACCGCGCGGTTGAGGTTATCCTATCCACGCCAGCGGGGCTTTCGCGGTCCTGGTGCGTTTGCTCAGGATAGCTTGAAGGAGACCTTCCGTGTCCAATCCTATTGCCACGCCACTGGTGGATGACGTCGATACGGGCGAACTGGGCGGTTTGATCCGCCTGGACACCCACGCCGACGGTGCGGTGGTCATCAGCCTTCTGCGTCCGGCGCTGAACGGTGCGGTTACAGCGGCTCTGACCGAGGCGTTTGAAACCCTGCACGGGGCCGACCATGTTCGGATCGTTTTTTTGCGAGGCGCGGGCAAGACCTTTTGCACCGGGGTCGATCCGGCTTGGCTGAAGATCGCCGCTTCCGACTGGAGCGAGGCCGACCTGCGCGAGGAAGGGCTGAAGGTGGCGGGAATGTTCCGCGCTCTGACGGCCATACCCGCCCTGACCGTGGCCTTGATCGAAGGCGAGGCCATTGGCGGCGGCGCGGGGCTGGCTGCGGCCTGCGATTTGGCCGTGGCCACGGCCGACACTCGCTTTGCCTTTCCGGAGGTCACCCACGGCGCCGTGGCCGCCCTGGTGGCGCCCTTCGTGGTCAACGCCATCGGACCCCGCCAGGCCAAGGCCCTATTCGCCACCGGAAGGACCTTCGATGCGGCCTATGCCGAGAAGATCGGATTGGTGCAGGAGATCGTCGAGGACGCCGAAGGACTGACAAGCGCAGCCGAACGCCTCACCGAACAGGCCCTGGCCACAGCCCCCGGCGCGGTGGCGGAGAGTAAGACGCTGGTCTGGCGTGTTTGGGCGCAGATACAGGATCACGCCCTGTTGCAGGATGTCGCTCACCGTTTTGCGCGCAGCCGAATGAGCGAGGAAGGCCGCGAAGGGCTCGCGGCCAGTCTTGAGGGCCGTCGCCCGAACTGGACCGGGGACTGAGCTCGGTCGTGGCGCTCAACCTGATCAAGCTATGCGTCGGCTGCGAAACCGTTGATGAGCTGGTGGACTGGCATAAGGCTCATCGCGCCGGTCAGCCTTGGGTGCTGCACACCCGCCAAACCCCAAAGCGGGCGGCCGAACTGATCGACGGGGGATCGGTCTATCGGGTGTTTCGCGGCGTGGTGTTGTGCCGGCAGAAGATCCTGGCCGTCGATACGGTGGGCGAGGGCAAGGCTGCGCGCTGTCACATCACTCTGGACCCGCAGATCGTCCTGACCGCGCCCACCCCACGCCGGGCGTTCCAAGGCTGGCGATATCTGGAGGGCAAAGACTCGCCCGAGGATTTGGGGATGCATGGCCAGCCTGCGGCGGTGCCGCAGGATTTGGCGCTGAAACTGCGCGAATTGGGGGCGTGGTAAGCTTTTAGACGGGCCGGTTGTCTATCAGCCGTGTTTGACCCAATCGAGCTGCGGCTAGAACGCGGGCAGGGGCTTGGCCAATCGGGCCCGGACCCAGCCGCGCTAGATCGTCGGCTCCGCGAGCTTCTATGTAGTCCACCGACTCAAAACCAGCCGCCAACAGGGCTTCGACGGCTTCAGCTTCGGCCGGCGCGACGGCCGCGCCTTCAGCTAAGGCGCGGGCCAGGTTGAGTAGCACCACATTGAGGCTGGCGGCGATCTCGCGCTCGGCGGGGGTTAGGTAGGCGTTGCGCGATGACAGGGCCAGGCCGTCCTCGGCGCGGACTGTAGGCGCGCCCAGAATTTGCGTCGGCAGGTCCAGGTCCCGCGCTAGGCGTTTGATCACCAGCAGTTGCTGGTAGTCCTTTTCGCCGAACACGGCCACGTCGGGGCGCGCCTGGATCAGGAGCTTGGCCACCACGGTGGCGACGCCTGAGAAGTGCGCCGGACGGGCGCGGCCATCCAGGGGTTCGGACACGCCCGAGACGGTGATCGTGGTGGCGAATCCGGGCGGATACATCTCCTGTGCGCCGGGCGCGAACAGCAGGTCGCAGCCCGCGCTCGCAAGCAGGGCGGCGTCGCGCGCCTCGCCTCGGGGGTAAGCGTCGAAGTCCTCGCCGGGCGCGAACTGGGTCGGGTTGACGAAGATGCTGGCGATGACCCGATCTGCGCGCGCGCGCGTGTGAGCGATGAGGGACAGATGCCCGTCGTGCAGGGCGCCCATGGTGGGAACCATGCCGATGGTCTGGCCGGCGGCGCCCCAGGCATCCAGCGTACCGCGCAGGTCGGCCACGGTGCGTGCAATGGGCAAGGTCGCTTGGGTCATGCGGGGTTATGGCGTTCTGTCGCCCTGCGCGTCCAGTCGGTTTCTGTGAGCGGTTGATTGAGTCGCGTTGACGCTTTGGTCGATCCGGGTGTCTGGTCCCGTGGTAAAAGCCGGTTTGGTCCGCAAGGAGAATGGCCGTGGGTCAGCAGGCGCGCGTAATCGTCGTTGGCAATGAGAAGGGGGGTGCGGGTAAGTCCACCATCGCCATCCACTTGGTCACGGCATTGCTCCACGCCGACGCCAAGGTCGCTGTCATCGACCTGGACCTGCGCCAGCAGTCCATGAACCGGTTCTTCGCCAATCGACGGACTTGGCTGGAGGCGTCCCATGCGAGCGCGCCCATGCCGCAGTTTCCGTCGGGCGTGGCGGCCGAGAGCCTGCTTGAGGCTGCGGACGACCTGCAGACCGAACGGCTGGAAAGCCTGATCGCCGAGGCGGCTCAGTCGGCCGACTTTGTGGTGATCGACACGCCCGGGGCCAATACACGCCTGGCCCGCAAAGCGCATCAGCACGCGGACGTGATCGTGACGCCGATGAACGACAGCTTTGTGGACTTTGATATGCTCGGCCAAATCGATCCGGTGACGCTGGATCTCAAAAAGCCGAGCCTCTATTCGGAGGCCGTGTGGGAGGCGCGCAAGAATCGCGCGGCGACATCGCGTCAGTCCATCGACTGGATCGTCCTTCGCAACCGATTGGCGCCGACCGAAGCGCGCAACCGCCGTCGGCTTGACGAGCGGGTGGAAGCCTTGAGCCGCCGTGTGGGGTTCCGCATTGGGCCAGGTTTGCGTGACCGGGTGATTTATCGGGAGCTGTTCCCCTTTGGCCTGACGGTTTGCGATCTGTCCGCGCAGCTGCGGCCGGTGCCGGTGTCCTTGACCCATTTGGCGGCGCGCCAGGAGCTGCGCGCTTTAATGCAGTGCTTGGGGCTGGAGACCGCCGAACCGAACATGGTGAGCGCAGTGACCGATGAGGAGGAGGACCTGCCCTCCCTGGCTGCGTCCTGATCGACCCGTGAAGCTGCTCGTCATTCTTGCCTTGGGTCTTGTCGCCTATTTCGCCTGGAGCCGGTCCTCGCCCATCCGGCGGGGCGGCTGGCGTGTGGGCGCGGGATTATTCTCTGCGGTGCTGATTGTGGTCGGCGCGGTTGCGGCGATTGTGGGTAAAGAACTACCGGGCCTTCTGCTGGTCGCCGGTGGGCTAGCCCTGGCCTTTATCGGACGGGTGGGACGCGGAGCGCTCGGACGGTCCAAGCCCGCAGCGTCGAGCGAGCCCATGAGTGCGAGCGAGGCGAGGTCGATCCTGGGGGTCGAGCCGGAGGCCACCACGGAGGCTATCAAGGCGGCTTATGCCCGGCTGATGAAACGCAATCATCCGGATCAGGGCGGCACACCAGGGCTAGCGTCCAAGCTGAACGCCGCGCGAGATAGGCTGCTCAAGGCGCGTTAGAACTTTAGCCCGGACCGAGGGCCAGGCAACCCGCGCCTCTGGCCTTGATCGTCTCGCAGGCTTCTCGGGCGCGGTCCGCCGAAAGGCCGGCGAAACGGACACGGTAATTGCCGGCTGAGCGATCCACCCGGCCTTTGGCGGCTTTCAACACCATGCCAAACTTGTGGTTCAACTTGCCCAGTTCGGCCTGAGCCAACCGACGATCCCGGTAGGAGCCGAGTTGGACTTGCCAGTGGCCCTTGGCGGACACGAGTTCCAGGCGGGCGCTGCGTTCGCGGCCGGCCTTGCTCCGACCATGGCGCGCCAATTTCACGTTCTCTCGTGCGGGGGGATTGGGCACAGGCTGCGAGGCGGTGACCGAATGGGATCCTTGGGCGCCGCGCAGGCCGTTTTCGGCGACCACGATCTTCAAGCTGTCCTGTTCGCCGTCGCCTTGCTCGGTGGACGGGCGGCTGAGCGGGCCGACCGGCGCCGGCTCAGTCAGGTTCTGGGCTATGGTGGTGACTTCGCCGTGTTCACGTTTGCGCATCACGGTGAATCCGGTTTCCAGAAGATCGGCAACGTGACTGTCGCGCGCCGCGATGGAGTTGCCCCCCATGACCACAGCGATCAGCCGCCGATTCTCGCGCACCGCCGAGGCCGCCAGGTTATAGCCCGAGGCGTTGGTGAAGCCGGTCTTGATGCCGTCCACGCCGGGCATCTTGCCCAGCAGGCCGTTGTGATTGGCGATGGCGCGACCGTGCCAGACGAACTCCCTCTTGCCGAAGAAGGTGTAGTATTGCGGGTAGTCGCGCATGACCGCGCGTGACAGAATGGCGATGTCTCGCGCCGTGGTCAGCTGGCGACTGTCGGGCAGGCCCGATGCGTTGACGAAGTGGGAATTGTTCATGCCCAGTTCCTGGGCCTTCAGGGTCATCATCGCCGCGAAGCGGTTCTCATTGCCGCCGATCTTTTCAGCCAGGGCTACGGCCATGTCATTGGCCGATTTAACCGCTACGGCGGTCATGGCGTCCGCCACGGCAATGGTCTGGCCCGGACGCAGACCCAGCTTGGTCGGCGCCTGAGCCGCCGCCCGGGGCGACACCGTGATCATCTCATTGGGGTTCAGCTTGCCGTTGGCGAGGGCTTCGAAGGTCAGATAGAGCGTCATGACCTTGGTGATCGAGGCCGGGTAGCGGGGGCTATCAGCCTGTTGGGCGTAGAGGACCTCGCCGGATTTTGCGTCGACCACAATCGCGGCGTAGCGGGGTTGGGACGTGAAGAACGGAATCCCCGCCGTGGCGGGGGTGATCGAGCCCAGCGCGAGAAGCATCGCAAACAGGGCGTAAACTAAGCGGCGGGCGAACATTTGCATCAGCCGGCGTCCGTCGGGAGCTGCAGCGGCCACGCGCCGCCATACGAACCTATAACATGGCGTGTCCCACCTTTCGCCAAAGTAAACAACTGGTGAGCGAGACAACCGGTCACACCAAGCGGCGCTGTTCGCAGGTGCGATTGTGCACTGCACAATTTTTCTTGACCGAGCGGTTGTGTTCGCCTATTTGATGCATGCGACGCACGAACGGCTTGAATTGTTCGCAGCCGTCGTCACCCGAATTCGCCGATACAGGAGATCCCCGATGGCGACTGCAGCTGAAACGGCCAAGGCCACCGCCGAGCGGTTCGCCGAATCCGGCAACCAAGCCTTCAAAGAAGGCGTCGAAAAATCTATGGCGACGTTCGCCGATATGAACGCTCAGGCTAAGCGCAACATGGAAGCGATGGTTGCTTCTGTGACCGCCGCCACCAAGGGCGCGGAAACCCTGGGCGCCCAAGCAATGGCGTTCTCCAAGAAATCTACCGAAGACCAAGTGGCCGCCGCCAAGGCCCTGTCCAGCGCCAAGAGCCTGCAGGAAGCCGTGGAGTTGCAAACCACTTTCGCCAAGACCTCGCTCGACGCCTATCTGGCCGAAGTCAACAAGTGGTCCGACATCGTGTCCGGCTCCGTGCGCGAATCGCTTCGCCCGATCAATGAGCGCGTGAGCGCTGCGGTCGAGCAGTTCCAGACCGCCCGTTAAGTTTACCCCGCCTGCTTACAGTTTGGGCGGGTTGCGTAGGGACCCGGAACGGAAACGTTCCGGGTCCTTTTTGTTTGCGGGGCTGTCGAGAAGATGGCCAAAACCAGCCTTGTGGGCGGGGAGACGCTGTCTGTATGGATTTGCCGTTCCGCCTCGAGTCGAATTTGCCGCAGCGCGAAAAGGCGGCGCTTGGCGCTTAGAGCGCAATGGCTGGTTGCGGCCCCTTTCAAATACGCAGAGATTCCATATCTAATGACTTGACCGGGGCGGTTCGCCTCTGGGCAGCGGAGACACAGTTTAATGGCCGAGCGCAAGCCTGGCAGGATTGGCGAAGGCGAGGGGACCGGCGCAGGCTCTGCTGTGGTCACGCAGACCAAACCGAAAACGCAGAAGCCGTCTTTATACCGAGTCTTGCTGCTGAACGACGATTATACGCCGATGGAGTTCGTCGTTTACGTTCTTGAGCGGTTTTTCAACAAATCGCGGGAGGATGCGACTCGGATCATGCTCCTTGTCCATCAGCACGGCGTTGGGGTTTGCGGCGTGTTTACCTACGAGGTGGCCGAGACGAAAGTTGCTCAGGTTATCGATACCGCTCGGCGCCACCAGCATCCGCTGCAGTGCACCATGGAAAAGGATTGAGAGGCCCCCTTGCCGTCGTTCTCACGAAATCTGGAAGACACGCTTCACCGGGCCGTCAAGTTCGCCAATGAGCGAAAGCACGAGTACGCCACGCTGGAGCATCTGTTGCTTTCCCTGGCCGACGACCAGGAAGCCTCGGGGGTGATGCGCGCTTGCGAGGTCGATCTGGCGGCGCTGAAAAAAAACCTGCTCAACTATCTGGACACGGAACTGACCTCGTTGGTGGTGGATGACGGCGAGGACGCCAAGCCGACAGCCGGGTTCCAGCGGGTGATTCAGCGCGCGGTGATCCACGTGCAATCGTCCGGTCGCGAGGAAGTGACCGGGGCCAATGTGCTGGTCGCGATCTTTTCGGAGCGGGAAAGCCACGCTGCCTACTTCCTGCAAGAGCAGGACATGACCCGATACGACGCGGTCAATTTCATCGCTCATGGCATCGCCAAGAAGGCGGGGGCCTCAGAGTCGCGCTCGGTCAAGGGGGCGACTGAACAGGAGCCCGAAGAAAAGTCCGCCCAGCCCAAGTCCCCGGGCGAGGCGCTGGACGCCTATTGCGTGAACCTCAACGAGAAAGCCAAGCAGGGCAAGGTCGATCCCCTGATCGGGCGCACCGGCGAGGTGGAGCGGGCGATCCAGATCCTTTGCCGCAGGACCAAGAATAACCCGCTCTTAGTGGGCGATCCCGGCGTGGGTAAGACCGCCATCGCCGAAGGTCTGGCGCTCAAGATCGTCAACCATCAGGTGCCCGAGGTGCTTGCGGGCGCGACCATATTCTCGCTGGATATGGGCGCCTTGTTGGCCGGCACCCGCTATCGGGGCGATTTCGAGGAGCGGGTCAAACAGGTGGTCAAGGAGTTGGAGGCCCATCCCAACG
>CAYVHP010000176.1:0-51265 GCA_964451265.1 uncultured Caulobacteraceae bacterium | reverse complement strand
CTGGCGGCGCAGATGGCCGGTCCGGCCAACACGATCCCCGCCAAGGCGACGACCCAATGGGTCCTGAGCGAAGCGCCCGAAGAAACGGCCCCGCACATGAAGGCCCACATGGGCGCGAACCATGTGACGGGCTTCAATAATTCCAACACGGCGGAGGGCGATAAATGCACCGAAGTCGCCGGACGATCACCGATTGTCAGATCCAGGCCGCTCATCGCTCATGGATACAATTGACACCCTATGGCGTCAATTCGAATTGACACTTTTGGGGCGCGACAAAGCCTTGGCCGCCTTGCGCCGCCGCTTGATCGCCCGGTTCAAATGGGCAGGCCTCCGGACACTCAGTTATCGAGATCAGACAGATTGCCGATCCCAAATCGATGAAGCTTGGAGTAAAGGCTTTGGCGGCTGAGCCCCAGCAGTTCAGCGGCGGACGCCCGGTTGTTTTTGGTCAATTCCAACGCCGCTTCGATACAAAGGCGTTCGGCCAGATCGGTGCTCTCGCGCACCAAGTCCTTGAGCTTCACACGCCCAACCAGTTCGGTCAGCTGTTCCACCGAACGGCGCGGATTGGCCGAATTCGGCGTAGGCTCGACGGCGCGGCGGCGAGCGACGCGGATTGAGAAGCTGTAGATGCCGTCTTCGCCGTCACGCGCGGCGACCGCCGAGACCTCGACGTCTTCGGCCTCATCAAACTGATCACGCAACACGGTGCTGAAATTGCGAACGGAGCCGTGTTCGCGCAGGGTTTCGGCCAGAATATTCCGCTCCAGCCCCGCGCGGCCCAGGAACTGATTGAGCGATTGCCCAATCACCCGCTCCTGGGTGGGAATTCTCACCAGATCTAGGAATTGCGTATTGACCGAAACAATCTTCAGCGCCGCGTCGGTCACTACGAAAGCGTCCGGAAACCGCTCCAACAAGGCCTGCGACTTTGGTTCGCTTTCGGCCGCCGCGTGAGGCTCCGGCGCGCTCGGCGTTAAACGGACCAAACACTGGGTTGAGCGTCCCTCTCGGAAAAGGGAGGCGGCGACCATCATCTCTCGGCCCTGGATAAACAGCCGCGTGGGCGCAGACGTCGGCTGACTGGTCGTCTGCGCCACGGCCAGCACGGCAGCCGCCTCTTCACGGCTGTCAGCATCAAAAATTTTGGTCAGGGGCTCGCCGACCAGCTTGGCTCTCAGTGAACCGATGAGACGTTCGGCGGCGGGATTGGCCTCGATGATCTTCTTGGTGAGCAGATCAACGACGACGACGGCTTCCCCCGACATTTTGAACAAAAGTCGGTAGCGAAATTCGGCGTCTCGCAATCGGGCGTAGTCGCGCTCCATCGCCTGCTGCGTCTCTTGAAGACGCATTTGAATAGAGGCTGTCGCCCGGTCATCGCGTCCGATAGCGATGATTTGGCCGTCCCTGCCGACGTTCACCGTCGTGTAGCGGACCATGATCGAGTTACGGCTTTGGGTGACTTGATTGACCTCGCGCCACTGGCCGCGCTCGTCGGCTCGCGCCGCGCGAATGAGGTCGACCACCTTGTGCTGGCTTTCAACGCTGACCGTATCGGACCACCTCTGGTCCAACCAGGACTGAGCCCCGTCACGAGCCAAGTCTTCGCTATTGATGGCGATGTCGCGGATGACCCCTTCGTGATCAATCAGCATGGCGATGTCACCACCCGCAGCAATGAGCCGGGCGGCCGCCGCCGCATCCAATTTTCCAAGTTTACCGCGAGAAAACGGCTGAACCTTGTGGGAATTCGGATGGGATGAGGATCCCGATGCGTCCATCGCTAAGAGAATACCTTGATAGAGATCGACCCGCCATCACTCAGCCGCCACGCTCCTTAAAGCCTTATCCGCAACTTGCAAGGCGTCGGCCCCGCAAGATGCGAAAGCATCCGCGCCGACGGCTGCAACAGTGTCAGGACGCTCAATAAATGGGCGACCATTCACCAGAATAAAAATGTCTCGATTACGTGACGCCCGCCGCACAGCCTTGATCGTGGCGTCGACGTCTTCAATATTGTCCGAACGACTCATACTTAGACACAAAATGTCGAACCAACGGCATCGCACATTGGCGACCAATTCATCCCGCGTGGCGGCGGTTTCGATCCATGTGCGCCAGCCACTCCAGCGGAACAGCTCCTCCATCATGAAAAAGCCGAAGGTCTGCTGCTCCCCGGGGCACGGGGCGAACAAGGCGGATCGCGCCATGGGATCGTTTTCGCCGTTGTAAGGCGTGCCTGCATCCAGCTTGCGAACCAGTTGCTGCAGCCGTCCCAGACCGATGGTCACCTCGGTATAAGACACCTCGTCGTCCTGCCAAAGGTCGATCAGCAGCCGCGCCGCCGGCGCCAGCAGATCGGAATAGATCATGTCCTCGGACATGCCCTCCGACCGCTTCGTCTCGACGAAAGCCGGAAAAGTGTCAGGATTTCTTGACAGAATGGTCGCCACAAATCCTTTGATCGACGTCGATCCCACCGTGTTGTCAGGCTGCGAAGACGACGAAAAGGCGGGAAGGTGGGCTTCAAACAGGCGCGGGATAATCTCGCTCTCGACCATATTGGTCAGTTCGATGACCGGAATGTCCACCGGTTGTGGCACTACGAGTTTGAATATTGGCCACTGGCTAGGGAGATTTGCAATTCTCGAAAGCTCAGGCGCGCCCCGATTCCTGAAAACACTTTTAAGTGCAGAAGGGAAGCTGGTCATAGTGGTCCCTAAGTGCGTGCGGGGCCTCCCTATCGCGCGTCCCCGCTTCGCGCCACTTCCAGCTCAAAAAGCTTACTACTGCTTATTTTGAACCGGCATTTCCATCCCAAGACCGCAGCCCTTTTCGGGCCATTATTCCCCTCAGAGGAGACACCATACCAAATCCTCAAGGCTTGTTTAGGGGTCGATTTACAAATTCTAAAAATTCTTAAGGAGTGTCAAGTGTCATGGACGTCTGGATGCCTTGACAGTGTAAATGGGCGATCCTAGGCTGAGGCATGCTCAGGTCTTCAGCCTTGAGAGATAAGCCATGAACGCCAGCCGCACGGCGCCCGGACGGGAGGTCTCCGACGACGAGTATGACCGTCATCGGACCAGTGTGCGCCCATCTGCGCTCATGCGGCAATCCAAGTCTGGCTTTGGTCTGGCCAATCTATTGGACGGCGCCATTGAGGCTATCGTGCCCTCGCCCTGGCCTGCCCACTCCGGCCTCCATCCTTTGCCGCGCAGGCGTGAAGCTTCGCCGGCCCGAGCGCCGCTCTACACCGAAGACGAACGCAAACGGCGCGACGCCTCGGGCTGGACCATCGTTCAGGGCGTTCTAGCTCCGCTTCAATTCCTCGCCTTCGCGGTCAGCGTCGGACTGATCTTTCGCTATCTCGCCACCGGGCGTGGTTATGAACTCGCGACCGCATCGATCCTGGTCAAGACGATCGCCCTTTACGCCATCATGATCACCGGTTCGATCTGGGAAAAGGAAGTGTTCGGCTGCTGGTTGTTTGCCCGTCCGTTCTTCTGGGAAGATGTCGTCAGCATGTTGGTGCTGGCCCTGCAGACGGCCTATCTGGGCGCGCTGCTGACAGGCTGGGGATCGGCGCGCCAGCAGATGCTGATCGCGGCGGCGGCTTATGCGGCCTACATCATTAACGCGACACAGTTCCTGTTAAAGCTGCGCGCAGCCCGGCTTCAGGGGCGGCGGCGCGACACCACCGCCGAGCCCGAGCGGCTCGGGCTCTCAACGTGACGGTCCTGACCGCCCTCTCATCGCCAGGCCAACGGCCGGCGCCGGCCGGATCGGTTCGGCCCGTCCTTCGCGAGCGCGGCCAAAGGGAAGTGTTCTGTGGCCTGACCGGCATCGTGTGGCTGCACCGCAAGATTCAAGACGCCTTTTTCCTGGTCGTCGGGTCACGCACCTGCGCCCATCTGATCCAGTCCGCCGCCGGAGTGATGGTGTTCGCAGAGCCGCGCTTCGCCACCGCCATCATGGAGGAAAAAGACCTCGCCGGACTGGCCGACGCCAATGAGCAGCTCGACCAGGTGGTCAGCGAACTGCTCGCGCGTCGCCCAGACATCCGCATGCTGTTCCTGGTGGGATCGTGCCCTTCGGAGGTCATCAAGCTGGACCTGTCGCGCGCGGCTCAACGCCTGTCGGCGCGGCATGGTCCGGACCTGCGCGTCATCAACTATTCGGGCAGCGGGATCGAAACCACCTTTACCCAGGGCGAGGACGCCTGCCTGGCCGCTCTTGTGCCTGAGGCGCCCGCCGCGCCGGCCAACGCGCCTCAGTCCCTTCTTGTCGTCGGCGCCCTGCCCGACATCGTCGAAGATCAATTCCGCCGACTGTTCGACGGCCTGGGCATAGGCAAAGTCGAGTTCTTCCCCCCCCGCCGCGCGCGAGACATTCCCGCCATCGGTCCCAACACCCGCTTCCTGCTGGCCCAGCCGTTCCTGGGCGACACCGCGCAAAAGCTGGCGGCGCGCGGCGCTCAACGCCTCACTGCGCCCTTCCCCTTCGGGGCCGAAGGCACAACGGCCTGGCTCAGGGCGGCGGCGGATGCGTGGAATGTCGGTCGCGAGCACTTTCAGCGCGTGGTCGAGCCGGCCCGTGATCGCGCCAAGCGCGCGCTGGATCGCTACCGGCCGGTCCTCCAAGGCAAGAGCATCTTCTTCTTCCCGGATTCCCAAATGGAGCCGTCACTGGCTCGTTTCCTCGCTCAGGAACTGGGCATGCGGCCGATTGAGGTCGGCACGCCCTATCTGAACAAGGACCTGGTCTCCTGTGAACTGGACCAATTGCCCGGCGTCACTGTTAGCGAGGGACAGGATGTCGACAGGCAGTTGGAGCGCTGTCGCGCCGCCAGGCCGGACCTGGTGGTCTGCGGCCTGGGCCTGGCCAATCCGCTCGAAGCCGAAGGGATGACCACAAAGTGGTCCATCGAGCTGGTGTTTTCGCCGGTCCACGGGTTCGATCAGGCGGGCGATCTGGCGGCGCTGTTCGCGCGCCCCCTGACGCGCCAGACGCTGTTGAGGGTCTGACCGATGAAGCTGACGGTCTGGACATATGAAGGACCGCCCCACGTGGGGGCCATGCGGATCGCCACGGCGATGAAGGGCGTGCACTATGTGCTGCATGCGCCCCAGGGCGACACCTACGCCGACCTGCTCTTCACCATGATCGAACGGCGCGATCACCGCCCGCCGGTCACCTACACCACCTTCCAGGCGCGCGACCTGGGCGGCGACACGGCCGAGCTGTTCAAGACCGCCCTGCGTGACGCCTATGACCGCTTCAAGCCCGAGGCGATGATCGTCGGCGCCTCGTGCACCGCCGAACTCATTCAGGATGATCCCGGCGGCCTGGCGACCTCGACGGGCCTGCCGATTCCGGTCCTGCCGCTCGATCTGCCTTCCTATCAGAAGAAGGAGAACTGGGGCGCCGCCGAAACCTTCTACCAGCTGGTGCGGGCCCTGGCGCCGAAGGGCGCGGAGCCACGTCCGGTTCGCGCCGAAGGCGCCCGGCCGACCTGCAATCTCCTTGGGCCGACCGCCCTGGGCTTTCGGCACCGGGACGACGTCATCGAAATCACCCGCCTGCTGGATCGCCTGGGCATATCCGTCAACGTCACCGCGCCGCTAGGGGCATCGCCGGCTGACCTCAAGCGTCTGCCTCACGCAGATTTCAACGTCGTGCTCTACCCGGAGATCGCCGAGCCTGCCGCCGCCTGGCTGGAACGCGCCCACGGTCAGCCGGCGGTGCGGACGATCCCCATCGGCGTGGGCGCCACCCGCGACTTCATCCGTGAGGTCGCCCAGGTCGCGGGCGTCGATCCGGGGCCTGTGCTGGCCGACTCCGCCGGACGCCTGCCCTGGTGGTCCCGGTCGGTGGATTCCAACTATCTCACCGGCAAGCGTGTGTTCATTTTCGGCGACGCGACCCATGCCATCGCCGCAGCGCGCGTGGCCTCCGAAGAGCTCGGCTTCGAGGTGGTCGGCCTGGGCGCCTACAACCGCGAATTCGCCCGCGAAGTCCGCGCCGCCGCCGAAAAATACGGGGTCACGCCCCTGATCACCGACGATTATCTGGAAGTTGAACGCGCTATCGCCGAGGTCCAGCCCGAGCTCGTTTTGGGCAGCCAGATGGAGCGTCATATCGCCAAGCGGCTGCAGATCTCCTGCGCGGTGATATCGGCGCCGGCCCATGTGCAGGACTTTCCGGCTCGCTATTCGCCCCAGATGGGCTTCGAAGGCGCCAACGTGCTGTTTGACACCTGGGTGCACCCGCTGGTCATGGGACTGGAAGAGCACCTGCTGGCCATGTTCCGCGACGACTTCGAATTCAACGACGCCGCCGGTCCTTCACACCTGGGCCACGGCGGCGGCGCAACGCCCGCGCCGGTGGTCGAGGCGACATCGGAAATCATCTGGACCAGTGAGGCCCAGGCCGAGCTGTCGAAAATTCCTTTCTTCGTGCGCGGAAAGGCGCGCCGCAACACCGAGCAATTCGCGAGCGCCCAGGGCATCTCGCTGATCCACCTTGAGACCCTTTATGATGCACGCAGCCACTTCGCCCGGTAGCCCGGCGCCGGCGGCCGGCGTGCCGGTCCGCATGGTGATCGTCACGCTCGACCGCCATCTGAGCGGCGTGTTCAAGCGCGCGGCCGCGTCACTGTCGCACGACATTCCCGGACTGACGGTGGCGCTGCATGCGGCGACCGATTGGGCCGAAGACGGCGACTCCCTGAACCGGTGTCTGGCCGACATCGCCAGCGGCGACATCATCGTCGCCAGCATGCTGTTCATGGAAGACCACGTCCGCGCCGTATTGCCGGCGCTGGAAGCCCGGCGCGAGCATTGCGACGCTATGATCGGCGCCCTGTCGGCCGGCGAAGTCATCCGTCTAACCAAGCTCGGCCCGTTCCGCATGGACGGATCGGACAAGGGACCGCTCGCCCTGCTCAAACGCCTGCGCGGCTCCAAGTCTAAGAGCTCCGGCGCCGGCCAGATGGCGGTCCTGCGCCGCCTGCCGAAAATCCTCAAGTTCATTCCGGGCGCGGCCCAGGATCTGCGCGCTTACTTCCTGACGATGCAGTACTGGCTGTCCGGGTCCGAAGACAATCTGTCGGCCATGGTCCGCTTCCTCATCGGCCGTTACGCCGACGGTCCTCGTCGCAGCCTGCGCGGCAAAATCCCGGCGCCGGCGCCGCGCGACTATCCCGACGTCGGGCTTTATCATCCGCGCGCAGCGGGGCGCATTGTCGATAGCCTGGACGCCTTGCCACGTGGCGATAAAGCGCCGACCGGCGTCGTCGGCGTCCTGGTCCTACGCTCCTATGTCCTGGCCGATGACGCCGGGCATTACGACGGCGTGATCGAGGCCCTGGAGGCGCGCGGCCTGCGCGTCATCCCCACCTTCGCCAGCGGCCTGGACGCGCGTCCGGCCATCGAGCGGTATTTCATCAAGGACGGCCAACCCTGCGTGGACGCGGTGGTGTCCCTGTCCGGCTTCTCGCTGGTGGGCGGCCCCGCTTACAACGACTCCAAGGCGGCGGAAGACGTCCTGGCGCGTTTGGGCGTGCCCTATATTTCCGCCCAGCCGCTCGAATTCCAAACTCTGGAAACCTGGGGCGCCTCCAGCACCGGGCTATCGCCGGTGGAATCGACCATCATGGTGTCGATCCCCGAACTGGACGGGGCCATCGCGCCAATGGTGTTTGGCGGACGGTCCAACGGGTCGGGCGAGCCCTGTCAGGGCTGCGCCAACCGCTGCCGGTTCCCCGCCTCCGGCGATGCGCCGCGCATGCACGCCTGCCCTGAGCGCGCCCAGGCTCTGGCCGCCAAGGTGGCTCGGCTGGTCGAGCTGCGCGTCACCGCCCGGCAGGACCGCAAGATCGCCATCGTCCTGTTCAATTTCCCGCCCAACTCCGGCGCCGTGGGCTCGGCCGCCTATCTGTCGGTGTTCGCCTCCCTGCATAACACCCTCAAGGCGCTCAGCGCGGGTGGCTATGACGTGGAGGTCCCCGCTACGGTCGACCAGCTGCGCGAGCGCCTGCTGCAAGGCAATTCCGCACGCTTCGGCACAGACGCCAACGTTCATCGCCGAATTCCGGTGGACGATCACCTGCGCCGCGAACCGCACCTGGCCGCCATTGAGGGCCAATGGGGCCCTGCGCCCGGCAAGGTGCTGAGCGATGGCGGCTCGATCTTTGTTCTGGGCGCCGAGTTTGGAAAGGTCTTCGTCGGGCTACAGCCGGGCTTCGGCTACGAGGGCGATCCGATGCGCCTGCTCTTCGAGCGCGGCTTCGCCCCGACCCATGCCTTTTCGGCCTTCTATCGCTATCTGCGCGAAGATTTCGGCGCCAACGCCGTGCTGCATTTCGGCACCCACGGCGCCCTGGAGTTTATGCCCGGCAAGCAGGTGGGCTTGACCGCCGATTGCTGGCCCGAGCGGCTGATCGGCGACCTGCCCAACTTCTACCTCTATGCCGCCAACAACCCCTCCGAAGGCGCCCTCGCCAAGCGGCGCTCAGGCGCCACCCTGATCAGCTATCTGACGCCGCCCATCGCCCATGCGGGTCTCTATAAAGGCCTGCTGGATTTGAAGGCGTCCATCCAGCGCTGGCGTGCGAGCGCGCCGGAGGCCGATGCAGAGCGCGAGTCGCTGGAAGCCCTGATCCTCGAACAGGCCCAGGGCCTGAACCTGTCCTCAGCCCAAACCCCAGAAGACGGAACAGACACCCTGTCGGCCATCGCCGCCCAGGTGTTTGAGCTTGAACAGACCCTCATTCCCGAAGGCCTGCACACCGTGGGCGAACCGGCGGGCCGCCAGGAGCGGATAGACCTGCTGGCCGCCATCGCCGACGCCCGCGGCGACGCGACCCCCGCGCGCGAGGCCCTGACGGCCCTGGTGGACGGCGCTGCGCCGGAAGCCGCCGTCAAGCTTAGCGGCCTGGCCCCGACGCGGGACAACATCGATCTGCTGGCCGATCTGGCCAAAAGTGATCGGTTGCTCGCTCAGGACCACGAGGTCGGCGCCATCCTGCACGCACTTGACGGCGGCTACATCCGTCCGGCGCCCGGCGGTGACCTGCTGCGCACGCCGCAGATCATGCCCACGGGGCGCAACCTGCACGGCTTTGACCCCTTCCACATCCCCAGCGCCTTCGCCCTGCGCGAAGGGGCCCATCAGGCGCAGATCATCCTGGACCGCTACCGCGACGAGACTGGCGCCTTGCCGGAATCCATCGCCCTGGTGCTGTGGGGCTCTGACAACCTGAAGAGCGAGGGTGGTCCTATCGGCCAGGCCCTGACGCTGATGGGCGCCAAGCCCCGCTTCGACAGCTATGGTCGCCTGTGCGGCGCGTCGCTGATCCCGCTTGAAGAGCTGGGCCGTCCTCGGGTGGACGTGCTGATGACCCTGTCGGGCATCTTCCGCGATCTGCTGGGCCTGCAGGTTCAGATGCTGGCCGAAGCGGCGTTCCTGGCCGCCAGCGCGGACGAGCCGGTCGAGATGAACTTCGTGCGCAAGCACGCGCTGGAGCATCAACGCGACCAGGGTTGCGATCTGGAAACCGCCGCTTTGCGCGTGTTCTCCAACGCCGACGGCGCCTACGGTTCCAACGTCAACCAACTGATCGACGCCGGCTGCTGGACCGATGAGGACGAGCTGGCGGAGGCCTATCAGGCCCGCAAGTGCTTTGCCTACGGCCGCAAGGGCAAGCCCGTGCGCCAGTCGGCCATGCTGCAGAACATCCTCAAGCGCGTGGACCTGGCCTATCAAAACGTGGAGTCGGTGGAGCTCGGCGTCACCACCATCGACCACTACGTCGACACCTTGGGCGGCATCAGCCGCGCGGTGCGGCGCGCCCGGGGCGTCGAGGCGCCGGTCTATATCGGCGATCAGACTCAGGGCGAGGCCAAGGTGCGCACCTTGGCTGAACAGGTCGCCCTGGAAACCCGCACCCGCATGCTCAATCCGCGTTGGTACGAGGGCCTGCTCAAGCATGGCTACGAAGGCGTGCGCCAGATCGAGGCCCAGGTGACCAACACCCTAGGCTGGTCGGCCACCACCGGTCAGGTCGAGCCTTGGGTCTATCAGCAGATCAGCGAGACCTATGTGCTGGACCCGGTCATGCGCGAGCGGCTGGCCGAGCTCAATCCCACCGCATCCGCGCGCATGGCCAAGCGCCTGCTGGAAGCGTGTGACCGCCAATATTGGGCGCCCGACGAGACCACCCTTGAGGCCCTGCGCCGGGCCAGTGACGACCTGGAGGATCGCCTCGAAGGCGTTCCGACAGCAGCGTAAAGTCAGAGGAAGCCGATGACCGTACTTGATTTGCCCCGAACCCTGCACCGACGCCACGACGGAGAAGGCAGTGTGCAGGTGCAACTGGATCCCAATGTGCAGATCGGCAAGGCGAAGGTGTTCGCCGTCTATGGCAAGGGCGGCATCGGCAAGAGCACGACCTCGTCTAACCTGTCCGCCGCCTTTTCCAAATTGGGCAAACGCGTGCTTCAGATCGGCTGCGATCCCAAGCACGACTCCACCTTCACCCTGACCAAGAAGCTGGCGCCCACGGTCATCGATATTCTGGAAACCGTCGACTTCCACACCGAAGAACTGCGGCCTGAGGACTACGTTTTCACCGGCTACAATGGCGTGATGTGCATCGAGGCCGGCGGCCCGCCCGCCGGCACGGGCTGCGGCGGCTATGTCGTGGGCCAAACCGTCAAACTGCTCAAGGAGCACCACCTGCTCGAAGACACCGACGTGGTGATCTTCGACGTGCTGGGCGACGTGGTGTGCGGCGGTTTCGCCGCCCCGCTGCAATACGCCGAGCGGGCGCTGGTGGTCGCCTCCAACGACTTCGATTCCATCTTCGCGATGAACCGGATCGTGGCCGCCATCGCCGCCAAGTCCAAGAACTATGAGGTGCGGCTGGGCGGGGTGATCGCCAACAGAAGCAGCAAGACCGATGAAATCGACCGGTTCAGCGCGGCCATCGGCCTGGAGCGTGTGGCCCACTTCCCGGATCTGGACGTGATCCGCCGCAGCCGCCTGAAGAAATCGACCCTGTTCGAGATGGAATCCTCCCCCGAACTGGACGCGGTGCTCAACGAATACATGCGCCTGGCGGCCAGCCTGTGGACCGGCGGCCAGTCCTACAACGCCGTCCCGATGAAGGACCGCGAGGTGTTCGATTTCCTGGGGTACGAATAATGAGCGTCGATACCTATGCCGAACGGCGCGGGCGCCTCGAAACCTATTTCGACAAGACAGCCCTGACCGCCTGGGCCCACCTCACCTCGGACGTGAAGGTCAGCGGCATTCGCCAGACAGTTCGCGAAGGCCGTGATCGTATGCGCGAGGTCTTCATGACCTGGCTGCCCGCCGACATGCATGGCGCGACCCTGCTCGACGCCGGATGCGGCACCGGCGCGCTGACGGTGGCCGCCGCCCGGCGCGGCGCCCGCGTTGTCGCCGTCGATGTCGCCGGCAACCTGGTCCAACTCGCCCGCGAGCGCACGCCGGCAGACCTGTTGTCCGAACAGATCGACTTTCGTGTGGGCGATATGCTCAGCGCCGACCACGGAACCTTCACCGACGTGGTGGCGATGGACTCGCTGATCCACTACCCCATGCGCGAAATTCTCGACGTGATCGCGGGTCTGGCCCAGCGCACGACGCGGTCGATCAATTTCACCTTTGCGCCGGCGACACCCCTTCTGTCGACCATGCACGCGGTCGGCCTGCTCTTCCCGCGCAGCAATCGGGCGCCGGCCATCATTCCGGTCAGCCAGCGTCGCTTGACCCGGGCCATCGCCCAGGACCCAAGGCTCGCGGGCTGGAAGCTCGGCCGCACGGCCCGGATCATCAGCGGCTTTTACATGTCTCAGGCCATGGAGCTCGTGCGCCGGTGAAACCGAGCCTCGACATGACCGCGACAGCGATGCCGCTCAAGGGCGCCGTCAGGCTCGACATGGCCGGCGCGCCCTTCGAGCGGGTGGACGCCTTGGTGGCGCGTAAGGTCCGCATGTCCGAATCCGGCGTTCCGGTCTGGTCCTGGCGCAACGTCGGCCTGGGGATGCTGCCCTTCGCGGACTCCGCCACACCCGAGTTGCCGCTGGGACAGCTTTTGCGGTTGTCCCTGTTCCAGGTGACCGTGGGCATGGCGGCTGTGCTGCTGATCGGCACGCTCAACCGGGTGATGATCGTCGAGCTGGGCCTGCCGGCCTGGCTGGTGGCCACTATGATCTCCCTGCCCCTGGTGTTCGCGCCGTTCCGCATGCTGGTCGGCCACCGCTCGGATGTGCACCGCTCCGTGCTCGGCTGGCGACGGGTTCCCTACATCTGGTTCGGCACCATGATGCAATTCGGCGGACTGGCGATCATGCCCTTCGCCCTGATCCTTCTGTCGGGCGACTCTCACGGTCCGCCCATCATCGGTCAGATCGGCGCCGCCTTGGCCTTCCTGCTCGCCGGCGCCGGTTTGCATATGACTCAGACGGCGGGCCTAGCCCTGGCCACGGACCTCGCCCCTGCCCGCGCCCGTCCTAAGGTCGTGGCGTTGCTGTGCTTCATGCTGATCGTCGGCACGGTTGTGTCGGCCCTGGGCTTTGGCGTTCTGCTCAAGCCGTTCAGCGAGCTGCGTCTGATCCAAGTGGTTCAGGGCTCGGCGGCCGCGACCATGATCCTCAATGGGATAGCCCTGTGGAAGCAGGAGCCAAGGAACCGCAACCGGATGGCCGAAGCGGCCGGACCGGGTTTCCGCGAGTCCTGGCGCGCCTATACCCAGACCGGACGCGCGGGCCGCCGCCTGCTCGCTATCGGCATGGGCACCGTCGCCTTCAGCATGCAGGACGTGCTGCTGGAGCCTTATGGCGGCAAGATCCTGCATCTGACGGTGAGCGCGACCACCAGCCTCACCGCTTTGTTGGCCGTTGGCGGCGCGTGCGGCTTAGGACTGGCGGCGCGCAGCCTCAACCGCGGCGCAGACCCTTATCGCGTGGCGGGCTTTGGGGCCCTGGCCGGGCTGGCCGCCTTCAGCTCCGTGATCTTCGCCGCGCCGACTGAGTCCGCTGTTCTATTCGCCGTAGGCGTAGCCCTGGTCGGCTTCGGGGCCGGACTGTTCGCGCACGGCACCCTCACCGCCTCGATGAATCTGGCGCAAGGCGACGCCACCGGCCTGGCCCTTGGCGCCTGGGGCGCGGTCCAGGCGTCGGCCGCCGGTCTAGCCATCGCCAGCGGCGGCCTGCTGAGCGACGGCGTGGAATCCCTGGCCCGCGCCGGGCGTCTAGGCCCATCTTTTGTCAGCCCTGCAACGGGCTACACAGCCGTTTATGTAACTGAACTTGTTTTACTTTTTGCCACGCTGATTGCGATTGGCCCGCTCGCGGGCCGCAAGGTCGCCGATCAGTCCCCATCAACCGCCACCCTGAACAACTTGGCGAGTTCCGCCAGATGAACCGGTCAACCTAGGAGGTTCGCCATGCTGCACAATGCTATCTTCGCCGGCCATATCGACGTGACCGAGGTCATTCTCAGCACCTTCGTGCTGTTCTTCGTCGGGCTGGTGATCTACCTGCGCCGAGAAGATCGCCGCGAGGGCTATCCGCTGGAACAGGACGTGTCCGGCGTTCTTGAACCGAGCGGCGGCCTGTTCTTCACCGCCCAGCCGAAGACCTTCGTCCTGCCTCATGGGCAAGGCGTATTGACCAAGCCCAACAGCCATCGCGAAAGCCAAGCGGTCAACGCGAAACGGACCTCCAAGGCCCCTGGATCGCCGCTGGAGCCGACCGGCGATCCCATGCTGGCTGGCGTGGGTCCCGGCGCCTACGCACAGCGCTCGCGCAAGCCCGATCTGATGATGAACGGCTCGCCCAAGATCGTTCCCTTGCGGCTGGCTGAGGGCTTCTCCCTGGACTCCCATGACGCCGACCCCCGCGGCATGAAAGTCGTCGGCGCCGATAACGCGGTCGGCGGGGTTGTCAGCGATGTCTGGGTCGACCGCGCCGAATACATGATCCGTTATCTCGAAGTGGCCGTCTCCCCGACCAAGAATGTGCTCCTGCCCATGACCATGGCCCTGATCAATAAGTCCAGGGGCGTGGTGCGGGTCGACGCCGTCCTCGGCGCCCAGATCGCCGGCGCGCCGGTCCTGGCCAGCCCTAGCCAAGTCACCATGGACGAAGAGGAACGCGTTTGCGCCTACTACGGCGGCGGCTTCCTCTATGCGTCGGCCAGCCGCGCGGAGCCGATGCTATGAGTGAGCACGATTTCGAGCCCATCCGAGGCCTGCCCGGCGATCTTCCGCCGGGTGAGACCATCCTGTGGCAGGGCGCTCCCAGCTGGATCAAGCTGGCGCAGCAAGCCTTTCATGTTCGCGCCGTCGCGGCCTATTTCGCGTTCATGTTCGTGTGGCGCACCTTGGCCGCCATAATCGGCGGGCAGGCTCCGTTAAGCGCCATTCAGTCTGTCCTGTCCGTGGCGCCGGTCGCCATGCTGGCTGTCGGCATCCTAGCCTTCCTAGCCTGGCTCAACAGCCGCAGCACCGTCTACACCATCACCAACCGACGCGTGGTGCTGCGGTTCGGCGCGGCCATTCCCAAGGCGATCAACATCCCCTTTGGGATTATCCAGGGCGCGTCGATGAAGCCGCTTTCCGGTGGATCGGGCGATATCGCCCTGGTGTTGAAGGCGCCCAACAAGATCGCCTTCCTGCACCTTTGGCCCCACGCCCGTCCCTGGCGTATGGCCTCGCCAGAGCCGACCCTGCGGGCCATTCCCGATGCACGGTCAGTCGCCGGCATTCTGGCCGACGCCATGGCCGCGCAGGTTCCCATCGAAATCGCCAAGCCCGCCGATGCGGATCGCGCCCGGTCCCCCGCGTCCGGTCTTGGCCGTCCTGAAACCGTGCCCGCGTAAGGAGCTGACGTCATGAGCGCTTTGGACACCGAGCAGTTTCCCCGTGGAGCCCTGATCGCCGCCGGCGCGATGGTGTTCTTTTCGCTCGCGGCCACCACCATCGTGCGCCTGGAGCGGCTCAACGCGCCGCCCGCCCCGCCGTCACGCGCAGCGCCCGCCCCTGCGCGAGCGATCGATGTGCGCTTCACAGACGAGCCGAACGGCTCGGTGGCCGTGCGAGACAGCCGAACTGATCAGGTCGTGTTTTCGCTGGAGCCGGGGACCAATGGCTTTGTCCGCAGCGTCATGCGCGGCCTTGTCCTGGACCGCAAACGTCGGGGTCTGGGCCGCGCGCAGCCGTTCCGCATCGCCCAGTGGGCAGACGGCCGACTGACCCTGGAAGACACCGCGACGGGACGCCTGATCGACCTGGACGCCTTTGGCCCCACCAATCGGGACGCCTTTGGCCAGATGCTGCCGGGATGGCGCTCAGCGTCATGATCACCCTGCCCTTCCTGATACGGCCGCGCCAATCGATGCTTTGCACCATCGATATTGAGCACTCCGAATCCAGCCTGCACGCCCATGTCGAACTGGACGGCGACGTTCAGCTGGCGCCGGGCGATCGCGTGCGGGTTCACGGCGAGCCCATCAAGGTTGTGTTCGGCCAGCGCCTGATGTTGCGCCGTAAGGCCACCGTCGAGCGCGCGGGATGGCTTGAACGTCAATGGACTCGGTTCGCGGCCGGGTTCGGTCTGACTGAGCTT
This sequence comes from uncultured Caulobacteraceae bacterium, assembly GCA_964451265.1. Lineage (GTDB taxonomy): Bacteria > Pseudomonadota > Alphaproteobacteria > Caulobacterales > Caulobacteraceae > BOG-938. Next base: position 35,600 of record CAYVHP010000176.1, on the reverse strand, counting down.
TACGAAGTCACATTTACCCCCGGGAGGCTGCTGTGAGCACCGACACCCTCGAGCGGAAACCTGTCGATACGACGGGCATCGCCCAAGAGGACACCATCCTCAGCCCGCGCTTCTACACGACGGACTATGCGGCCATGGACCGTATAGACGTCAGCGCCGTGCGGTCGGAATGGGACGCCCTGCTGGCGGAAATGGCCAGCGATCCCAACCGCGATCACTTCAAGCGCACCGAAGCCTTCGAGAACATTCTCGACAAGCTTGAGCCCAAGCTGCGTCAGGAATTCGTCGATTTCCTGGTCAGCTCCCTGACCGCCGAGTTTTCCGGCTGCGTGCTCTACGCAGAGATCGTCAAGCGGGTGAAGAACCCGGACATCAAGGCCTTGTTCAAATACATGAGCCGCGACGAGGCCAGGCACGCCGGCTTCATCAATGAGTCCCTCAAGGACTTCAATATCGGCGTGGACCTGAGCTTCCTGACCAAGACCAAGAAGTACACCTTTTTCAAGCCGAAGTTCATCTTCTACGCGGTCTATCTGTCTGAAAAGATTGGGTATGCTCGTTACATCACGATCTACCGGCAGCTCGAACGTCGCCCGGACCTTCGCTTCCACCCCATTTTCAAATGGTTCAAGGAGTGGTGCGCCGATGAGTTCCGGCACGGCGACGCCTTCGCCCTGCTGATGCGGGCGGACCCGAAGCTGCTGCAAGGCGCCAATCGGCTGTGGATCAAGTTCTTCCTGCTGTCGGTCTACGCCACCATGTATGTGCGCGACCACGCACGGCCCGCCTTCCACAAGGCCCTCGGGCTGGACCCCACCGAGTACGACTATGCGGTCTTCCGCATCTGCTCGGAGATTTCCAAGCAGACCTTCCCCCTCATGCTCGATATCGACCACCCCCGTTTCCGGGAGGGCTTTGCGCGTCTGGCGCAGATCACGGCGCGCATGTCGGCGCCCGGTCGCCGCGGGCCGGCGGCCAAGCTGGCTAACCTCGGACTGGGCTTGCAGGCCGCCGCGATCCTGATCGGGCTTTATCTGCTGCCCACCGTCCCCAATGAGGCGCCGGCCACCGTGCGTCTTTCACCGGTCTGGTAAGGGTGCGGCCTTGATGATCATCGCCGCGATCGGCTGCGCAGTGCTCTACGCCATCTTCCTATGGTGGTTCAGCACGGGCGCGATTCTTTGGCTGGATCGGCGCCCGAGCCGCACCTATGCGCTGAGCATGATCGGCGGTTCGATCGTGGGCGCCGCCGCGGTATTCGGCCTGATTCACAGCATGAGCCAGACCTCGTCGACCGCTGCGGTGATCGCGTTCACCAGCGCGCTGGGCGTTTGGGGCTGGCATGAGCTCAGCTTTCTGACCGGGTTCATCTCCGGGCCGCGCAAGACCGCCTGCCCTCCCGGCGCGACGGGCTGGCGGCGTTTCAAGCTGGCCGCTTCAACCTTGATCTACCACGAAGTGGCGCTGGTTCTGACGGCGGCAATCCTGTGGGCGATTCTGCACGCTCAGCCCAATAAGGTTGGCCTGTGGACCTTCATGGTGCTGTTGGTCAGTCGGCTGAGCTCCAAACTCAACTTGTTCCTGGGCGTGCCGAACTTCAGCACAGAATTTTTTCCCGACCACCTGCGCCACTTGACCAGCTACCTGCGCCGAGGCCGGACCAACATGTTGTTTCCCGTGTCCATCCTCGCCGGAGGCGCCCTGGCCTGGGCGGAGGCAGTCCCCGCGCTCAGGCCCGATGCGAGCCAGTTTGACGTGGTCGGCTATTCACTTGTTTTCGCCCTGACGGCGCTCGCCATCATTGAGCACGCCTTCATGGTCTTACCGTTTCACGACGCCGCGCTGTGGCGTTGGGCCTTGCCCGCATCCGCCAAGACTGGCGCGCCTTGCTTGCTACAGAGGGGAGTAAACGAACATGGATTATGAGCTTTTCTTTCGCGACCAGCTCGAAGGACTTCGTGGAGAAGGCCGTTATCGCGTCTTCGCCGATCTGGAGCGAAAGGCCGGCGCATTTCCAAACGCGACCCGCCATCACAACAACAAGACCCAGGACGTCACGGTCTGGTGCTCGAACGACTATCTGGGCATGGGCCAACACCCCAAGGTGCTGAACGCCATGCGAAAAGCGCTCAAGCGCTGTGGCGCCGGCGCCGGCGGCACCCGCAACATCTCCGGCACGAACCACTACCATGTGCTGCTGGAGCAGGAGCTGGCGGACCTGCACCAGAAGGAAGCGGCGCTCCTGTTCACCTCCGGATATGTGTCCAACTGGGCCGCGCTGGGCACCCTGGCCGGACGTCTGCCCAACTGCGTGGTGCTATCAGACGCCGGCAACCACGCGTCGATGATCGAAGGAATCCGCTACAGCGGCGCCGAGCGGATCATATTCCGCCACAACGACGTCGAAGACCTGGATCGCAAGCTGTCCGCCATAGAACCGGGCCGCCCCAAGCTCGTGGCCTTCGAGTCGGTCTATTCCATGGACGGCGACATCGCGCCGATCAAGGAACTGTGCGACGTCGCCGACGCGCACGGCGCCATGACCTATCTGGACGAAGTCCACGCGGTCGGCATGTACGGCCCGCGCGGCGGCGGCGTGGCCGAACGCGAAGGCCTGATGGACCGACTGACGGTGATTGAAGGCACGCTCGGCAAGGCGTTCGGCGTGATGGGCGGCTATGTGGCCGGCTCGGCGGCGATGTGCGATTTCATTCGCAGCTTTGCCTCCGGCTTCATCTTCACCACCGCCTTGCCGCCCGCGATCGCCGCGGGGGCCTGCGCCAGCATTCAGCATCTGAAGCAAAGCCATTCGGAACGGGCGGCCCACCGCAACCGCGTCGCCCGCGTGCGGCGCGAGCTCACCGCCAGAGGCATCCCGTGCATGGACAACGACAGCCACATCGTCCCGGTGATGGTGGGCGATCCGGTCAAGTGCAAGATGATCAGCGACTGGCTGCTGGACAACTACGGCATCTACATCCAGCCGATCAACTATCCGACGGTCCCCCGAGGGACTGAGCGGCTGCGCATTACGCCTTCGCCCTGCCACACGGACGAAGACATCGCCAAGCTGGTCCACGCCCTGTCGGAACTGTGGTCCAAGTGCGCGCTCAGCCGGTCCGCCGCAGCGGCCTGAAACCGCCGCCTGACTCGGGCGATCCGGCTGATCGAGTTGATGCAAAAAACAGGCGGGCGCGGGGGATGCGCCGCGCTTAAGTCTAACTATATCTGGAGTGATGGAACGGGTTCGAGGACTGCGAACTTTCTGAGGGGCTGAGCGACAACACCAACGCCGTCGTGACGGCAAAACGGAGTGTTACGCATGACCACTTTAGAAACGCCTGTCGCTTCGGCGCACGCCGCCGCGCCCGAGGTTCGGCTCATCCATGAGGCCGATGTCAACTGGGCCCTGGCGCAAGGCTGGAAAGACTTCAAAGCCAAACGCGGCGACGTGATCGTCCTGGCGCTGATCTATCCTGTGGTCGGGCTGTTGGCGGCGGCCATGGCCTTTAACGCTCGACTTCTGCCCATGATTTTTCCGCTGGTGGCGGGTCTGTCGATCATGGGGCCGGCGGTGGCCTCAGGCTTCTATGAACTGGCCAGGCGCCGCGAAGCGCGCCAGCCCTCCGGCTGGGTTCATTTCCTCGATCCCTTGGGCGGACGCAACCGGATGGGCCTGGCCGCCCTGACGGCGGGTCTGGTGGTTATCTTCGCCGCTTGGCTCGCAGCGGCCTGGATGATCTACGCCGTTACGCTATCGGGCTATCAGCCCGCGAGCCTCGGCGAATTTGTAACGCGCGTGTTTAGCACGCCCGAGGGTTGGAGCCTGATCGTGGTGGGCATGCTCGTGGGCTTCGCCTTTGCTTGCCTGACCCTGACGGTGACCCTGGCCTCGTTTCCCATGATGGTCGACAAGGCGACCGATCCGGTCACGGCCATTTCCACCTCCATTCGCGCCGTCATCAAAAACCCCAAGGTCTCCGCATCCTGGGGACTGAGGGTCGCCGCCCTGCTGGCGCTGGGATGTCTGCCGCTGTTCATCGGTCTGGCGGTTGTTCTGCCCGTGCTGGGCTACGCGTCCTGGCATCTTTACACCCGCTTGGTGGTGCGCTGAACGGTGGACCCTGCGTCAAGGCGCAGGGTCGACCGTCTGCAGGAAGGCCCGAAGATCCCGCGCCGACAGATCGGGAATTTGCTCCATCGGCACGTGCCCGACGCCGGGGTAGGTCACCAGTTTCGCGCCGGGTATAGCCGCAGCCAATTGCCGTCCCACCGCCACCGGGACGATGGGGTCGGCCTCGCCGTGCAGCACCAGGGTCGGCGTCTTGATCCCCTTGAGGGTCGCCTCCGTCGCGGGCGCGCCGTCGCCCTGGCCTATGTTGAGCAGGATGGTCCGGTGGCCCGGCCCGCGCGACAGGTCTGTATATCGGTCGATCAGCGCGGGCGTCACCAGCGACGGAGTGACGTAGGCCGCGCGCAGATTGCTCTGCGCATACCAGCGCGTGTCCAGGTTCTTCATGGCCCATAGGCCGACAGGACTGGAGAGGACCTTGTAAAGCCACGAGCCGCTGTCATCGTCCTTGGGCGAAGGCCAGCCGATCGAGTCCACCAGCACCAAGCCGCGCAAGCGGGCCGGATGCTTCAGCGCCAGGGTCCAGGCCGCGCCCCCGCCCATGGAATTGCCCACGACCACATAGGCGCCCAGCCCGAGCCGCTCGGTCACCGCGTCCACCACATCAGCATAGCGATCCAACGACGCCACATAGGTGTCGGGCGCCCGTGTCAGGCCATGCCCCGGAAGGTCCAGGGTGACGATCCTGTACCGGTCGCCCAGGCGAGCCACCCACGGCTCCCAGGCGTGCAGCGAGGCCGAGTAGCCGTGAATCATCACGACCGGCGGCCCCTCCCGCACGCCCTGGTCCCGGTAGTGGACACGCAGTCCGCCGGGCAGGTCCATAAACTTCGATTGGGCGTTGGCGTATTTCGCTTCCAGCTGGGCGAAGGGAATATCCGGCCGCCATAGCGCCCAGACGGCGAGGGCCACAGCGGCGCACAAGACAACAATCACCCACATGATCCGGCCTACGCGCTCCACGACACTCTCTTGCGATTAGCTCGGGTTCACGGCGCGTTCTGCAACCGCATCGTTCACCGCTTCGGAAACCTCGATATTGAGGGCGAAGGCCTGGGCCGCCGCATCTAGGGCGATGGACCACTCCAGCCCATGGTCCGCTGAGCGATCCAGAGCAGCGCGATAGCCCAAGCGAAATCCCTCGAGATCCTCAATCAGCGGAAATCGATAGAAGGACAGGGCCTCGGGCGGCAGGTCGAGCGACTTGGCGAGAAGGCGGCTAAGCACCTGCCCTCCGTTGAGATCGCCCAAATAACGGACATAGGCATGGCCCAAAAGGCCTTCGCCCTTGCCCTGCGCGGCCCTCGCCACATGGTCGGCGTAGCGCTTCCCCGCCGGCAGAAGAGGCAAGGCGCCGCGCCAATTGCGCCCGTGCACCTGATCTAGGTCCGCCTTGAGCGCGTCGGCCCGATACACCGCTCGCAGCGCCACTTCGCGGATCAGTGGGTTTGTTCGGTGACGGTCCAGTCCGGCCTCCAGTTGCTCATAGGCCGGCAGCAGGTTGCGCAGAAAAATCGCGTACCCCAGCCGTGAGGCGCGCCCGCGCAGCATGTCGGCTATGAACCCTGAACGCTCAGCCTGGCCATGCAACACATGGGTTCGGCTACGCAGGGCAGACGAAAAACTGGCGGCCTCAACACCGATATCCATCGTTCCTCCTGACCTGTCAGCCGAACCTTACAGCAAAGCCTTGCCCACTTGGTCAAATTCCGAACTGACGCTAGATCAGGCGCTTACGGGCGGAAAAAATGATATGGTCAAAGCGAGTCCGGCTCTCTAGTAGGATGCCCCATTCGAGCCGACATCACAGGTGTAAACGCCGTGCCCCATCCCGACGTGACGCTCCTGCTCGATATGGACGCCGTTATCCGGGACGTGAACGTTTCGAACACGGTGTCGGGCGAGTTCGTAAAGACATGGGTGGGCCGGCCGTGGATCGAGACCGTCGCGGAAAGCGGCGTGGAAAAAGTCCGCCGCTCGTTGGATGACGCCCGTTTAGGCGGCGTCTCGGCCTACAGCCAGATCGTTCAGCGGTTTCCAAGCGGGCTTGAGCTGCCGATCGAGTACACCACCGTCCGTTTTGGCGACTCCGGCGGGCTCATCGCCATCGGACGCAGTCTTCAGGCTTCGTCTGAGCTCCAATCCCGTTTGATCGCAGCTCAGCAGGCCATGGAGCGCGACTACTGGAAGCTGCGTGAAGTCGAAACGCGCTATCGCCTGCTGTTTGACGCCTCCAATGAGGCGGTCGTCGTGCTCAGTTCTGATGGGCTTAGGGTGGTGGAGGCTAATCCGAGCGCCATTCGCGCCCTGGGCTTAACGCGTGGGTGGGATTTTCAGAGCGAGTTGGCCGTTCGCGAGCGGGATACCTTCAGCAAGATGTTGGCCAGGGTGCGCGAACACGGCCGGGCGCCGGGCAGCGTGTTCCACATGGGGCCTGGGCAGGCCCCCTGGATTTTGCGGGCCTCCCTGGTGAACGACGAGTCGGCTGCGGTTTATATGGTTCAGCTTGTTCCTGTCGGCGAGCAGGCGGCTGTCGCCCCCCCCCGCCAGCCCAGCATCGCCAACCTGATCAAGACCCTGCCCGACGGGTTTGTCCTGTTAGACCAAGACGGCCGCATACAGGGCGCCAACCAAGCCTTCCTCGACCTCATCCAGGTTCGCGCTGACAGTGAAGCCGTTGGCCAGGGCATTGGCCGTTGGCTGCGTCAGCCCGGCGCCGACCTTGGCGCCCTGCTGTCCGATATCCGCCAGAACGGCAAGGTCCGGCTGTTCGAGACCACCATTCACGGGGAATCCGGTCGCCAGGCTTCGGTCGAGATTTCGGCCGGCAACGACGAGACCCAGAACTCGGGGATGATTGGCATGATTGTGCGCGATGTTCGCGGCAGGGCTGTCGGGCTTGCCGAGGGCCCGCCGGCGCCCCTTTTGCCGGCGCTGACGGGCGAGGGCCGGGCCTCGCTCAAAGCGCTCGTTCAGGCCGCTGTCTCGGTCGTTGAACGCCACTACGTCGAAGCGGCTCTGCAGATGACCGGGGGCAATCGGACGGCCGCCGCCGAGCGCCTCGGTCTCAGCCGTCAAAGCCTCTACGCGAAATTGAACCGCTACGGCTTGGACACAGACTAAGTTCGAGGTCGGCGCAAGGCGCGACGATCCATCATCGGGAGGTCGAGATTTGGTCTCAATGGGCCTGACGACACCTGCCTTTGGGCAAGCCGATCTATCAAACTGCGAGCGCGAGCTGATTCATTTCGCCGGCTCGATCCAGCCGCACGGCGCCTTGATCCTGCTGAGTGAACCGGACCTCACGGTTGTTCAGACAAGCACCAACGCCTCTGAGTTGCTAGGCTTTGACGATAGCCTCATCGGACGGACTCTCGACGAACTTGGCGGCGATCTGACCAGCCAGTTTCGGCGATACAAGAACGAAGCCCTGGATTCAGTGCCCATCGCCCTGCGCTGCAAGGCCGGCGATGCGGGCAAGATGTTCGACTGCCTGCTCCACCGCCCGCCCAACGGCGGCCTTGTTATGGAGTTGGAGCCTGCCAGCGCGCCGTTGCACCTTTCGCCGACCTTGGCCGACGGTTTGGAACGGGTCATCGGCTCGCCGACCTTGCGCGCCCTGTGCGACGAGACCGCAAAGATGCTCAAGGCCATCGTCGGCTATGACCGGGTCATGGTCTATCGCTTCGACGACGACGGACACGGAGAGGTCTTTTCGGAAGAACGAGAGCCGGCGCTCGAAGCCTTTTTGGGCAATCGTTATCCAGCCTCCGACATCCCGCAAATGGCGCGCAGGCTTTATGTACGCAACCGCGTGCGTATGTTGGTCGATGTCGCTTATGAGCCGGTCGCCCTTTTCCCCCGGCTGTCGCCCATCACCGGTGAAGACCTGGATATGTCCCTTTGCTCCCTCAGGAGCATGTCGCCGATTCACATCCAATATCTGAAAAATATGGGCGTGGCCGCGACCTTGGTCATCTCTCTGGTCGTGGGCGGAAAACTCTGGGGCTTGGTGGCCTGCCACCACTACAAGCCGCGCTTTGTGCAGTTTGAGATCCGCTCCGCCTGCGAGTTGCTCGCCGAAGCGATCGCCACGCGGATCGCCGCCCTTGAAAGCTTTGCTCAGGCTCAGGCCGAACTATCGGTCCGGCGGCTGGAGCAACGGATGATCGACGCCATCTCCTCCGTCGGCGACTGGCGCGGCGCGCTGTTCGACAACTCCACCGCCCTGCTTCAGCCGCTAGGGGCAGGCGGCGCGGCCCTGTTGTTTGATGGTCAAATCCTCACAGCGGGGGACGTGCCCGGCACACACGACCTACGCGATCTGGGCCGATGGCTTGACTCCAAGCCGCCGGCCCCCGTGGTCGCTACCGCCTCTCTGGGCGTGGAGGCGCCGGAGTTTTCGCTGCTGACCGAGGTCGCCAGCGGCCTGCTTGCGGCGCCGATTTCCACGGTGCCTGGCGAGTACATCATCTGGTTTAGGCCCGAGCGGATACGCACCATCACCTGGGGTGGAAACCCCTTTAAGCCCGTTGTCGTCGGTGACGATCCGCGCGACCTGTCCCCGCGTCGATCCTTCTCACAGTGGCACCAATTGATGGAGGGCAGCTGCGAGCCCTGGACCGCGGCGGACGTTGCTGCGGCGCGACTGATCGGGGCCACCGTCGCGGATGTCGTGCTCCAGTTTCGGTCGGTTCAGATGCTGATTCTGCAGGACCAACTGGACCACGTCCAAGGCCAGGTTCACGTGGCCGAACAGCCGGTGCTGATCGCCGACGCCGACGGGCGCATCCTGCTGACCAATGAGGCCTTCGGACAGCTCGCGCGGGCAGGCCATGGCCCCTTAACGCATCTGCACGAACTGGCCGACCTGTTCACCGAGCCCCACGATGTTCGCCGTCGCCTAGGGGACTTGGTGGCCCATAGGCAGACTTGGCGCGGCGAGGTTTACCTCGCGGGGGAAGGGGCCGAGCCGCAGTCCCTGCTGATACGCGCCGACACGGTCTATGCCTCGGCTGACCGCGTGCGCGGGTTTGTCCTGATGTTCACCGACAATACCGAGCAAAAGGCCGCCACATCAGCCCGTCGGCGATTCCAGGAAGGCCTCATCGAGCAGCATCGTCCGGGATCGCGCCAGATCGGAAACAAGGCGGACCTTGTCTTTCACAACCTGATGTCGGCTGTGGTCGAGAATGCTCAGCTCGCCGCCCTGGAAATCACCGACCGCGCCAATGTTCAAAGCATGCCCGAACTGCTTGAGAGCGTTAGGGCTTCGGTCGCGCGCACGGCTGAGGTGCTCGAACACCTGATCTGGCACGCTCGTCGAAGATCAAAATTTTGATCGCCGAATTCCAGGCCTAAGCCTACACACGCATATATATAGGGGGCTGTAACGTGATCTATCACTACGATCTTCTTAGAGGCTTGCATATTCTCGCTGTTATCGCCCTGATGTCTGGACTTCTATACTTACCTCGCCTCTATGTTTACCACACTCGCGTTGAGCCTGGTTCTCAATCCGACGACATGCTGCAAACGATGGAGGTGAAACTCCTGAGGATCATCATTAACCCGGCGTTGTTTCTGGTGCTGCTGTTTGGCGGCTTGTTGATCAGGGTGGATCTGACCCGGCTGGGCCCTGGTTTCCTGTCGCGGCCTTGGATGCTGACCAAAATCGTCGGAATCCTCTTTCTGTTCGGCTGGCACGGTTTTCTGGCGCGGTCGCGGCGAGCCTTTGCCGAAGGTCGCAATCGGCATTCAGAACGGTTCTGGCGAATGACAAACGAGCTGCCCTTCCTGGCCGCGATCATCATCGTGCTGGCGGCGACGACCAAATTTGGCGGCTAGTTGTTACGCAGCCGTGGCCGCCTAAGCCGCATCCGCCGCCGCGAACACCGACGACGTTCGCATCACCTGCTCGCGCAGGTCGTCGAACCTGGCCTGCGAGACCTTGGACTGACGCTCCAACTCGTGAAGCTGCTGGGTCAGCGCCCATAGCTGGTCGAACTGTTCGCGTCGATGCGGTCGGCAATGCTCAAGGATCTGCTCCATCGTGTAGCGGTGCGAGGCGGCCATAAAGCGGCTGAAATAGGCGGCCCGCAGCATGTTCTCGAACATGGTGTCGACGAAGGTGTTCTGCGGCGGCGCATAGTTGGTGATGCGCTTATGGCCCGTCGTCCGCTCAAACAGGTCCTTGGACGCCCCGACCTTTTCCATCACATCCCACATCAGGGCCGGCAGGGTGGCGGCATAGTCGAAGAAATTGCCCGCGTGATATTCGGCGATCGGCGAATTGTTCAGCCGATGCACGACTTGGTTGGCGGAATTATACAGGCACAGCCCGTCGTGATGCTTTTCCAGGAAGGCGGCCACATGAGGATGGCGGGTGTCGGTGCGCAAATAGGGCGTCGCGTCCAGCTTGCGCGCCCGTTCAGTGTCTTCGACCTGACAGCTTAAAAACGCCAGCTGGTTCACACCCACCGCTGCGAACAGATCGGCGTAGCCTTCGAAGCGCGCGTCGTGGATTGAGTTGGCCCGCTCCCAAACCAGGCTCGTCAGATCGGCGTTGGCCGCGCGCTTGTTCAGCGTCATGAACGCCGGCGACTGGGAGTCCAGCATCCCCACAACATGCGCCACGCCATCGTCCAGCAGCAGGTCGTCCGAGCCGAACACCCAGGTGTAGCGACCCTGCGCGCGCCAGGGCGCGGCGAACAGGTTGAAAAAGCCGCCCTCGTCGCGGGCGTGGGTAACATAGCTGAGCGTCGGAAATTCAACCGCCAGGGCGCGGATCAAGTCCATCGTCTCGCCGCCCGAACCGTTGTCGCTGATGATGATCTCGACCTTGTTTTCGAGCCCGCCGTTCAACTGCGTGGCGAAGCTCTCCACTGCCAGTCTCAATTCCGCAACTCGCTGGTAGCTGAGGATCACCACGCTCAGCAGCGGCGGCTCGTCCCATGGCTTCAGCTCGGCCTCAGCCAATGCACACTCGAGCTTCGCCATGAACAATTATCTCCGCGCCGCAGATGCGGCCTGATCCATTGTCTGGGATTCGTGGTGTCCCGCAGGTTAACGCCGGGCTGGGCGGCTTTACCGACTCGGGTTGTGCCGATACCACCATGGCCATGGCCGAGTTAACCTGCGCGATAGCCGAAAGCCGGATCAAGCAGCGGGACCGAGCTCCGCTGCTCACCCTATTCGTCCCCACGCACAACCGCGCGCCCGAGATGGTCCAGGCGGTCGAAAGCCTGGCGGGGCAACTGAACGGCGGCCTGCAAGACAAGGTCGAGATCCTCATCAGCGACAATGCCTCCGGGCCGGAGGGTCTGGCGGCGATCCGCGACCTGGCCGAGCGGTTCGACAGCGTGAGCTACATGGTCAACGCCATCGACCAGGGCGGCCATTTCCAGGTCTATGCCGCGCCCTGGCGTTCGCGCGGCGTATGGACCTGGGTGTTCGGCTCCGACGACGTGCTGGAACCGGGCGGAATCGGCAAGGTCGTGGCGCGCCTGGAGGCGGACGACCCCAGCTTCCTGACCATGGACAAGAGCATATGGAGCCGCGACCTTAGCCGGCGGCTTCACGCCGCCGCCAACGCCATTCCAGGACGGGTCTTTTCCAGCTTCTCAGACCTGTTCAAGGGGGTAGGCCTGCATCAGGTCGGCTTCCTCAGCGCCTCGCTCGAGAAGACCGAGGCCGGGCGCGCCATTGATGCGCTCAAGTACCTGTCCGCCGACACCTATCACAACTACACCATCGCCTACTTCGAGAAGCACCAGAGCGCCAAGTGCGTCTACATGCCCGACAGCCTGATCCGGCGGCGGCTCGATAATTCGGGCATCGCCGACTATCTGGGCGTGACCTTCGAGGATGTGGCGCTGAAATTTCCCATCATCATGATGACCTTGGCGCGGCCCTATGGCGTGGACGACGGCATCTTCGAACAGGTCAACGGCTCGCGGCTGATCTCCAGCTACGATCCACCGGTCATCACCATGGTCGACAACCTTTTTGAATATATGCTGCGCAGCATTTCCAAGGGCCGCACCATCAATTTCTTCCAGCGCGCGGCGTTCGAGGCCATGTGCGACAGCTGGCGTCCCCACCGGCGCGAGCAGTTCGACCGGATCTGGTCGATCAGCGAGACCATGCGCAAAGCCACCGAGGCGATGAACGACTCGCGCGCTCAGTATGACCGACAGGTGGTGGAGATCACGGCGGAGCGGGAACGCATCCACCAGATGTCCCTGGCTTTCACCGACAAGGCGCCGAGCGCTTAAAGCCGTGGAAGCTCCAATTGAATCTCCACCCTATAACCCGCTCATCCCCGCGGAAGCGGGGACCCAGTTCTGTCCAGGAATCGCCCCGCTGGAAAGACCTGGATTCCCGCTTTCGCGGGAACGAGCGGGGGGTGGTAGGGCAATTCAACCGCCCGATGTTCCAAGGCTTAACGCTTAGCGGCCACCGACATCACCCGGTCGATGCCGGCTAGGCTGTCGAAGGCGCGAGTTTGCAGCGCGGCCACCTCAAGCCCGCAGCGGGCCAGCAGGCTTCGCATGGCCGTCTCGGTGAAAAAGTTGACGTGCTCGTGCCAGTACTTTTTTGCGGGAGCCAGATCGCGCGACTGCGGCGCGGCGGCGATCAGCCCCTCATAGGGAACTTCCACGTAAAGGATCGCGCCATCCCCCAAGGCTGCCGACGCTTCACGCACCAGAGTTTCGGGCTCGGGTGCATGCTCCAGCACATGGCTGAGCACCACCAGATCGTAGCGCGCCCCGGCCAGAGCCTCGCGGCTAACCCGCCGCGCACCCGCCGCTACGGGCCGCCCGGATATGTCAAAGATGTCGACGGCGCTCGCCGCCGCGCGGAACGGCGTGTTCTCCCCCGTGTCTCCGCCCCAGTCGAGCACGCGCGGCTTGGGCTGCACATGATCCGCCAAGAACCGTTCGGCCGGGCCGGTGTCAGGGACATGAGCGAGCATGGCGGCGTTGATCGCCGCATAGCCCGGCTCGAACCGATCACGCTGCGCCGCGTAGTCCGCGCCGCGATAGCCCGCATAGAGCGCCGCCATCTCCGCGTCGCTGAAGCGGATGTCGAGGAATAAAAGCCCGCAGACCTGGCATTGCAGGGATGCACAGAGGGGATAGGCCATCCCCGTCTTCAGCGTGCGCAGACCCCAATCAGGGGTGATTTCCACGGGGGTCCAGCCGAATGCGCGGTTGGCGACGAACGGCATCAGCACCGCCGGTGACCGAGCCAGGTCCGCCGAATCACAGCACACGCAGCGAGTGGCTATGCGTTCGCTCATGACGCAGGGCTATCGCGATTCGGACCGGCGGCGTTCGCCTGCGCCCCCGCGACAAACTTGGCGCTGGTGATCCGCGCTGAATCGCCCTTTGATGCCGATTCATGGCGTTTGCCGCCGGAATTAATTGATCGTACTTCGAATTTGACGGCGCTTTTGTTGTAACTACATCGTTCGGGACAGAAAGAATGAACATCACGCCCGTTCCTATCCCGGCGATGCTGCCTGTAAGGGCCGTCGCGCACCTCCCATGGCCTATGGCCGAACGGGTGTTTGTGATCGCCGAGATCGGCATCAATCACAATGGCGACATGGCCCTGGCAAAACGGCTCATAGATGTGGCTAAGGCCGCAGGCTGCGACGCAGTGAAATTCCAGAAGCGGACAATCGACGTGGTCTACACGCCGGAGGTTCTAGCCCAGCAGCGTGAGAGCCCATGGGGTGTAACCCAGCGAGCTCAAAAGGAAGGCCTGGAGTTCGGGGCGGCTCAGTACGATGAGATTGATCGCTACTGCCGCCAGCTCGGCATCGACTGGTTCGCCTCGGCCTGGGACGTCGGCAGCCAGGCTTTCCTCTCCAAATACAAACTGCGCTACAACAAAATAGCCTCCGCCATGCTGACCAACCGGGCGCTGGTGGAAACGGTCGCCGCCGAACGCAAACTCACCTTCGTGTCCACCGGCATGTGCACTTTGGCGGAGGTCGACGCGGCCGTGGAGATCATGCGCGCGGCCGAATGCCCCTTCATCCTGATGCACACGGTCTCGACCTACCCCACCCCGCCGGCCGAACTGAACCTGATGGCCATGGAGACCCTGCGCAAGCGCTACGGCGCGCCCGTCGGTTATAGCGGCCACGAGACCTCGCTGGAGCCTACCGTCATGGCGGCGGTGCTGGGCGCTGTGGCGATCGAGCGCCACATCACCTTGGACCGCACCATGTACGGCTCGGACCAGTCCGCGTCGCTGGAGCCGGGGGAGTTGCACACCTTGGTCGATCAACTTCGCGTGCTGCCCAACCTCTTGGGCGATGGTGAGAAGTGCGTCACCGTCGGTGAAGCCGCTGTGGCCAAGAAGCTGCGCTACTGGCCTGCGGCGCAGGACATCCTCCAAACGGTCGATTAGCGCGGCGGCCCTCGGGCTTCCCATGCGCCTGCTCGTCACTGGCAACCAGGGCTTCATCGGGCCCGTCTTGGTGCGCATGGCTCGTGCGCGCGGCCATGCGGTCGTCGGCCTGGATAGTGGCTATTTCGAGCGCTGCGTCTGGCGGCCCGAGGCAGACTCCAGGCCTGATCGGCAGATCGTGCGCGACATTCGAGACGTCACGGCCGCCGATCTTGAGGGCGTCGACGCGGTCATCCATCTGGCGGGTTTGTCGAATGATCCGATGGGCGCGCTCGATGAGCAGCTGACCTACGACATTAATCTGGAAGGCACGCTCAATCTGGCGCGCCTAGCCAAGGCGGCGGGCGTGGGCCGGTTCGTGTTTGCCTCGTCCTGCTCGATCTACGGGGCGGCGGGAGGCGCAGCGGCGCTGACCGAGGCCGCACCGCTGGAGCCGGTCTCCGCCTATGCCGTGTCCAAGGCTCGTTCAGAAGAGGGACTGGCCGCCCTGGCCGACGACGCTTTCTCGCCGGTGTTCATGCGTAACGCCACCGCCTATGGCCTGGGCCCCCGCCCCCGCTTTGATCTGGTGGTCAACAATCTCGCCGGCTGGGCTTTTACCACGGGAACGGTGCGGGTGATGTCTGACGGGTCGCCTTGGCGCCCCCTGACTCATATCGAGGACATCAGTCTGGCGGCCATCTGCGCCTGTGAAGCGCCGCGCGAGGCCGTGCACGCCCAGGCCTTCAATATCGGTCGGGCCGACGCCAACTATCAGGTCAAGGACATCGCCCAGGCGGTTCAGGCCGCCTTCCCCGGCTCGCAACTCTTGATCACCGGCGAGACCGGCGGCGATCCGCGCTCCTATCGCGTGGATTTCTCCAAGGCGCTGAGCGGCCTGCCGGGCTTTGCGCCGCAATGGACCCTCGAGCGAGGTGTGGCTGAGGTGGCCGATTGGCTCAAGGCTGAGGGCCTCAAGGGCGAGGCCTTCGACTCGCGACTGTTCATCCGGTTGAAGCAACTGCAGTACGAGATGGCGGCAGGTCGACTGGACGCCCGGCTGCGGCGCCCGCACTAACCAAGCCAAGCGGCGGTGTCGCGGATAATGGGGTCCAGGCCCACGGGCGGCCCGCCCAGCGCCGCACGGTAGGCGGCGCCGTCGCCGACGTAGTGGTCCGGTTCTGCGCCGGCCTCCAAGGGCGGGCGTTCGATGGCCACGCCGGGCAAGTCCAGAGCGCGCCCAATGGCGGCAGCCAGGTCGGCCAGTTCCACCACCTCTTCGCCGGCGGTGTCCAAGGTGATCGACGCCGCCTCATCAAGCGCAAGGTCGAACACCACGCGCGCCAATTCGAGCGCATGAACATAGGAGCGCAGCACGGGCCGCCGCGCCTGAATCCGCATCGGCCCGCCCTGTTTAGCCTGGGTGATCAGGCTGCCCAGGGCATAGCGCTCGGCGTGGTTCATATAGGGTCCGCCGACATTGAAGATGCGCGGGACCAGCACAGGAACGCCGGTCTTGCACGCCCACGCGCCCACTGCCGCTTCCTGCTCTCGCTTCAGGTCGTTGTAGGCCTGCTTGTCCGAATCGGCCTGGGCCGGGGCGTAGACGGCGCCGGACGAGGCCAAAACAAATCGTCGCACTTGGCCCGTTCCGGCCAAGTCCAAAGCATCGGCCTGCATTGCGCGGTTTTGCCTAAGGCGCTCGGACGGGTCGGCGAAGCGGTCGGCGCCCGCTACGGCCAGATGGGCGACGATCCACTCGCCTGCGCCCAGCGGCGCCGGATTGTTGAGCGATTCCATGGGCAAGGTCCGGCCCGCCACCGCGATCTCGCGCGCCTGTGAGCCGAACAGCCGCAGCCGGCCCGGCGCGTCGCTCCCCAGCGCCTGAAGCACGGAATGGGTCAGGGCTCTGCCGATCCAGCCGGAGGCGCCGGTGATGGCTACGCCACGCTCGCCCCCGGCCAGCCAAGCCGTCAATTTCGCGCTGGCCTGCACCGACGATTCGCCCGTAAATTTCACCTTGCGGAAGAAGGCGCAGGCGGGTGCGTTTTGGCAACTCGTATCTCGCCCCACCTTCTCGGTATCCAACCTGTATAGTTTTGCCGGTTGCGCGCACGCGGTCTCGTTAGGTGGGAAAAGAGCGACCGGATGAATGTTGTCGCCATTGAAAAGGACCGGGTGGCGACGGACGCTCCGTCCGAAGTCCCCGCTCCCGCCAGCGTTGCGGCCTATGCCGTCGCCCTGGTCACGGCCCTGGGTTCGGACACGGTGTTCACCCTCACAGGCGGCATGGCCATGCACCTGAACCGGGCGGTGGGAACCCAGAGCGGGCTCAAGGCGGTCTATTGCCAGCATGAACAGGCCGCCGTCGCCGCCGCCGAGGGCTATGCCTCCGCCGCCGACTTCCACAAGGCGGGCTTCGCGGTGGTGACCTCCGGTCCCGGCATCGCCAATACGGTCACCTCCTTGCTGTCGGCCTATATCAACTCCATCCCGCTGATCGTCCTGGCGGGCCAGGTCAAGAGCGCGGACATCGACCCCTACGGCGTACGCAGCCACGGCATCCAGGAGGCGCCGTCTCAGGCCATGCTGACGCCCTGCGTCAAGCGCTTCGCCCGCCTGACCCGCGAGGGATTCCGGGGCGAGCTGGTCGAGGCCCTCGCCGAAGCGTTCAGCGGCCGTCCCGGCCCGGTGGTGGTCGAGATCGCGGTGGACGTGCAGGGCGCGCCCATCTCCGTTCCGCCCGGCGCGGTCCAGGAGGACGCGGCCCGCGTTCGGCGGATAGCGGCGGCCTCTATCGACGCATCGGCGGCCGAAGCGACGTTCGCCGACCTGTTCGGCGAACTGATGAAAGCCGAACGCCGCCTGCTCTACGTCGGCAACGGCGTGCGCCTGGCCGGCGCCGCGTCCTGGCTGCGCCAGTTCGTCCAGGCCACCGGCGTGCCTGCGGTGTTCTCCTGGCCATCCTTCGACATCCTGCCTGCGGACCACCCGCAGAACATGGGCTGCCCGGGCGGCCTGGCGCCGATCTTCGCCAACCGGGTGCTGGGGCAGGCTGACCGCATCCTGTTTCTGGGCGCGCGGCTCGATCTGGCCACCACCGGGTTTCAGCGCGACGACTTCGGCGGCCAGGCCGAGCGGGTCATTGTCGATGTGGACGCCGCCGAGCTGTCCAAGTTCGCCGGACTGCCGCGCACGCGCACCGCCAAGCTCGACCTGCGCGCCTTGCCCGCCGTGACGATCCCGTCCGGCAAGGTCGATCCGGCTTGGCAATCCTGGTGCGCCCGGGAACGCGCCGAAGGCCTGGCTGATGAAGCTCGCCGGCTGTCGAGCGAGGTCCTGACTGTCCGCTTCCTGTCCGAACGCCTGTCGCGTTGGGGCGAGGGGCGCGTGGTGGTTCCCTGCAGCTCCGGATACGGCACGGAGACCTTCATCCGCTTCTTCACCCCGCGCGAAGGCTGCCGCAGCTTCACCAGCGCGGGCCTGGGCGGCATGGGCTTTGGCCTGCCCATGGCCCTGGGCGCCGCCTTCGGTTCGGACCGGCCGGTGGCCTGCGTCGATGCGGACGGCGGGCTGATGCTCAACATCCAGGAGCTGGCCACCCTGCGCCACGTCGCGCCGAAAGGCTTCTTGCTGTTCGTGATGAACAACGACGGCTACGAGTCCATCCGCATGTCGCAGGCGCGCCACTTCGGCGCGGTCTACGGGTCGGACGTCGATAGTGGCGTGTGGATCCCGTCCTATGAGGCCCTGGCCGGCGCCTTTGGCCTGCCCTACCGGCGGGTGAGCACCCAGGCGGAGCTGGACGCCGTCCTGGCCGCCTATGACCCTGCCGCCCCGCCCATGGTGATCGACGTGATGATCGCCCGGTCTGAACCGCGCGGCCCCTCGGTCAAGACCATCGTCCACCCGGACGGACGGCTGGCGTCGACCCCGCTGAAGGACATCGACTGGTGAGCGCCGAGCTGGTCTTCATCCTCGGCAGCGGGCGCAGCGGCACCAAGATGGCCGCCAAGCTGTTCGCCGGCGTGGAGCACATCGAGTCGCACCACGAATACGTCCGAGACGCCTATCAGCGCGAGGCGGCCCTCTACTTCATGGGCCTGTTGGAGAAGGCGCAGATGGCGACGCGGCTGCGGGCCATCTATGGGGCGGCGGCGTTCTATAGCCCCGCCCGCTACTTCATCGATTCCAGCAACAAGCTGTCTTGGGTGACCGATGTGCTGGTGGACGCCTTCCCCACCGCCAAGTTCGTGCATCTGACGCGCGACGGCCGCAAGGTGGCTTCCTCGTTCTTCCATAAGCTCGGCGGGCATGTGTACAGCGACCGGGGCGTGGCCGCCCTGCTGGCCTGGCTGGCCAATCCCAGCCAACCCATGCCGCCGCCGCCCGAGGAGTTCTGGTGGGTGATCCCGCAGGAGGGCCAACCCTTCAACGCCGAGTTCCCCGCCTTCGATCAGTTCCAGCGCTGTTGCTACCAGTGGGCGGAGTCCAACCGGGCCATCGCCGACGCCCTGGCTAAGGTTCCCGCCGAGCGGCGGATGACGATCAAGCTGGAAGAGCTGACCGCGGAGCCCGGCGAGGTGAAGCGGCTGTTGGACTTCGTGGACATCCCCTTTGACGACAGCTTCGTGCAGGTGCTGAGCCGGCCGCAGCACGTCTATGTGCCGCTGGACTATCCGCTGACCGCCGAGCAGTCGGCCCAGTTCGCCGCCATCGGCGCGCCGATGATGCAGCGGCTTGGGTACGACTTGGCGGTCCGCGAATACCGCATGAGCTATTAGGACATGAAGGACGTCATGCTGCCCGATCAATGCGACCTTTGCGGCTCGGCCCAGTTCCAGGAGGTCTATAGCCCGGTGCGCAGTCTGCGGCAGGTCAAGGTGGCCGTCTGCTCGCACTGCGGCCTGGCGTTCAGCCGCTACGCCGACGTGGCCTATAGCCGCGATCCGCGCCCGAGCGGCGATGCGGACTGGGGTAATATCCGCTGGGCCAAGGGCTTTCGGCTGGACGCCCTGCGTCCCTTGCTGACCGAACAGCTGGGGCAGGGCGCCCTGAACCGGGTGCTGGACGTGGGGGCCAATCGGGGCAGCTTCCTGGAGTGGATGCTGGAGCTGAAGCCCGACGTGCAGGTCACTGCGGTAGAGCCCGACGAGCGGGTGGTGACCACCTATCAGGGCCGCCCCGGCGTGGACCTGCGCTTGGCCAAGCTGGAGCACGCCAAGGTCGAGGCCGACGCCTATGACTTCGCCTATTGCTGCCAGACCCTGGAGCACGCCGACAGCGCCTCGGACATGATCGCGCGCATGCATGCGGCGCTGAAGGTCGGGGGGACGCTGTTCATCGAGGTGCCCAACATCGAGGTCATCTCCTATCCGCTGACGGTGGAGGAGTTCTTCATCGACAAGCACACGGTCCACTTCAGCCACCGGCTGCTGACGGCCTATGTGCAATGGTCCGGCTTCCGCCTGGAGGCGGGGACAAACCCGCAGGATGACATCCTCAATGTGCGCATCCTGGCGACCAAGGTCGGCCCGGCCATGACCATGCCCTTCGCCCAGTGGTTCGCCGCCGGCGATCTGCCCGCCCACAACCGCCAACTGATCACGACCTATGGCGCCAACGTCGCCCGCAACCGCGCCCGGCTGCCTGAGGTCGTCGCCCAGATCGAGCGGCTGATGGCGCGCCAGAGCGTGGCCTTTTGGGGCGCCACCACCATCTTCGATCTGCTGGTCAAATACGGCGGGTTGGACCCGGCGGGGGTGAAGCTGCTCGTGGACAGCTATGTCTATAAGTACCTGCCCCTGCACCACGGGGTGGCGGTGCAGAACCCCAGCGCCCTGCGCGTGGCCCAGCCGGATGTGTGCATCGTCCTGGCGCGCTTCTCGGCCCCCGCCATCGCCGAGGCGGCGCGCAAGTACGGCGTGCGCAATGTGATCGCCTTCTCTGACCTCTTGGAGAGCGCGACAGCCGTCGCCGCCTGATCGGACCCCGCATGACCGGCACGCCCATCCCCTACACCGCCCTGGCCCAGACGGGTCGGCGCGACCTGTTGGAGCTGCTGCCCATCCCCATGCCGATGTCCATGCACATCGAGCCGACCAACATCTGCAACTTCCACTGCGTCAGCTGCCCGCAGAGCCTGCCCGACTACAAGGAGGCGGCCGGCTATCACCAGCACATGGACTTCGCCCTGTTCGAGAAGATCCTGCACGATATCAGGGATATGGGCCGGCTGAAGGCGCTGAAGCTGTTCGGCTACGGGGAGTCCATGACCCATCCTGAGCTGGGCCGCATGATCCGCCTGGCCAAGGACCTGGACGTGGCCGACCGCATCGAGCTGACCAGCAACGCCAGCCGCCTGACCGAGACCATGGCCCGCGCGTTGATCGAGGGGCCGCTCGATTACCTGCGGGTGTCGATCTATTCTCTGGACCAGCAGGCCCATAATGAGTTCACCGGGACCAAGGTGCAGATCGACCGCATCTTCGAGAACCTGCGCCGCCTGCGCCAGATGCGCGACGAGATGGGCGCCGGCCGGCCCTATATCTATGTGAAGATGTTCGAGACCATCTCGGCGGACGACGAGGCGCGGTTCCGTGAGCTGTACAAGGATATCGGCGACGAGCTGACGCTGGAAATCCTGCACAACATGACCGGCATCGACGGGATCGAGCAGCGGCTGGGCGTGGACGTGCCCAAGTACCGGCCCAAGAAGATCTGCCCGGCCCCGTTCTACATGTCCTCGGTGGCGGCCAACGGCGATGTGACCATCTGCTGCGTGGACTGGAGCTGGTCGTCCAAGGTGGGCAATCTGAAGGACCAGAGCCTGCGCGAAATCTGGTACGGCACCGCCTTGCAGGACATCCGCCGCCGCCTGCTGACCGGGCAACGCCGCACGATCAAGTCCTGCGCCAACTGCACCTGGGACCACAGCCACCCCGACAACATCGACGCCGCCGGCCCCGACAAGATCGGCGAGATCCTGCGCTACTATGAGGCCCGGCCGGACGGCGTGGTCGCGGCGGAGTGACGGTTCCGCAGGCGGGCGCCGAGATCTGGACCAGCGCGGCGTTCCTGCCGGCCTATGGCTGTTCCCGAGGCGAACTTGGCGAAGGTGGCGGGCTGGGTTGAGAGACAATTGAACCACGAAGACCACGAAGGACACGAAGGATCGCGCAAATGCGCGATCAGGCCATTGCTAGCTTCGCGATAAAGCGGTCCGCAGATAGCGCCGCCCTCTTGGTGTTCTTCGTGGTCTTCGTGGTTCAATAATCTTATTGCGGCTTGCGCCGCCTCAGGGTGACGCCGCGTGGGGCGTGAATTGGACTACGCCTGAGGCCGGCGGCGGGCGCGTTTGCGCGTGCTCCGCCACCACCGCCGCCAAGGGCGCTGCGGCGACGCCGGTGTTGAGGTCGGCTTTTGCCCAGGCTTCCTCGGCCAACTGGGGCCAGTTGGGCTCCAGGCCTAGGTCCTTGCAGATCTGGGCGACGAGCTCGCTGACCGGGCGGGTCAGCACGTCGCCGTAGAGGTCGTCTTGGTCGAGCCGTTCGGCGGCTTCCTCGGCCAGCCGCTCGACTTCGTCTTCGTCAGCGCCGTCGGCCCCGGCGATGCGGGCGATGATCCGCCCGATGCGATCTTTCTGATCGCACTCCAGGCCCACGCGCTGGGTCCCCAGCAGACTATTGGCGTTGGCAGCCGCTTGCGCGCCCTTGACCTCCAAGGTTTGCAGGTCGGCGATCAGCTTGGATTGCAGCAGGATGGTCATGCGCACCGCACGGGACACGCGGGCATAGGCCATGGGGGCGGCGTCCAGAACTGCGTCCGGGCTTTCGTCCGACGTCGCCCGGCGCTCAATGGCCCGGGCGATTTCCAGCCCGCCCTCGGCCAGCTGGCCCAGAACCCACAGCTGACGCTCCAGCAAGGCCCGCGCCAAATCAGGGGCGGGGGCGTTGGTCGTGGTGGGTTGGGGAGGGGTTTGGGCGGCGACGGTCATAACGAAACAAAACATGAACGATGACTCGTGATTTGTCAAGGTTTTTGGCGCGGCCAAGGGCAATTGAACCACCCAGAGCACCAAGGACACCAAGTTCAAAATAGCCTCGTCATCCTCGGAAATCGTGAAGCGATTGTCCGGGGATCCAGCCAGCGCGACCTGAAAACTGGGCGCCCTATCGCGCGTTGAGGTCTTCGCGGCTGGGTCCTCGGGCTCGACCTTCGGTCGCCCCGAGGATGACAAGGCTAGGGGTGAGCGGCGCCCCCTTGACGGGCAGGGTCAGGCGGAGGATCAGCCTGCGCAAGATCGGCGGCGCGGTGGGCGCCGGCGCGAGTTGGGACATGGCTATGGCGTCAACGACACTCACCTTCGCCCTGACCTTGGCGCTGGTCTCGGCGGCGGCGTCACCGACCCTCGCTCAAGGGCCCCGTCCCTCGCCGACCACCGCCGGGCCCGGCGCCCTGGCGACCCCGCAGGCTCAGACCAGCTATGCCATCGGCCTGAACATCGGCTCCGGTTTGCGCGCCGATGGGGTCGCGATCGACCCCGACGCGTTCCTCAAGGGGGTGAAGGACGCGCTGGCCGACGCCAAGCCGGCGCTGAGCAACGAGCAGATGAACGCGATCCTCGGTCAGCTTCAGCAGAGCATCAATCAGCACCGCACCGAGAAAGCGGCGGCGGCGGCGGCGGTCAACAAGGCCCAGGGCGACGCCTTTCTGAAAGCCAACGGCGCCAAGCCGGGGGTGCGGACCCTGCCCAGCGGACTGCAATACCAGATATTGACGCCCGGGACCGGCGTCACCCCCAAGCCGTCCGATACGGTCATCTGCAATTATACCGGCACGCTGATCGATGGAACGGAGTTCGACAGCTCCGCCAAGCACGGCGGCCCCGCGAACCTGTCCGTGGACGGCGTCATCCCAGGCTGGAGCGAAGCGCTGCAATTGATGCCTGTCGGCTCCAAATGGCGACTGTTCGTCCCGTCGGACCTGGCCTACGGCGCGCAGGGGGCGGGCGAGGATATTGGGCCGAATGCGGTGTTGATATTTGATATCGAGCTGCTGTCGATTGAGACGGAATGAGAGGGGACGGGTGTGAGGGGCCGGGAACGTCTTGGCGGCCGCGCTGCGAAGTGGTTTGTGTCCCGGTTTTTCGGCTCCGTTATTTGCCTATTTTCATACGGTTAGCGTCGGACATAAGTAGTACGTTTCCCCACTGTTCATTACCGCCGCGAGTAGACAGGAGACCAAAGCCAAATTGGGGTTACGTCTTTACTTGAGCAGGAAGAGAAAGCCGCACTATGCCTTCGAGCGCCATTCTAATCGGGAACGCTGGCTACGATCATGAGACGGAGTTGCCTTGCTGCCGCGAGGATGTGGCTGCGATGCGGGCGCTTATCGAAGCGACGGGACGCTTCGATCAGATCCACTCCTTTGTGAATTTAGACGCTGACGCCATGCGTAACGCGGTTCGCGATGCGCTGCCGACCTCGGCGGAGCACACCGAAATACTCTTCTATTTTTCTGGTCACGGGACACACACGGGTGCCGATCTCTATCTGTGCGGTACTGCCTTCGATGGAAATCGGCCCAACCAGACCGGCCTTTCACATAGCGAGCTGATCCAATTGTTCCGCGCGGCGGAGCCGCAGGTCTTGATCACCATTTTTGATGCCTGCTTTTCAGGAGCGTTGCTCGTCAAAGGCCCTCGACCGCTGCAGCCAATTACCAAAGATGGTCTGCGCAGCGTGGTGCAATTCTCGTCGTCCCTGGATAACCAGACGTCTCTCGCCGGTGAACAGCTTAGCCCGTTCACACGGGCGTTTCTTGAAGCTAGCATCCGGCGCACTGAAGGCGTCATCTACTACACGGACATCAAGAACGCGTTGCGCGATGACTTCGTGGCCAACGACGACCAAACTCCATTTTTCGTCGAACAGGGCACCGGACGGGAGATGCTGGTCGATGACGCGAGGAAGCTTGCGGACTTCCGCAACGAATTTGCGACACGTTGGCGGGCCAAGGAAACCGAAAACGCGGGCGAACCCGCCAATGAAAGCGAGGCAAACCTCATTGTACTGGAAGATCCGCCGACGCCAAAGCAGCTCTTGATCGCTGCTGAAGAGCGGGCGGGAGACTCCGCCCAGGCCGAAGATTTTGTCAACGAACTATTTGACGGTCTACTGGCAAGATTCAATGAAAGTGAATTTGCCGAATTTTTTGAAACAAAAACCACCGACCACGAGACTTTCCGAGAGCCAGTCACAAAGGACTTTATCGTCCGAGTGCTTTTGCGTGAGACCAGGCCCGACCGCCTAGTCACAACGGAAGCGCCTCGTCCTAAGAAAAAGCAGTTCCCATGGGAATTGGCCACGTTCGATATACTGGCGTCCTTCGACCAGGATTATTCGCACTACACACTAGAGCTCAACTGCGCCATGCCGAGAGCGCAGCTCAAGCTGACGATGACACCGCAATACAAATCACTCCAGCAACTCCAGCTCGTCCTCACTTGTGCGCCCAGCCTAAACCATTGCTATGTTTTCGAAATGGTGACCCAACACCCCCGGAAAGACTGGGATGCATTCGATGCTGAAGGAAAGGAGGTCGTCAGGCGCTGGTACAAAATGGATTGGGACGACGACCTCGATTCCCTCATCCAAAAGATTTGTGACGGCCTGACAAAGGCGGTGAGCGACCACATCGAGGAGACGACCAAGCATCTCGCGGAAAGCTGACAGAGATAAGGTGACAGGTGCTCCTGTCCCACCTCTCACGCGCTGGACCAAATCGTCGAGGCAATGAAAGACCGGGAGGCGTTCAATGGACGCGGACAAACAGATCAGTTCCGCCGCCGGGAAGCCCGGCGCAACGGTGGAACGGACGTCGGAACGGGAGCTCTTGGTTACGCGAACCGTCAACGGTCCGGTGCGCATGGTGTTCGAAGCCTGGGTCAAGCCGGACCTGTTTCAGAGATGGTGGGCGCCCCAGTCGTTCGGCCTCACTCTGGTCTCCTACGAGGCCGATGTTCGCACGGGCGGCGCCTACCGTTTGGTGATGGGCCACCCTTCGGCGGAGCGGCCTATGACGTTCTTTGGTCGCTACATTGACGTGACAGCGCCGTCCCGTCTCGTCTGGACCAATGACGAAGGGGGTGAAGACGGGCCCGTCACCACAGTGACGTTCGTGGACAAAGACGGCGCGACACGGGTCGTTGTGCACGAGCTCTATCCTTCGAAAGAGGCTCTGGACGCGGCCATGGCCTCTGGAAGCACAGGTGGGTGGGGCGAGCAGTTCGAACAGCTGGACGAGCTTGTGGTCATGCGGGACAGCGAGGTGTGACGGGGATGTCTTGCCCCTTCCACCACACTTCGTGTGGTCCCCCTTCCCCGCTTCGCAGGGAAGGAGATGTAACAGGCCGTGTACCTCTCACCCCAGCCGTTCGGGCGCATATGAATAATGGTACGCCAACGCAAACCCTCGCCCCACTCTTGTGGGGAGAGGGTAGGGTGAGGGGCCTGTCCGCCGCAGCGGAGGTGCGAGAGGGGACACACACCACCTCATCTCGATCTGCGTCCAGCCGGCGGGCCATTGTGGGTGGTGTGTGTCCCCCAGGATGTTCAGGCGTTCCTCACAAACCCCCTGATCGCGTCCACCATATAGCCGATGTGGGCCTCGCTAAGCCCCGGGTAGACCCCCACCCAGAAGCTGTCGCGCATGACCTTGTCGCTGTTTGTCAGCGCGCCGTGGACGCGGAAGTTGCGGCCTTTCATGTAGGGTTGGCGGGTGAGGTTGCCGCCGAACAGCAGGCGGGTGCCGATGCGGCGGGTGTTGAGGTGTTGCACCAAGCCGTCGCGGGTGAAGGGGGCGCCGTCTCGGACGGTGAGGAGGAAGCCGAACCAGGAGGGGTCGGTTCCGGGGGTCGGTTCAGGCAGGATGAAGTGGTCTTCCAGGTCGGCCAGGCCGGCGCGCAGGGCGGCCCAGTTGCGGCGGCGGGCGGCGATGAAGTCTTCCAGATGGTCCATCTGGGCCAGGCCGACGGCGGCCTGCATGTCTGTGATCTTGAGATTGAAGCCCAGGTGCGAGTAGGTGAACTTGTGGTCGTAACCGGCCGGCAGGTCACCCAATTGCCAGCCGAAGCGGCGCTGACAGGTGTTGTCCTGGCCCGGCTCGCAATAGCAGTCGCGGCCCCAGTCGCGGAACGCCTCCATGGCCCGGCGCAGCACCGGATCGCCGGTGAACACCGCCCCGCCCTCGCCCATGGTGATGTGGTGGGCGGGATAGAAGCTGAGGGCGCCCACATCGCCGAACGTGCCCACGTGGCGGCCGCCGATCGTGGCGCCCAGGGCGTCGCAGCAGTCTTCCACCATGAACAGTCCGTGTTGCTCGGCGAGCTTAGCCAGGGCCGGGGCGTCGAAGGGATTGCCCAGGGTATGGGCCACCATGATGGCGCGGGTCTTGGGGGTGATGGCGGCGGCCACGGCGTCGACGTCGATGTTGTAGCTGGGGATGGTGATGTCGACGAACACCGGAACGGCGCCCATCTGCAGGGCCGGGTTGACCGTGGTGGGAAAGCCGGCGGCGGCGGTGATCACCTCATCGCCGGGTTTGAGCGCGCGCTCGCCCAGCAGGTGGGAGGTGAGGCCCGCGAAGGCCACCAGATTGGCCGAGGAGCCGGAGTTGACCGTCTGGGCATAGCGCACGCCGATGCGGGCGGCCAGGCGCGCCTCGAACGCCTTGTTGAAGCGGCCGGTGGTCAGCCAGAAGTCCAGGGCGCTGTCGACCAGGGACTTGACGTCGCTGGAGTCGAACACGCGGCCATTGACCGGCACGGGCGATGTGGCCGCATCGAAGGGTTTGGGGCCATGGGCCAGGGCGACATATTCGTCCACCAGGGCCATGATCTCGTCGCGCACCGCGCCCGCGTCGCGCGTTGTGGTCGTGGGGGCCAGCGTCGGGTTCACCAGGTTTTCCATTCCGCCCGGCCGGAGGCCCAGCGGTCCTCCAGGAAGTTCTTGTCTCTGAGGGTGTCCATCGGCTGCCAGAAGCCGGTGTGGGCGAAGGCGCGCAGTTGATCGTCGCGCGCCAGGCTCTCCATCGGCTCGCGCTCCCACAAGGTGGCGTCGCCCAAGATCCGCTCGCCCACCTGGGGCGACAGCAGGAAGAAGCCGCCGTTGATCAGGCCGCCCTCCTCGTCCGGCTTTTCCTGGAAGCCCTTGACCACGTCGCCGTCGAGGGTGAGGGCGCCGAAGCGGCTGAGCGGGCGCACGGCGGTGACGGTGGCCTGTTTGCCGTGGGCGCGGTGGAAGGCCAGTTGGGCGTCCAGGTCGATGTCGGCCAGGCCGTCGCCGTAGGTGAAGGCGAACACCTCTTCGTTTTCCAGATGGGGCATGACGCGCTTGAGCCGCCCGCCGGTCATGCTGGCCTCGCCGGTGTCCACCAGGGTCACGCGCCAGGGCTCGGCGGTGTTGCGGTGAACCTCCATGCGGTTTTCCGCCAGGTGCAGGGTGACGTCGGAGGTGTGCAGGAAGTAGTTGGCGAAGAACTCCTTCACCACATAGCCCTTGTAGCCGAGGCAGATGATGAAGTCGTTGTGGCCGAACTGGCTGTAGATTTTCATCACATGCCACAGAATCGGCCGACCGCCGACCTCGACCATGGGCTTAGGCTTTGACCCCACCTCCTCGGAGATGCGCGTGCCAAGCCCCCCCGCCAGGATCACAACCTTCATGCGCTCAAGTTCCGGCCCCGGCCAACTGGCGATTCTGCTGAGGGGGAGCCTACCGTAAGGCGATGGGGCCGCCTACTGGGGCTAGCAACGGATGCGGGCGTAAAACCCTCGCCCCGCGCTTGGGCGGGGAGAGGGTAGGGTGAGGGGCTTGTCCGCCGCAACACGGTGGGAAGTGTTGCAGGACCGAACCCGTGCGAAGGGCGCCGTTCCTGCGCTGCACAGGCCCCCTCACCCTACCCTCTCCCCCAAATTGGGGGAGAGGGTTTTAGCGCATTAACAGTCCAGGGTGGTGTCGCGCTCCCACTGGGTGAGGTGGCGGCAGAAGTCGTTCCATTCGTTGTGCTTGAGCTTCAGATAGGCCGGCACGAGGGGGCCCAGCGCCGCTTTGAGGACGGTTGAACCTTCCAGGGCGCGCAGGGCGTCGATCAGGTTGAGGGGCAGGGTTTTGACGCCGCTGACCGTGTGGCCTTCGGTGTACATGTTGATGTCCAGGCGGGGGCCGGGGTCGCGCTTGTTGTCCAGACCGTCCAGGCCTGCGGCCAGGACGGCGGCGGGCATCAGGTAGGGGTTCACCGAGCCGTCGGCCAGGCGCAGCTCGAACCGGTCGCCTTCGGGCACGCGGATCATGTGGGTGCGGTTGTTGCCGGTCCAGGTGACGGTGTTGGGCGACCAGGTGGCGCCGGAGGTGGTGCGGGGGGCGTTGATGCGCTTGTAGCTATTGACCGTGGGATTGAGGATGGCGGCCAGGGCGTCGGCGGAATGGATCACCCCGCCGATGAAGTTGAGGCCCAGCGGCGACAGGTTGTCGCCCTTGCCCGCGAACACATTGGTGGCGCCCTTCCACAGGGACACGTGCATGTGGCAGCCGTTGCCGGTCAGGTTGGCGAAGGGCTTGGGCATGAATGTGGCGCGCAGGCCGTGCTTTTCGGCCACCGACTTGACCATATATTTGAAGAAGGCCTGACGGTCCGCCGTGACCAGGGCGTCGCCGTAGAGCCAGTTCATCTCGAACTGCCCGTTGGCGTCCTCATGGTCGTTTTGATAGGGCTCCCAGCCTAAGGCGAGCATGGCGTCGCAGATCTCGGTGATCACGTCGTAGCGGCGCATGAGGGCCTGCTGGTCGTAGCAGGGCTTGGACTGGGTGTCGGCCGCATCGGCGATCTTTGAGCCGTCCGGCGTGACCAGGAAGAACTCGCATTCCACGCCGGTCTTCATCTGGAAGCCCAGCTTGGCGGCCTTGGCGATCTGGGTCTTGAGCACGGTGCGCGGGCCATGCTCGACGGGCTTGCCGTCCATCCACAGGTCAGCGGCCAGCCAGCCCACCTCGGGCTTCCAGGGCAGCTGGATCAGGCTGGCCGGATCGGGCTTGGCGAACAGGTCGGGGTCGGCCGGGGTCATGTCCAGCCAGGTGGCGAAGCCGGCGAAACCGGCGCCGGATTTCTGCATGCCGGCGATGGCGGCGGCCGGGGCCAGCTTGGCCCGCTGGGCGCCGAACAGGTCGGTGTAGGAGATCAAGAAATACTTGATGCCCTTCTTTTTGGCGATCTCGGCAAGGTCTTGGGACATTTGATCGTTCTCGCTTGGGCCGGCTTTGGCCGGGACAATGTCAGACGGGCTTTTGGCCGGGAATCCAGTCGGTGCCGGCCAGGGGCACGCGCGCCATGGCCGCCGCCTCAATGGTCAGGGCGACCAGGTCTTCAGGCTCCAGATTGTGCAGGTGGCTCTTGCCGCAGGCGCGGGCGATGGTCTGGGCTTCGAGCGTCAGGACGGACAGATAGTTAGCCAGCCGCCGCCCCGCCGCGATGGGGTCCAGCCGCGCGGCCAGGGCCGGGTCCTGGGTGGTGATGCCGGCCGGATCGCGCCCCTCGTGCCAGTCGTCATAGGCGCCCGCCGTGGTTCCCAGGGCTTGGTAGTCTTCCTCATAGATCGGGTCGTTGTCGCCCAGGGCCACCAGGGCCGCGGTGCCGATAGAGACCGCGTCGGCGCCCAGGGCCAGGGCCTTGGCCACGTCGGCGCCGTTGCGGATGCCGCCCGAGACGATCAGCTGGACCTTGCGGTGCATGCCGAGGTCCTGCAGCGCCTGAACCGCCGGGCGGATCGCGGCCAGGATGGGGATGCCCACATGCTCGATGAACACGTCCTGGGTCGCCGCCGTGCCGCCCTGCATGCCGTCCAGCACCACCACATCGGCGCCGGATTTCACCGCCAGGGCCACATCGTAATAGGGCCGCGTGGCGCCGATCTTCACATAGATCGGCTTTTCCCACTCGGTGATCTCACGCAGGGCTTCGATCTTAATCTCCAGATCGTCCGGGCCGGTCCAGTCCGGGTGTCGGCAAGCCGAGCGCTGGTCGATGCCCATGGGCAGGTCGCGCATGACGGCCACGCGATCAGAAATCTTCTGGCCCAGCAGCATGCCGCCGCCGCCCGGCTTGGCCCCCTGCCCCACCACGATCTCGATGGCGTCGGCCTTGCGCAGGTCGTCGGGGTTCATGCCGTAGCGGGAAGGCAGATACTGATAGACCAGGATTTGGGAATGGCCCCGCTCCTCCTGGGTCATCCCGCCGTCGCCGGTGGTGGTCGACGTGCCGGCGATGGTGGCGCCGCGGCCAAGGGCTTCCTTGGCCTGGGCCGACAGCGAGCCGAAGCTCATGCCGGCGATGGTGATGGGGATTTTCAGATGGATCGGCTTGGAGGCGAACCGGCCGCCGAGCACCACATCGGTGGCGCATTTCTCGCGGTAGCCTTCCAGCGGATAGCGCGAGACCGAGGCGCCCAGGAACAGCAGGTCGTCGAAATGGGGCAAGGCCCGCTTGGCCCCGCCGCCGCGAATGTCATAGATGCCGGTGGCCGCCGCACGCCGGATTTCCGACATCGTCGAGGGATCGAAGGTCGCTGACTGACGCGGGACGGTCCGGGGAATTTTGGTGGAATCCATCTGGGCCCTGTTCAGTAGGCGGCGGCGTTGTCGACGTGGAAGTTGTACAGGGTGCGGGCCGAGCCGTAGCGCTTAAACGCCGCGATATCGACCGAGCCCTCCAGCCCCGCCGCAGCCAGCAGCCGCCGCAGCTCTTCGCGGTGCTCCTCGCGCATGGCCTTCTCAATGCAGTCGGCGCCCAGGCTTTTGACCTCGCCCATGACATAGAGCCGGGCCTCGTAGATGGAATCCCCCAAAGCGTCGCCCGCATCGCCCAGCACCACCAGGGCGCCGGACTGGGCCATGAAGGCGCTCATGGGTCCGATGGAGCCTTTGACCACGATGTCGACGCCCTTCATGGAGATGCCGCAGCGGGCCGAGGCGCTGCCGTCGATCACCAGCAGCCCACCGTGGGCCGTAGCGCCGGCCGACTGACTGGCGTCGCCTTTCACGTGAACCATGCCGGACATCATGTTCTCGGCCACGCCGACGCCGGCGTTGCCCTCGATGATCACCGTGGCCTGCTGGTTCATGCTCGCGCAGTAATAGCCGGCGTGGCCGGCGATCTGCACTGTGACCGGCGCGTCCAAGCCCGCCGCAAGGGCGTGCTTGCCGCCCGGATTGTCCACGCGCCAGAGGGTCTCGTTGGTGTTGGCCGCAAGGTCGTGCAGCGCGTGGTTCAGCTCACGCACCGTTGAGCGGTCCAGATCGACCACCCGCATCAGCCGTGCTCCCAGGCATAGACGCGCGCCGGCTCCGGCTCGAACACCTGCGCGGATTCAATGCCGGGCAGCGCCGCCAAGGCGCGGTATTCGGAGCCGAAGGCGACGTATTGGTCGGTTTCGGCCATGACCGCCGGCTTGCACGAGACCGGGTCGCGCAAGACCGCGAACCCGTCCTTTGTGCCGACGACGAAGGTGTAGAAGCCGTCCAGGTCTTTCAGGCCCGCCTCGAGAGCCTCGGTCAGCGTGGCGCCCTCGCGCAGCTTCACGGTGAGATAGGCGGCGGCGACCTCACTGTCGTTATCGGAGGTGAAGGTCATGCCCGCCGGCTCCAGCACCCGGCGCAGGCTACGATGGTTGGACAGCGAGCCGTTGTGCACCAGGCATTGATCCGAGCCGGTCGAGAAGGGGTGCGCGCCGGCGGTCGTGACGGCGCTTTCGGTGGCCATGCGGGTATGGCCTATGCCATGGGCGCCGGACATGCCGGCCAAGTCGAAGCGCTCGGCGACGCTCTTGGGGCGGCCCACTTCCTTATAGATTTCAATCCGCTCTCCGGCGCCGGTGACCGCCAAATCCGGGCGCTCGGCAGCGAGCCAATGGCGAACGCGATGCTCTTGGCCGCTGGGAAACGACAACACCAGATGGGTGTCGCGCAGTCGGCCGTCCACGTCGCCGTCCAGCGCCTCAACTATGCCGTCCAGCCGCTCCCCCCGAACCGTCAGCTTGATCCGGCCCGGCGCGCCCTGACCGTAGACCGCAAAGCCGGCGCTGTCGGGACCGCGATCACTCATGACCTCCAGCATGCCGGCCAGCATGGACCCCAGCGACGGCTCCAGCGCGGGGTCTTTCAAAAACAGCCCAACAATGCCGCACAAGGCTTCGTCTCCGGCTCACACGTCGATATCCGTCACCTAGCCGTGGCCCCGGTCGAATGTCAACTTTAAGGAATTAAATTTTCTTCTGAAGAATAATTCCTCACCCCGGTTGGCGCGGGTAGACGATGATCGACAGGTAGCGCATGGGCAGGGTCAGCAAGGTGTCCGGACCATGCAGGGCGCTGGAGTCGAAGAGCAGGGCGTCGCCAGGTCCCAGGTCATAGGTGTCGCCGCCATGGCGGTAACGCACGTCACCTTCCAGCATATAGATGAACTCGACACCGGCGTGGGCGAAGCTGGTGTAGGGCACCGCCCCCTCGGTCAGGGTGATCAGATAGGGCTCGATGACCACATCGCCCCGCAGGACATGGCCGAGCAATTGATAGACGTGCCCGACCTTGGTGCCGCGCCGTTCGATGACGACGCCCTGGGACGCCCGGACGAAGGAGCAGTCCTGCCGGTCCTCAAAGGAGGCGAACAGGGAGCTCAGGGGAACGGACAAGGCCCCCGATAGCGCCTGAAGCGTTGAAAGAGACGCGGAAATCTGGCCGTTCTCGATCTTGGAGATCATGCCGACAGAAATGCCGGCGGCCGAGGCGAGATCGGCGACGGACAGGTCCTGCTGGCGACGCAAGGTGCGGATCTGCGCGCCCAACGCCCGTTCGAGCGCCCGCTCATTGACGGCGGGAGCATTGGAGCCGGTCACATAGTCGCCGCCCTCCTCCGGACGCTGACCGTCTGCGTTATGCTCCTCGGACATATTGTCTCATGCTCCCGCAATGCGGCGCCGGCCCGCAGCCGCCCTCCGCCTGTTTACCTAGTCCCGGATACAGGCCGGGATCAAATCTGCCGCTTTCATCGTCATTTCCTCAGCCTGCCCAATCCTGCGCGCGGACCAGTTGACGACTGCAAATGAGCGTGTTTAGCCTGAAGCAATAATTTTCACTATCGAGAAACCAACCGGAGTGTCTCCCCATGGCTGAACTCAGAGCGGACAGATTGAGTTTCGTCGAAGCGTTGGGCCAGTCGGTCGCCAATGTTTCGCCCACCTTGACGCCCGCCATTGCGGTGGCCGTGGTGGTCGCGACCGCAGGAACAGCCTCGTGGATCGTTTATGTGC
This sequence comes from uncultured Caulobacteraceae bacterium, assembly GCA_964451265.1. Taxonomy (GTDB): domain Bacteria; phylum Pseudomonadota; class Alphaproteobacteria; order Caulobacterales; family Caulobacteraceae; genus BOG-938. Next base: position 1,704 of record CAYVHP010000176.1, on the reverse strand, counting down.
TGGCGACCATCGCCCTGGTGGTGGTCGGCTATAACATCGGCAAGCTGGCCGGAAAGATTTCCGCCGCCGGTTCGTTCTTCATCTACATCTCGCGGGGCTTGAACCCGGCCGCCGGCATGCTGGCCGGATGGGCCATGCTCGCGGCCTATGTGTTCACGGCCATGGCGCTGACGGCGGCCACCGCCCTGTTTGTGCAGTCGTTGATCACGGCCGCCGGCATAACAACCCTTGTCCCCACATGGATTCTCTACCTCGGCATTTCGGCGCTGGTTTACCTGTTCGCCGTGCGCGACATCCGATTCTCGTCGCGCCTGAGCCTGGGGCTGGAGGTGCTGTCCGTGCTGATCATCGCCCTGGTCTGCTTCCTGTCGTGGAAAGCGCATGGCTTCGCGCTTGACGCCAAACAGACCCAACTGACCAGCGCCAACCTCGGCCCGATCGCCCAGTCGATCGTATTCGGCATCTTCTCCTACGTGGGCTTTGAGAGCGCTGCCACCCTCGGCAAGGAGACCAAGAACCCGAAGTCCATCATTCCCAAGGCGATCATCCTGACGCCCATCCTTGCCGGCGCGGTGTTCATCGTGACGACCTATCTGATCGTCCAAGGCTTCGGCGACGACACCGCCAAGCTCGGGATGAGCGCCGGACCGCTGGCCGACATCGTGCCCGGCAAGAACGCGGTGCTGACGATCCTGGTCTATGTCGGCGCGATGGTGAGCTGCTTCGCCTGCGCCCTGGCCTCCATCAACAGCTTCTCGCGCATCCTGTTCTCGCTGGGCCGTTACCGGTTCGTGCACAAGACCATGGGCGACATCCACAAGAAGCATCAGACGCCGCACCTGGCGGTGGCCATCGGCTGCATTCTGAACTTCATCGTCTGCGCCGCCTTCTGGAACCACTCCTTCACCGACCTGCTGGGCTGGTACGGCACCATCGCCAGCTTCGGCTTCATCATCGTCTATTTCATGTGTTCGGTGGCTTCCCCGGCCCTGCTGAAGAAGACCGGCGAGGCCACGCCGATGGTCTGGGTCATGGGCGTGATCGGCTGCATTCTGATGGCCCTGGCCCTGGTCGGCAGCGTCTATCCGGTTCCCGCTGCGCCCTATCTGTATTTCCCCTACGGCTTCGTCGCCTACATGCTCCTGGGCGTCGTCTGGTTCCTGATCGTCAAGCGCCGCGAGCCGCAGATCTTGCTCAGCATCGAGCAGGATCTGGAAGGCGTGCTCATGGGCGCGAAATAGCGTCCGCCACCCGGCCTTGACTGTGTCCCCTTAAGGCTGGGATCCCAGCGCCGGAGCCCGACGGCCATTTCGGTGGCCGCCGGGCTCTTTTTTTGGGGTGAAGAAACCCTCGCCCGCGCAAGCGGCAGGGTAATCGCATATGAGTGAAGTCGCCGGCTCGGCTTTATCTCCTTCCCTGCTTTAGCGGGGAAGGGGGACCACACGCAGTGTGGTGGAAGGGGCGTCTTGGCGCCACGAGAGCCCCCACCACCGCCTTTCAGGCGGTCCCCCTCCCCCGTTTCGCTGCGCTGCACAGGGGAGGAGAGGCCAATCCGGCCCGCGCTTCCCCATTTGCAATTACCCTGACGCTTGCGCGCGAGAGGGTTTTTGTGCAGCTAAAGCAACCGGAACGCCGAAGCCGCTAACGCCAGACCAGCGCTGCGATCAGGGCCAACCCCAGGGCCAGGGCGATCAGCTGCCACAG
>CAYVHP010000175.1:0-13426 GCA_964451265.1 uncultured Caulobacteraceae bacterium | reverse complement strand
CGTTCGACTTGCATGTGTTAGGCCTGCCGCCAGCGTTCGCTCTGAGCCAGGATCAAACTCTCAGGTTGAGTTGACGTTCTGACATCGTTTCCATCTGTCCGGGGGAAAACCCGAACGGTGATGGGCGTTCATCTGCGTAGTCTATTGACGAGTTCCCATTCGATATGACCCCGGCAAGGCCGAGGTCGTATTTCATGGTGTCTTCAAGAGACCGCATTTGGTCAGCGTCAAGATGACCCCGAAGGGTCATCGCCAGAGCGCCGCCGCCTGCGTTTCTCTTTCCAAATCAACGATGTCAAAGACCTGAACCGGCTTTACCGGCCCCGCAATTTAACGCCCTGCGTCGGCGGAGGCGGCTATCTAGTCGCCCCGAATTTTCGTGTCAACCGACCATTTCAGGGTCCGCTCTCGCCATCAGCCGGGGCTGAATTTGAGCGCAAAAACCACTCACGGGCCGCCGAGGGGCTTCCCTCATAAGTCCTGAGCGATTCGATTGAAGCCGGGAATTTAGCCAGCAAACGCCAAAAAATCAAGCTGAATTTCAATGAAATCCAGCTGGATATCCGCCGCCGTTGGTCAATTCCTTCGGAGGCGCGGTTTCTATTCGGCTAGGCCGGCGCTGTCAATGCCGTTCGACGACAATTCGCCGGCGCAGGGAAGGTTGCGCCCCTTGCGCCCGGCGCCATCGGTCCTTTATGCCTTACCCTCCTTAAAGGGTGAGCCATGCTCTCTCAAAAATCGCGCTATGGCCTGAGGGCTCTCGTTGAGTTGGCCCGGGCCGGGCCGGACCAACAGCTGACGGCCGCCGAGCTGGCGGTGCGGGCCGATGCGCCGCGTAAATTTCTAGAAGCCATCCTGCTTGAAATGTCCCGCCGCAGCCTGGTGCTCAGCCGTCGCGGCAAATTCGGCGGCTATATTCTGGCCAAGCCGGCAGGCGCCATCAGCTTCGCCGACGTGATTCGGGTGATCGACGGCCCCCTCGCCCTGGCGCCCTGCGTCAGTCAGATGGCGTTTCGCAAATGCGACGACTGTCCCGACCTGGACACCTGCGCCCTGCGCCCTGCCCTGCGCCTGGCGCGGGACGCCACAGCCGCCGTGCTGGAGGCCTATACGATTGACCAAGCGGTCAGCGCCTCAGGCGGCGCGCGCAGCCTGCTGGAAGCCACCGTCAAGGCCTAATCAGCCCTGCGCTATATAGGCCTTCAGGCCCTCGGCCTCCGCTTCGGTCTCGGCGATCCTCGCCTTGACCAGATCGCCGATCGACACCACCCCCAGCAGCTTGCCCGCCTCGCACACCGGCAAGTGCCGAATCCGCCGATCCGTCATGCGCGACAGCAGCAGATCAACCGACTCCTTGGGGTCGGCGTAAACAATATCGCGACTCATGAAGCTCGCCACCGGCGAGATCAGGGCTTGCGACCCGGCCTCGGCCACGGCGCGGATGATGTCGCGCTCAGAGATAATGCCCGCCACATTGTCTTTCGCATCGAGAACGACCATGGCCCCGATGCGGTGATCATGGAGCCGCTGCGCGGCGGCCGCGATGGTTTCCTGCGGCGAACAGGAATAGATCACAGCGCCCTTTTGTCCTAAAATCTGAGAAACCAACATTCGTCATTCCTCCGGGATTTTATCGTCTTGGGGCGGAGTGTGCGCTTGTTGGCCGCCGAATCAACCGTCTTGAAGGGGCGGTGAGGCGCTAAACCAGCGCGCCCAGGGGCCGATCAAGATCAGGCCGGCAATATATCCGACCACGTGGGCCTGCCACGCGATCTGAACCGCGCCCATCCCGGGGGCAAAGCCGATCAGACCCAACACCACATTGGTGACCAGCCATGCCGCCGCGAAGCCGACCACGGTGCGGCTGGCCAAGGGCGAGACGCCGGGCTTGTGTTCGATCAGGCGCGAGGCCGCGCCGAACAGGCCCGACACCGCCCCGGACGCCCCGACCACGGCCGCCAGGCCATGAGGGTTCAACGCCACATAACCCAGCCCCGCCAGAACACCGCAGACCAAATAGAACAGCAGGAACGACAGCGGTCCCACCCCCTGTGCGCCCAATAAGCGCGAGACCGGCGCGCCGAACGCCAGGGCGCCCGCGGTGTTCATAGCGACATGGGCCCAGCCGCCATGAATGAACAGGGCCGTGACCAGGGTCAGCCATCGGCCATGGGACAAATCCGCAGCGATCAGGCCGAATCGGGTAGCGGCGAGATCGATCCCTCCCAGCCAAAAAGTCTGAATCGGGTAGGACGCCAGGACCACGCCGGCCAGCAGCCAGGACGGCCATGGACCGCGCAACGGCGGCTCGTTGATTTCATTGCCATTATTCATGGATTCGGCCTGCATCACTCCCACCGGACTAGAGCTTGAATCACCTGAAATTCCTACGTTTTTCCGCAGCTCCCTCGTCTTCACATTAACCATTTTGCGAGGTCTTGGGCCTAGGACTGACCTTGTATCGTTTCGGGACGCGCGTTTGTTCGGCTGTCCTGGATAAGCCGGAGCTGTTGATGCCCCCCACCCCGTTCATGACAGATGGCCGCCTGTGGGTTTTGGTCGGCGTGCTCGTCCTTGGGGGCGGATTCGTCAGCACGGCGCACGCGCAGACGATGAACGCTAACGCCTCACAATATAATGCAGGCTACGGACGCGGCTCGATCCAGGAAAACCAGCCCGTCAACGTGTCCATGCGCGACGCTAACGGCAATCTGGTGATCGCCGGCGGCCAGGTCCTGTCTCCGGCGGGCGGAAGCATATTCTCCACCAGCAACTCCGGCGGCGTCGGATCCTCGGCCACCGGCGTCGGCGCGGGGGCCACCGCCGTGGGCAACAGCCTGTCGGTCGTCACCACCGGCAGCTACAACACGGTCATCGTTAACTCACGGCAGACCAACACAGGCGCCGTCACCGCCACCTCCTCGGTCAATGGAGGCGTCGGCAATGCCCAGCAGTAGCGTCATGGGCTTTTTCGCCGCGCGCCGAACGCCCGCCCTGCTGGCCGCCGGAGCCTTGGCCTTGTCGGGCTGCGTATCGCCCACGGCCGGTCCGGGCGGAAAGTACGCGGCGCCGATCGGCAATGCGCCCGTCACCGCCAATCCGACCCCCTATTCGGCCGCCTTGGTCTGCCTGGGCGAATACGCCCGCCAACGCAGCCTGCGCGCCCCGCGCATCGCCGTGGGCCGTATCGCTGATTACACCGGCAAGGAAGAAACCGACGGTTCAGGCCGAAAGCTGACTCAGGGCGCCTCGCTCATGGCCATTTCAGCCCTGGCGAAGGCCGGCGCGCCCCTGGTGGAGCGCTATGACACCAGCGTGTCGGAGTTGGAGCTTAAATACGCCAACAACAAGCTGATCTCGGACCTTCCCGGGCCTGGACCCCAGGGTCCGGTCGACTACCGCAAGATCCACGCGGGCCAGGTTCCCGGCTCGGACTTCTATATTGTCGGCGGCATTACCGAGCTGAACTTCAACATCCGCTCATCCGGCGTGCAGGCTGATGGCGCCCACACAGCCTCCGCCGGTCTGGGCGGCACATTTTCCGGCAATCTGTTTGTCATGAACATCGGCCTGGACCTGCGGCTGGTGAACACCCGGTCGCTGGAAGTGGTCGATGTCATTTCCTACCAGAAGCAGATCATCGGCCGCCAAGTGGGCATCGGCCTGTTCGATGTTCTGGGCGGCAACACTTTCGACATCTCTGCGGGCGAAGGTGCATTGGAGCCATTGCAACTGGGCGTCAGGGCAGTGATCGAGCGCGCGGTGCTGGAGATGATGGCGAACCTCTATGGCGCGCCGGGCCCCCAAATCTGCCTGGAGAGCGACCCTCTGAACGCCGGCACCATGGGGATTACCGGGGGCTACACCCCTGCGTACAACAATGTAGGCACCAACAATGGTCAGACGCGCGACAATCCTGCTCGTTGGAACGCTTCTCGCGACTCTTCAGTCGCCCGCGGTCGCTACTAGCCAGACGTTTCAGCAGAGCTCGGTCAACAACCAGCAGACCATGACCGGCGACGTTACCGCCGACCAAACTCTGGACGTCGTCACGGCCGACACGACCACCGCCACCACCGCAGCGGGCGCCAACGGCTATTCGGCGCAGGTTCAGTCCGGCTCGCTGGACGTTCAGTCCGTGCAAACCGCCAATGGAAACGTCACCGCTAATGCGACGCTGAACATCAGCGGCTCCAGCGGCTCGACGGTAATGACCACCTCCGCCACCGGCAATACGGGAGAAAACGACAGCCTCGGGTTTGCAGACCTTACCGGGCACGTGACCCAGACCACCGGCGCGGTGTCGATTGACGCCGAAAGCCAGATCAACGCCGACCACGCTGCAGCCGCCAACATCAATCACAGCGTCCAGGCCATGGGCAACTCCCAGGAAATCGCCACCGTGGGCGGGTCGGGAACGATGCAGTCTGACCAGACCAACCAGGCGACCGTGCAGGCCAACGGCGGCGCGGTCATCGGCTATACCGGGGATGATCAGTCGACCTTCTCCTCGGTGGCCATGGGCAATAATCTGACGGCCACCGGAACCAGCGGCTCGACCACCGAGCTGACCCTGAATCAGACCAATTCCGGCAGCATCACTCAGGCCGCCCAGTTCGTGAACGCCGGAAACGGCCAGACCATCGCCGCCTCGTCCAACACGGTGGGCAACAACATCTCAATTACCAATGAGAACAATCCGCTGAACGCGACCAGCACTCAGAACAACAGCGCCTATATCCGCGCCCAGACTGAAGAGACCGCTTTCGAGTTCGGTCTAGGCTCGTCAGCCGCCAATGGCGTGGGCAATTCTCTGGTGGCGGGCAATTTCGGCGGCGATCTGACGCTGAACAACAACCAGACCAACAGCGGCGGCGGGGTCGAGGTCTTGTCCAGCTTCAGCGGCACAGGCGGCATCGGCTATGACGCATCGTCTTCGGCCATCGCTATGGGCAACGCCGTGACCGGCTACGCCTGCGCCACGTGCGTCAATCGCATGGCGATCACCAACCGCCAGAACAACGCCACCGGCGTGGCCGCCACCTCCACCGTGACCATGACCGGCGCCAACCGCCAGGTGAACGGCGTAGCCACCGCCATGGGCAACACCGCGACGTTTTACGTCAGCCAGCCAAACAATTAGCCGCCTTGCATTCGCCTTAAGTCACAGCGACTGTGCAGCGTCGGGGTCGGCGCAGTGTAACTTATTGGCAAGCCTATGAAATTTAAGTCTTTAACAACGGCGCTGGCCGTCGTTACGGCCTCTGTTCTGGTAAGCCTGGGCTCCACTGCCCGGGGCGGGGTCGCCCCGACGGTCGCCCTCGCGCCCAATCAGTGGGCGCAGTCGGCCTCAGATTTGGCGCCGGATCCGCAGGTGCGTTTCGGCCGTCTGGCCAATGGCATGACCTATGCCCTCATGCATAACGCCACGCCTAGCGGCCAGGCTTCCGTGCGTTTGCGCATTGCCGCAGGCTCTCTGATGGAAAGGGACGACCAACAGGGCCTGGCCCATGTGCTTGAGCACATGGCCTTCAACGGCTCGACCCATGTGCCCACCGGCGAAATGGTCAAGATTCTGGAGCGCCACGGCCTGGCCTTCGGCGCCGACACCAACGCCTCCACCAGCCATCTGGAAACGGTCTACAAGCTGGATTTGCCCAAGACCGATGCCGACACGATCGACACCAGCTTGATGTTGCTGCGCGAGATCGCCGGCGAACTGACCCTGCCGCAAGAGGCCTTGGACAAGGAACGCGGCGTGGTCCTGTCGGAGGAGCGCCTGGGCGATAATCCCAACTATCGAATCTACAAGAACCGTCTGAAGTTCCTCCTGCCCGACCAACTGGCCTCATCGCGCCTGCCCATCGGTCAGGTGGACGTGATCAGAAACGCCTCCCGCGAGACGCTCAAGGACTTCTACGACAAGAACTACCGGCCTGAGCGCGCCACGCTCGTGGTGGTGGGCGACTTCGATCTCAACGCCATGGAAGCCAAGATCAAGACCCGCTTTGGAGACTGGACCAACAGCCATCCGGCCGGCGGCGACATCGACCTGGGCTCCCCGCGAATGCGAGACGGCGAGGCCAAGGTGGTGGTCGAACCCGGCGCCGCCATGTCGATCCAACTGGCCTGGACCGGGCCGGCCGACACCCGTCCGGAAACGCGGGCGCGAGACCGCGAAGACATTGTGAGGGACCTGGCGCTCGCGGTGCTCAATCGACGCCTGGGCCGGCTCAGTCGCCAGGCCTCGCCCCCCTTCATCAGCGCGTCGGCCGGCAGGGGCGGCGTGTTCGATTCCGCCATCGTCACCACCATCCAGGTCATGGCGGAGCCTGACGGCTGGAGGACGGCTCTCACCGCCGTGGAGCATGAACAGCGGCGGCTGGCGCAATACGGCGTGCTCAAGAGCGAATTGGACCGGGAAATCGAGGATTACCTCACGGCCCTGCGCCAGCGGGTGACAGCGGCGTCCACCCGCCGCACCCCGGCCCTGGCGGACATGTTTGTCGCCGCCGTCGGACAGCGGGCGGTGATCCGCGATCCGAGCCAGGACTTGGCCCAGTTCGAGCAGGACGAAAAAGGCGTCAGCGTGCAGGAAGTCTCGCTGGCCGCCCGCAATCTATTCGCCGGCGCCGCGCCTCTCTTATTCATGAGCACGCCCAAGCCTATCGAGGGCGGCGAGACGACCTTGGCGGCGGCCTATCGCGCCGTTCAGGCCGACGCCGTCAGCGCCCCGACCATGGTGGCCGACAAGGCCTGGCCTTATGAGGCCTTCGGCGGTCCTGGAAAAATTGTTGAGCGCCGAGACGTGACCGAATTCGGCGCGGTCATGGTGCGCTTCGCCAACGGCGTGCGCCTGACCGTCAAGCCGACCCAGTATCGGCGTAACGAGGCGGACGTTCAGGTTCGATTCGGCAACGGCCGTTTGGACTTGCCCAAAAGCGCGCCCTCGCCCGTTTGGGCCGGCAGCGCCCTGATCGAGGGCGGCCTGAAGCAACTGACGGCCGAGGATATCGACCAGACCCTCAACAAAAAGGTGGTGGGCGCCAACTTCGCCGTCGATGACGACGCCTTCGTCCTGTCCGGCGCCGCCCAGTCCACCGACCTGGACACCCAGTTGCAGTTGCTGACCGCCTATGTGGTGGAGCCCGCATTCAGGCCTGAGGCCTTTGAGCGGATGCGCGTTTACGGGCAAACCTTGAACAGTCAGTACGACGCCACGGCCAGCGGCGTGCTGCGCCGTGACCTGCCCCGGCTGCTGCATGACGGCGACGAACGCTGGGCCACCCCCAGCAACGACGTGATCGCCGCAAGCAAGGCGGCTGATCTGAAGGCGCTGCTGACTCAGCAAATGGATCGGGGACCCATAGAGGTGCTCATCGTCGGCGACGTGGATGTTGAGCACGCCATCGCCGCGACCAGCGCCACGTTCGGCGCCCTGCACAGGACCGCGGCACAGGACGCCCCCGCGAGCGACGGGCGCGTGGTGGCCTTCCCCAAGGTCCCCGGCGCGCCGATCATCGAACGCCACCGTGGCCGCCCAGACCAGGCCGTGGCCGCAGCGGCCTGGCCGACCACGGACTTCTACGCCGATATGCGTGAGGCGCGGGTCATGACCGTGCTGAGCCAGATCATTCGCCGCCGCCTGATCGATGATCTTCGCATGGACAAGGGCGACACCTATTCACCCAGCGCCACCCTCAATGCGTCCCAGACCTATCCGGGCTACGGCTACCTGCTAGCCAACGTGGAAATCCCCCCCGCCAAGGTGGAGGTGTTCTTCACCGAACTGCAGAAGATCGCTGAAGATTTACGAACTTATCCGGTTTCTGACGACGAACTGACCCGGGCGGTCCTGCCCTTGATTGATCAGATCAAGCAGGCGCGCCAGACCAACGGCTATTGGCTGGGCGCCCTGACCGGGGCTCAGACAGACCCCCGCGGCCTCGAGGCGGTGCGCACCCAGCTGACCCACTACGCCGGGGTGACCGCCGCCGATCTGATGGCCGCAGCCCGCAAATATCTGGTCCCCGATAAGGCCTGGAAATTTGAGGTGCTGCCCGAGCCCAAGATCGCAGGCGACTCTCCAGCCGGCGCATCGGCTGCGACGGCCTTGGCGGCCAAGTAAGGCCGTCAGTGCGCGACGCCGCCGACCCCGCCGTCGATGGTCATGTTGAACGTGCTGGATGAGGCCGAAGCGGTCTGGGTCTGCTCTTCGCGATAGGCCGTGTAGGTTTCGGTGATGATGATCTTGATGATCTTCACCCCGGCCCCAAAGCGACGCAGCAGCGAACGTTCGTTACAGTCCCGGGCGGGTTTTTGCGGCAGGCATTGCAGCTTGCCCTCCGCCTGACCTTCGGACTTGCTCAGCACCAGGGCCTCGCCCTTGGCGCAGGTAAAGGTCTGCCCCTGGCTGAAATCAACCTTGCCCAGGTAATCGGCCATCGTCCACTGCATGCGCGCGCCGGCGATGCAGCGATAGACCTCGCCCTGGTAGCTCTCAGGCAACTCGTGGTCCGGGGTGACTTGCGAGGCCGGGTGGGGCACGTCCTTGTCGTCCAGGCATACGGCCTGAATCACAACGATGCGAACCTTGGTGCGCGTCGCCTGATAGGCGGTGCGCTCCAGACGCTGCCCAGAATCGACGTTGAGCGCCGGGATCATGCCGATGCTGCCGCTGCTTTCGAACCAGGCTGAGCCGCCGCCTCCCCCGCCGCCGACAACCACTGTGCCGGATCCTGTCCCCAGGCCCGACCCGATGCCTGAGCCGGAGCCGGAACCTGAGCCTATGCCCGAACCGGAACCCGAACCGTACCCAGACCCCGAACCCGTTCCTGTCCCTGTGCCCGTACCTGTTCCCGTCCCGATGCCTGTTCCTGAAGCCGAGGCCGACACCGAGACAATGGCGCTGGCGCTGGCGTTCACGATCACCGACGGCGCGACATAGACATTCACCCCCGGCACGATGATGTTGTTGCCGCCGGAACCGCAGCAAGGTTGGCTGGGCGGCGGCGGCGGCGTGGGCTGACGGCAGCATTGCGGCGGCGGGTGCGGGGCGCAGTTACAGCCGCCGGCCAGGGCCGCCAGCGGCGCGCTGGAGGCCAGCAGCAGCAGACCAGCCGCCATCGCCCAAAGACACAGCAAACGCCTGTTCATATTGGCCCCGCCTCCACGGTCGCCCAATGCCTGCCGGTCCCCCGGACGGGACCCGGCCCCCTGGCCCGATTCTTCCCTGGGAAAGGGAAAAGGCAGGCCGGAATGTCCCATTCCAACACACAACGATTGACAGACTATTGGCGCCGGCGGCGCGGAGCGGGCCTTGCGCCCCTGCGCAGCGCCGTCGATCCATGCCAATTCGCCGACCTTCTGCCCCAGGTTTTCATCCTGGGCCGCACAGGTCCGGGCCGTTTTGCCTTCCGGCTGGGCGGCGGTCTGCTGGAAGATCTGCATGGACGCGACCTGCGTCGCGCAGATTTCATATCTCTTTGGGCCGGCCCAGAACGCCTCGGCCTTCAATCGGCGATGGAAGGGGCATTGCGCCGCGGACAAGCGATTGTCGTGGAAACTGAAGGGTTTACCGCCGGCGGACAGAGCGCCCAGCTGGAAATATTGCTGGCCCCGATGATTTCCAATACCGGGCAGGTCGACCGGTTCCTCGGCCTCTATCAGCCGGTCAGTCCCTTGCAGCGCCTGCTTGGCCGCCCGTTCGACCGGCTGTCCGCGCGCCAAGTGCTGACCTTGGCCCACGACTACGCGAGCCGGCAAACCCACGCCCTGCCTCAACTGAGATTGGCGGCCGTCGATGGACGACGAATCGCTTAGCGTCTCAGTTCAACGCACGGCCAACTGATTCGCTGATCGAATCCATTCACCGAAAACTCGCTGCATAGCGTTTCCAGTTCGCGACGTAGCGCCTGGCCGATTGGGCCAAGCCCTCGATCTCATCCTCGCTCAAGGTCCGCGCGATCCGACCCGGCGCGCCCACCACCAGACTTCCGTCCGGAATCTCCTTGCCTTCGGTGATCAGGGCGCGGGCGCCGATGAGGCAATTTCGACCGATCTTGGCTCCGTTCAGCACAACCGCGCCAATGCCGATCAGACTGTTTGACCCGATCTGGCAGCCGTGCAGCATGGCCATGTGACCCACGGTCACGTCGGCGCCTATCGATAAAGGATAGCCCGGATCGGCGTGCAACACTGAACCGTCTTGGATGTTGGTGTTTTCGCCTATGACAATGTCTTCCACGTCGCCGCGCGCCACGGCGCCGAACCATATGCTCACGTTTTTCTTAAGCGTTACACGCCCTATCACGCTTGCACTGGGCGCAATCCAGTATTCATCCGAACCCGGTAAATCGGGCATCCGTCCCTCAAGCTCGAACACATTCATTTGCTGCGGCCGTATTGTGACATTTCTGTGGTTTAACCATTCGGAAAGCACGTTAGCATAACTTAGTCGAGACGATTCGAGAGGACTGGATGACCGCTAGGTTCTTCAGCGCACGCGGGACAAGCCCGCCGGACAGGACGCGGCCAAGCCCCGTCGATCCAGGTCACGCGGCGACAACCCTTTCCTCTTCCATCCGAGTTTTGTCCCAGGGCGAGCCATTGCGGTCTCGCCCTTTTTTCTTGTCCCAACGGAGGCCCATATGACCAAGCGTGCCCTGAAGCGACTGGTGCGTGAAGGCGAGTTCAATCCGGCGCAGTTCGAGGAAGACAGCAAAATCCGCCGTCTGCCCATCGACCGCAATTGGTCTCCCTTAGGCTCAAGCCACGAAGATGGGCGCGATCAAGGGTACCTCAAAACGATCAAAGCCAAATCTGAAGGCCAGACCGAGCTGATCAAGGCCATTGACGACCGCAATCTGGTCATGGCCCTGGGCCCGGCGGGCACCGGCAAGACCTATCTGGCCATCGCCAAAGCGGTTGAGGCCCTGGAAGCCGGCAAGGTGGGACGCATCGTCCTGTCCCGGCCTGCGGTCGAGGCGGGCGAGTCTATCGGCTTTCTACCGGGCGAAATGGAAGACAAGCTGGCGCCCTACCTAAGGCCGCTCTACGACGCCCTGTCAGACCGCCTGTCGATGAAGCGGGTGCGCGCCCTGATGGCCGAGGGCGCCATTGAAATCGCCCCCGTCGGCTTCATGCGCGGCCGCACCCTCAACAACGCCTTTGTGGTGATTGATGAGGCGCAGAACTGCACCTATGTGCAGCTGAAGATGCTGCTGACCCGACTGGGCTGGCACTCCACCATGGTCATCACCGGCGACCCCAACCAATCCGACCTGTTGCCGGGCGTCTCGGGCCTGGGCGATGTCGCCGACCGCCTGGAAAGCGTGGCCGGCATAGCGGTCGTGCGCCTGCGCGACGTCGACATCGTCCGCCACCCTCTGGTGGCGAGCATGTTGGGGGTGCTTTAGTCCGCGCCGCAAGTTTGAAAAAGTTCGTCATCCCACGGCCGCCCAACGGGCGGACCGGGGGACCCAAGCGAGTTTGGCAATTTCAGGCGTGGCTTGGGTCCCCCGGATCGGCTTTCAGCCGACCGTGGGATGACGATGTGAGGTGGGCTTCGAAGGCCGAAACGTTTGAGGGCCTAGTGGACGTCGATCAGCCCTAGTCCAAATCCTCGCTGAGGATGGCCATCTCAAACAGGAATGAGCCGTCTTCGTCCTCGTCCTCATAGATCACGCCGATGAACTCCTCGCCGATATAGACCTCGGCGGAGTCCTTCTGCTTGGGGCGGGGCTTCAGCAAGATCGCGGTATTGCCGAAGGTGCGCTTCAGGTGGGTCTCGATGCGCTTAATATCGGTATCTTTCACGAGATCCGTCCTTCAGAGGGGCTGGTTTCAGAGTCGCGCGCCGTTGCGCCGGGCCGGACCCTAACGCCTTTCAGCCTGTGCGCAATGGGGATTGGCCGCTGGATCGACGTCAGATGACGTAGTCGTAAACCACGTCGGCCAGGGTGTGATCCATGGTCCGCGCCGGCTCGTCGCAGGTTGGGCAGTTGACCAGACGGGCGGGAACACCCGCCGCCGTGCAGTGCGCCGGCACAGGTTTTAGAACCACCGAACCAGACGCGACCTTGGCGTATTCACCCACGGTGATGTTGCCCAGCACCTTGGACCCGGCGCCCAGCAGCACGCCCTTGCCGATCTTGGGGTGACGGTCGCCGTGCTCCGCCCCCGTGCCGCCCAGGGTCACCCCGTGCAGCATGGAGACGTCATCGCCCACCACGGCGGTCTCGCCGATGACGATGCCGGTGCCGTGGTCGAGGAACACGCCCACGCCGATCTTGGCCGCCGGATGGATGTCCACCTGGAAGATTTCCGACATACGGCTTTGCAGATAAAGCGCCAGGGTCTGGCGCCCGTTTCGCCACAGCCAATGAGCCACACGATAGGTTTGCAGCGCCTGGAACCCCTTGAAGAACAGGAAGGGCTGCACATAGCTCTTGCAGGCCGGATCGCGCTCGAACACCGCCTGCAGGTCCGCCTCGGCATGATCGACCAATTCGGGCTCGTCGGCGAAAGCCGCGTCACAGAATTCGCGCGCGCTCATGGCGCGCAGCTCCTGGTCGCTCAGCTTGCGCGCCAACTGATAGGACAGGGCGTCGCCCAGGCTATCGTGCGACAGAACCACGGCGTTGAGCAAGGACGCCAGGGTGGGCTCGGCATTGGCCGCTTCAAGCGCCTGAGCGCGTAGGGCAGCCCATACGGGGCTAGCCATGGTCGGCTTGACCAGTTCCAGACGTCTGCTCATCCGTCGGCTCCCATAGCCCTCGCGGCCCAAAAGGCGCGACCCTATAACACAATTCCGGCCAATAGGCTGCGGCGAGATTTGTAGCATATGGGGGACGGCGCGCCGCTTGCCAGTCCCACCCGGCCTTTAATCCCCAGCCGGCGCAGCCTATAGCTGGCGCCCTTAACAGCCCGTCAAACGAGGTGCGTCCTTGCCTGTTGTTCCCCCCGCCCCCGAATTTGGCCGGCCCACCCCCTTCGGACAGGTCAGCGAGCAGACCCTGGCGCTCTTGGCCAGCCGCCGTTCAGCCTCGCCTCAAACCCTGACAGCGCCGGCGCCGTCCGGCCAGGCGCTGCAGGACCTCCTGCGCCTGGCCGCGCGCGTGCCCGATCACGGCAAGCTGTTCCCCTGGCGCTTTGTGGTGTTGGAGGGCGAGGCCAAAACCGAACTGGCCGACCGCCTGGAGGGCCTCGCCAAGGAACAGCCCGATCCGACCAAGGCCGCAGGCGTCCTATTCAAATTAAGGACCCCGCCCCTGTGCATCGCCGTGGTCTCCCGCGTGGACCAGACCGCCAGCATCCCGGCGTGGGAGCAGGAGCTTTCGGCCGGCGCATGCTGCATGACCCTGGTGCTGGCGGCCACCGCCATGGGCTATGGCGCCAACTGGATTACCGACTGGTACGCCTTCGA